>JBLMZJ010000078.1:0-65351 GCA_050258735.1 Deltaproteobacteria bacterium | reverse complement strand
CTTCCAACAGACCGCCGCGAAACATGAGCTCGCTGCATTGCAGCAGGGTCTTGAAACGTTCTGCCCCATAAGGTTCATGAAAGTACACCGGGTTGCTCCTCTGCAAAAGGTCCACTGCCTGACGGAGCAGCACCAGCTTGTCTCCAAATATAGTAGGATAGGGCTGCCCTTTGCTGTGTTCGTTAATGATGCCATAGGTATATTCTCCCCGAGCTGTCTGCAGGAGCTTCTGACGGGCCTGGATAATCCTGCGAAAGCCTGCATTGGCTGTTCGCGGCAGCAGGTAGTTACAAGTCTCCAGGTTGAATATATTGACTATTGGCAAGAAGGATTGCTGGTTTTCATCATTATATATCCTGATCAGCCCCGTCAGATCCGGGGGTTGTGCCTTGATACTGTCTATATGCCAGGGGAGGAAGGCAAGGAAATCATTTTTGAGCCATTCGGGGGCACGGTTAAACCAATTTAGAACCGGCAGCTTCTGGAGGTTTTCGAATAATAAGGCGTAGAAATGATTTTTCTGCCCAGAAAAATAGAGGGAACGAAAGAGAAAATCGACCTCTTCCGCCTCACGCAGCTGGAGCTGACCGCCATCCGGATCTGATATTCTTAATAAATGGCGCAGTTCGACCTCCTTTTCCCAAAAGAGAAAAAGGTCGTCGCCCTGAGCGGTCTCGTTAAACTGGTCTACTAATAGCTGCAATCTAAAGTCCTCCGCCTATTTCGTACAAAGCCAGGTTTAGAAGCCGGGCCGCATTTTCTGCCTTGAACTGGTTGTTTTCGGTGAGATAAATATAGTAGTAAATAGATTTCTCTTTGTTGGTAAAAATTCCTCCCAGGCAATCAGGAGATACATATTGTATCCGGTCCTGGCTGGCTTTGTTCCTGGTCAGGTAACGGTAGCTACGGATACGGGTTATGAAAAGAAAGCGCCCCAGCCTGTTAAAATGGCTATGCAGACCTATTTCTTTAAAGGGGTTGCCATCTTCGTATATATATACCGGGTCCGCTTCACGCGGACGTGGCAGAGAACTTTGATCCGGTCCAGGCTCGTTTATGGTTCCCAGCATGCGGTTCAGGAGAATACGAGAATCAGCTTGTCTTAATAAATCTATTAGAAATGGATGGTATTCCTGGGGCAATGCATCCGGGTCCAGCAGTTCCCCATTGATATCAGAGCGCAGATCTGTCCCTTTGATGAATAGATTGACTAAATCATCGAAATCCACGGCAAAACGCGGCAACCAAATGTTGTATTCCCGAAACAAGACTTCGGCATAATCTTGATAAAAAAGAGCATATGACTCCGGAGATGAGTGACGAATGTCTTCATAGTATTCCACCAGACGGCGGTATTCGTCGCTATCCAGGGCAGCGCTGCGGTTGATTTTCTTAAGGATACTGCGCGTTTTTATCCCACCCGGTTATTTTGTCTTACTTTGATAAAGTATGCTCAGTGTCACACTATATAACGATCACTAAGGAATAAACTACTTGTCCAACCCTTGTAGCTTGCTCCTGGGGATGCTACCCATTACGAGCAAAGGCATGCGCCAAGGGGACCGATTGCAGCGAGCCTTTCTTGTATTGTATCGCAAACTCCTGTTCCTTAACAGACAATACCAGGGTGGTTGATCATGACCCGGATGGTAGTGTTATATCAAAGATTATCTCATCCTCCAGGTGGATAAAATCTACGATAACATCGTTTTCGATCAGAATGCTGACCTTGGTTTCTGTACAGTTCAGGATCTTTTTGATCAGATGCCCTTCCAGATACCTTTGCAGTAACATATAATCATCACGGAGCAGATTGGAAACAGATGCTGCCTGCATGAACTCACCTCTATAATAATATATATGGATTTTTCTCCGGGGTTACTGTCAGAGCACTGGTGATATTTTGTATTGCGGGTAGATTATACTCGAACCCCGCAGGGGGTCATCGAAAGTTACTGGAAAGACATAGCTGAGAGTGGTCGTCGTACCTGAAGATGGGTTCTAATACGTATTTTCGTAATGGTCTTCTGCACGCCCCGCATGGGGTCAGCGAAAGTTACTGAAAACATATGGCTGGGAGTGGTCTTTGTACCTAAAGGTGGGTTCTAATACGTATTTTCGTAAAGGATATGTTAATATAATGTCAAGAGGTGGTTGGAATGAAGGTTAAGGATATTATGTTCCAAAACGTTTTTACTGTAGATGATCGTAAACCGATTAGTCTGGCTCTGGCCTTGATGCATGAGAAAGGGATCAGACGCCTCCCGGTGCTGGCCGATGGCAAATTGGTAGGGATCATTGTTCAGCACGATATCGAAAAGGCCTTTAACCGCCCTGGAGTAATTGCCGAAACCCCGGTCGATTGGATCATGACCAAGCATCCTATTATTATTTCTCCGGAAGAAGACTTGATCACGGCAGCCCGCATAATGATCGCTAACAAGATCAGTGGTTTGCCGGTGATGGAAGGCGACCACCTTGTCGGCATAATAAGCGAAATCGACGTACTCAAGGTGCTGGTCGATATTCTGGAGAAGGGCGATCCCCATTGAGTGGTAAGCTTTTCGGGGTATGGAGCTGATGAAAAGAATATCGCGAGAAAAACTGTCTCTGTTTAATATGCTGGTATTTCCTCTGTTTTGCATTTTATTGTCCACTATCATTTTCTTCATGGAATACCCTGTGTTTACAGACCCCCATTCTGCAATGCGAACCTATATTAAAAGCGCCAGACATGGTAATACTGGTTATGGCTGTGACGGGTATTACAACAATGATATATCTTTCGAAGGGCTGGAACCCGGAGATCTGGTCCTGGGGGCCTATCCCGATTGCGCTTATGGTCATTATTCTCATGTTGGCATTTACCTGGGTCGTGGTGAAGTGATGGAGGCTTTCGTGGATCTGGGAGTCAATGTTCAGCCTTTGGAACATTATCGTCAATACAGTGAGATCTGCCTGCTGCGGGTAAACGCTCCAGCAGTTGTAAAAGAAAAGGCCGTTGCAAACGTAATGAAATATGAAGGAAGTCTATTTTATCCCCTGGCTTTCAGGCCCGGAGAGCGTATCTTCAATTGTACCAAAATAATGTGGAAGGCTTATTTGCAGGCGGGCGTAGATCTAGCGCCCGGGCCTGATTTATGGATAACCCCGGACGCCTTTCTGGGCAGCCGGCAGATATCAGTGATAAGAATCAATTAGGGAAGAGATGATAAGCATCATACGAAGGATCGTTCGTCTATATTTAATTCAAATATTTGCCAGCATTGCAGTCGCTCTGGCTATTTATTTCCCCGGCCTGGATCTGGTTTTGTCTCTGATCTTTTGCCTGGTGATTGCGGGTGAAGCCTTGATTTATCGAAATGATTCATGGCAGAGAAATCTATTCACGGTTGTTATCTGGCAGCTGCCGGGTCTGATCCTGAGCCTGATGAGTATAATGCCAGCCGATATGTGGGGGGAAGCTAATTACGGCTTTTTCGTACTTCAATTCTGGTACACTCCGCTGGTGCCGCTATTGTCATGCCTGTCAGGGTATATCCTGCTGGGGAAACCAGTCTATTATTATCTGCTGCTCTGGATGCCAGTGATATTGGGGTTGTATTACAGTGTGGCGATGGCTGTCGGACGGAGGTCGAGTACGATCCGGGTCTGATAAATAAAAAGCCAGCGTACCTCATGGCTTAGACGACTATCGAATGATTGTCGTTTATAAATCAGGATTTATTCTCTTAGTAGAGAGACCTGATTTGTACCTTCGGTATCGCTGACTCTAGACTTATTATCACCCGTTCAGAACATTATATACTGGAAAATTTTATATAACATCGTAAAATATAAATCAGGCTAAAATGTTATACCGGATTGATTTTTATAGCAAGGTGAGACTTTATGATAAATAAAAAATCTTTTCAACTGCAACTACTGGCCGTCCTTTTTTTATTTGCCATGTCAGCTTTCTATCCGCGCAGCGCGTGGTCCTATCCTGGAGCCATCTATGACCGTCCCGTCAAGGAGAAGGTGGTGGCCATAACCTTTGATGATGGACCGATGCCGGTTTATACCACGCAGATCCTGGATATCCTTGACCAGTACCAGGCCAAGGCTACCTTTTTTATGATCGGTGAAAGGATGAAAGAATATCCGGGTATAGTGAAAGAGGTCAGTGACCGAGGGCATGTTATTGCCAATCATACCTTTACTCATCCCGCTAATCTCAGAACGTTGGATGATCAGCAGGTCCAATGGGAATTAAAAGCGGCCTCAGATGTATCCGAAAACCTGACTGGACAGCGTGTCTATCTTTTCCGGCCGCCGCGGGGCATCATGGACGACCGTCTGATGCGTACTGTGCGTGGGGCCGGATATGAAGTGATTATTTGGAGCATTTGCGCTGACAATCATGCAGCCCCCACTCCTGAGTTGATGGCCAAACGAGTAACTGAGCAGATAAAGCCAGGTCAAATAATACTATTGCATGACGGAAGAGTACCGGAACGGAAATTGGATGTTGAGGCTACTCGTTTGATCCTGGCCGATCTGTCAGCAAAGGGATATCGTTTTGTAACCGTACCGGAACTATTGAATATGAAAAAACCAGAAGGCATTGTTAAATTGCATCGATTTTCTCCCAAAATCCGATTGAATCATAGCAGAGCTTAGGCAAGAAACCTGTAAAATCATAGGGCACCCTTAATAGGGGACAAAACTGGCTATTATAATGCTTAAACTATACGGTGAAACTTGTTGCGTTTTAGACAAGATGGAGGTAGATACGATGCTAAAGATATCGCTGCCGGGCCGGGAGCAGACTCTCGAATTGGAGAATCTATTGCTGGATCAAAACGGTACCATCACGGAGGATGGCGTATTACTGCCCGGAGTTGCCGAACGGGTAGCTAAACTGCGGGAAAACATGACTATTTATCTGCTTACTGCTGATACCTTTGGTTCGGCTGCAGCAGTGGCAGAACACCTGGAAATAAGTCTTTTCAAGGTAAGCCCGGAACAAGGCGGAGCCGATAAAAAAGATTTCTTGATGAATCTGGATGCAGCTAAAACCGCAGCTATTGGCAATGGCTTCAACGATGCGTTGATGCTGGAGGAAGCTGCTTTATCAATAGCTGTCATCGGCCCGGAAGGGTGTGCAGTTTCGGCCTTGAAGAAGGCGGACATCGTGGTGAACGACATCAATGACGCTCTGGATCTCTTTATAAACCCATTAAGGTTGGTGGCCACCCTGAGAGCGTAGGTGAGGATTTTTTTAGCCACAGCGACATAATGGCACCCGTTAGGGTGCATGAGTTGTCCCCGAAGGGGGATGGACACAGATTAACACAGATAGTTTTTTAAAGCTTGAAATGTGGTTGTCACTCGGTAATTGAAGCCGGTGAGCTATGTTCAAGCTTTTTTATATACATTTGTTGTGATCCTTCGATAGAATATCGATAATCTTGAAGTACAAATTCCCAAAAGGGTGCTATGCTATCACTGAAAAATCTATTATCCGTGAAAACACGGGGTTATGTATTCCAAGCCTACCTGTGTGCATCTGTGCTGCCGAAGGCACCGTGTCTATCTGTGGTTAGGTTAACCCCTTCGACAGTGCAGCTATGAATAAATCCACCAGATATACATCGAGTTTGCCTTCAGATGCTTCCTCCTTGAGGATGCCGAAAGCCCGGCCGAAATCCATGGCTGGGCGATAGGGGCGGTCCGATGTGAGAGCGTCGTAGATATCTACAATGGTAATGATCCGCACTAATTGAGACAGATCATCCGCGACCAGACGGTCGGGATACCCTGTTCCATTCAGTTTTTCGTGGTGACCTCGGATGATAGGATTGATCTGCTGAAAACTTTCCAGGGGAGAGCATATCCTTTCGCCTACCGCAGGGTGATTTTCCATAATGCTCCGTTCTTCTGCATCCAAAGGTCCCGGCTTATTGAGCACTTGTTGGTCGATCCCGATCTTGCCTATATCATGTACCAAACCACCGATCCGGAGTTCCTCCAAACTGTTGGCCGGCAAACCCAGTGCTTCACCCAATAATACCGCATAATGACTGACACGAGAGCTGTGGCCTTCGGTATATTTATCTTTAGCCTCCAGAGATCTTGCCAGTGAAATGACCACATGCTCGATATTTTCGACAGCTGCAGCATATTCATTTTCCACTTCGGCCAGACGTGCTCCAAGGTCACGGGTAGCATTGATATAAGCCTGATCCATAACATAGACCCCGAAGAGCAGGGAGAATATCAACGCACCACCCAGGTATAAGTAGTGAGCGTTTATGGTCCATAAGATACCGGAAAGATTGTCCATGACATTCAACAGGGCGAAAACAGCCAGAATACTACCGGTCAGTTTCAAGAAACTGTTGTTTTCCAGGCGGGATAATTCAAAAGACTGATAAACAACAAAAATAAATGCGATCGAAATACAGGCGGCGCTTATCAATATCCAGGTCGGGTCCCGCCATTTTCCGATCATAAGTCCGGCCAGGCAGGAGGCCAGGATAAGACCGAGAATAATTATAATGGTATAGATCCGGTAATCCGGCTCCGCCTTCTGGCGGAGGCTGAGAAAGTATAGACACAGAAAAAAGGCGATAAGGAAGAGCCCCAGCCATTGGAGTCCTGAATATCCCTCGTTGGGGACGGAGAAGATACAACCCAGGGACCAGATAGACGTAGACAATGTTAACAAGATAAATAGAGAGAATTGCCGCTTGTTCTCAATACGCCAATAGCGGGTGAAGAGACGTATGAGGCCGATCAAGGTAAGGCATGTGGAAATGCCGAAAAGAGCCACTGATATAAAAAAATCGGCAGAATTAAGATTCACCATAGTACCCCCAAAATCAATAGCTATTATCAACAGTTTACCAGCTCATCCCTGCTTTATCCATCGATTCCATTCCCCCGGCGACTTTCAGCCCGTATCATAATGCTTCGCAAAAACCATAATCTGATAAAGAAAATCGATATTGTGTATATTGTTTTTTGTATTTTTAGGCAATTAACAGATTCTTAACACAAATATGATGCACTTTTATGTTAAAATTCCTTATTAATCAGTAGTATTTATAAGGAAAAGAGATATGATAACCGAATCCTGTTGGGGGCTTTAACCCATCAGATGGCAGGATTGGCTTCAAAAGGCATGCTTGATAAAAAATCAGGCACGTTTTTTGCGTGTTTTGGTTATATAATCTTCTTATGAAAGGGGGTTGTGTCATGCCTGATCAAGTCGAAGGAGTTGTAATCGAGACTAACGGGGAAACAGCCAAAGTACGATGCAGTGTTCACAGCGATTGCGAGAACTGCGGCGTTTGTCCGGGTGCCGATGCCATGATTATTGAAGTCGACAGCGTGGAAGGTCTTAAGCCGGGGGACAGCGTTTTGGTTGATAATAGAGAATCCAATATGGCCAGGGTTGCCTTTATGGTCTATATCTTTCCATTGCTGGTGGTTGGCTGCGGTATTATCCTTGGATATTATCTGTCGCTCCGATTCATGTTTTCACAGGCTTTATCTATGACCATAGGCGGTCTTGTTTTTGGCGTGGCGGCAATTATCATAATAAAACATGTGGATAAATCATTACAATCGGCGAAACCAATTATTAGGCCCATTAAATAGATGATGCGGAGGAGAGGTTGAGATGCTTGGGAAAATCAAGTGGGGCATTCATCCGGATACCCACAAATCACCAACTGAGGGCAAAGCGATCGAAAGCAATGAACTGCCAAACCGAGTGATTCTTCCGGTCCAACAGCATATTGGCGCACCCAGTGTACCAATTGTGAAAAAGGGGGACCTGGTCAAGAAAGGACAGTTGATTGCAGAGGCCAAGGCTCCGGTTTCAAGTAATGTTCATGCAACGATTTCCGGCAAGGTGGTCGATGTTTCCGATCAGCCACACCCAGTTCTGGGAAAATGCCAAGCTATCACTATTGAAAGTGATGGATTGGATGAGTGGGCGGAAGGAATTTTGACCGAGCGAGACTGGCAAAAGCTTGATACTGCCGAAATCTTAGAAATTATTAAAAATGCTGGCATTGTAGGTTTGGGAGGCGCTACCTTCCCGACCCATATAAAACTGGCACCACCCAGTGGTAGTAAAATCGATACCCTTATCATCAATGCAGCGGAATGTGAACCGTATTTGACCGCAGATCACCGGATAATGCTGGAATATACCGAACGTGTCGTCACTGGAATCCAGATCATCAAAAAGGTGCTGGGGGTAAGCAACGTAATCGTTGGCATCGAAGACAATAAAATGAACGCAGTAAAAGTTATGGCAGATGCGCTGAAGGGTACTGGAATCAAAGTTACCGCAGTCCCGACCAGGTATCCTCAGGGTGCTGAAAAAACCTTGATAAAGACTCTGCTGGGTCGTGAAGTCCCGTCAGGTAAACTCCCGCTGAGCATCGGCGTGGTCGTGCAGAACGTCGGAACCGCAGTGGCGATATGCGACGCTGTTCGGGAAGGGATACCGCTAATTGAGAGAATCGTTACGGTCACCGGAGGAGCGATCAAGGAACCCAAAAATCTTAAGCTGAGGATAGGGACCACCTTTGCCGATGCTATCGAGCAGTGCGGAGGTTTGAAATCTCCTGCCAAAAAGCTGATCATGGGCGGTCCTCTGATGGGGGCGGCGCAGTATACGGAAGGTGTTCCTGTTATCAAAGGAGCAAGTGGTATACTGGCATTTACTAAAGAAGAGGTCAACGATGGCCCGGAATCGCCATGTATTCGCTGCGGTTCTTGCATCGATGCCTGCCCGATGGGGCTGAATCCAAGTATGCTGAGTATTCTCGGGGAGAGATCATTTGTAGAAGAGGCAGTTAATGAGTACCACCTGCTGGACTGCATGGAATGCGGATGCTGTACCTTTGTATGCCCGGCTAAACGCAAAATAATCCATTACATCCGGTATTCCAAAAAAATGTCGGCCCAAAAGGGAGGGAAGTAGATTGAGCGACGATGTTCAAAAAGAAGCTGCCCCGGAAGAGACGGTACAAAAGGAACCTGTAAAAAAAGCAGCTGTAAAAAAGGAAGCTGTACCCAAGGAAGATGCAGCTAACGAAGTTGTTCAGGAAGAACAAATCGACTATATGATCGTATCGTCATCGCCCCATATGTTTGATGATAATTCGATCCAAAAGATCATGTGGACGGTAAACCTGACTCTCGCGCCGGCTGTGGTGTTTTCCATCTATCACTTCGGGCTGCAGGCCTTGATAACGCTTTTGGCAGGAAGCCTGTCGGCAGTCGCTTTTGAAGCGGCCGCCCAGAAGATAATGAAAAAGAAGGTCACCGTAGATGACGGCAGTGCGTTCTTATGCGGACTGCTCTTGGCCATGTGCCTTCCCCCCGCGGTACCGCTTTTTGTACCGATCGTGGGATCGTTTATTGCTATCGTAGTCGCCAAACACTCGATGGGAGGCCTGGGCTACAATATATTCAACCCGGCTCATATCGGCCGGGCGGCCTTGATGGTTTCCTGGCCGGTACTTATGACCTCCTGGACTACGATCACTACTGCAGCGGATGTCACTACCAGTGCTACCCCGCTGAATATTTTGAAACTGCAGGGTTATGATGCAGTGGTAAATACCTTCGGCAGCCAGACCGAGCTGTATAAGGCTCTGTTTTTGGGGCTGCGCAACGGATCTATCGGTGAGACCTGCGTGGTTCTGCTGGTATTGGGCGGTTTGTTCTTGATCTATAAACGTATTATCGATTGGGTGGTGCCGGTAACCATGATCGGGACCGTGGGGATCCTTACCTGGATGTTCGGCGGTGCCCACGGGTTTATGTCCGGCGACCCTATATTCCATATGATGGCCGGGGGGCTTATAATCGGCGCGTTCTTTATGGCAACTGATATGGTCACCACTCCGATCACCAGGAAAGGCAAGGTGATCTTTGCGGCCGGTGCCGGTATCATCACAGTACTCATCAGACTGGTCGGAGGCTATCCCGAAGGCGTGTGCTACTCGATTTTGTTGATGAATTGCGTGACGCCTCTGATCGATCGCTATATCCAGCCTACTCTGTATGGAAGGGGGGAGATCGGGTAATGACAGCGGAACATAACGATAATAACAGCAGTATATTTAAAATCGCTCTCAACCTGACCTGCGCCTGTATTATTTCTGGAATAATCATCGGGCTGGTCTATTTCTTTACTGCCGATATCGCAAAACAGAAACAGGCCGAACTGCAAAACCTGGCTCTCCAAAGCATAGTGCAGGGAGCTGATAAATACACACCCATTAAAGATAAGCCCGGTTGCTATACTGCTACCAAGGCTGGAAAGGTGATCGCCTATATCATTCCGGCGGAAAGCAAGGGTTACGCCGGTGCGGTCAAGCTGCTGGTAGCCGTAGGACCGGATAACAAGGTCATCAAATACACCATAATCGAATCGAAGGAGACCCCGGGCCTGGGTGATAAAGCCGCCCAGCCGCTATTCGCTGATCAGTTTGCCGGTAAAACAGCTGACGAACTTAAGGTGAACAAGGATGGAGGAACTATCCAGGCCATCAGCGGCGCGACCATTACTTCCCGGGCAGTAACCAAGGCCGTGAAAAGTGCGGTCGATGAAGCAGCAAGTATCACGAAGGGAGGAGAATAGGATGAAAGGATATTGGAACATCTTTTCGAAGGGACTGGTCCTGGAGAATCCAATCTTCGTTTTGGCCTTGAGCCTGTGTCCCGCGCTTGCGGTCACTACTTCAGTAGTAAATGCCTTGACTATGGGACTCACTGTTACATTTGTTATATCGATGAACAACCTGGTGGTATCTATTGTCCGCAATTGGGTCAATCCCAAGGTGCGGGTGCCGATCTATATCACTTCCATCGCGACGATCGTAACCGTGGCCGAATTATTGCTTAAAGCATTTGCACCGCTGCTCTATAAACAGCTGGGCATTTATCTTTCATTGGTGGTGGTATTTGCCATCATCCTGGCCCGCGCTGAGGTATTTGCCTCCAAGAATCGTCCAGTGCCTTCGTTTATAGACGGATTCGGCATGGGCTGCGGTTTTACGATCGCTATGCTGATCATCGGTACGATCCGGGAACTGTTTGGCAATGGGACCATATTAGGTTACACGGTGCTCGGTAGTTGGTATCCGCCAGCTTTGATCTTTATTATGGCCCCGGGGGCCTTTATCCTCATCGGCTATCTGGTCGGCGCATGGAATATCTGGAGTGCACGAATCGAAAAAGCCAAAGGCGAAAGGGGTGAGACGATATGAGCGAATATTTACTGCTCTTCATGGGCGCAGTGGTCGTAAACAACTTTGTTCTGACACGCTTCCTGGGTTTATGTATTTTCTTTGGCGTCTCCAAAAACTATGACGCTTCGGCCGGGATGGGCATGGCGGTGACCGCTGTCATTACGCTGAGCTCCATATTTGCCTGGTTGGTTTACAATTATATTTTATTGCCATTGAATGTTACCTTCTTGACCACGATCGTATTCGTTCTCTTGATCGCCAGTTTTGTACAGCTGCTGGAGATGGTAGTCAAGAAATATACCCCGAATCTGCACAAGATGTGGGGCATCTATCTGCTGCTGATCGCCACCAACTGCGTGGTACTGGGTGTGCCGCTGATAAATGTCGAGTCCGGCTTTAACCTCGGGAAGGCTGTAGTCAACGCCTTTGGTTCCGGCGTCGGTTTTGCCCTGGCTATTGTGCTGATGGCCAGCTGCCGGGAGAAATTGAGACTCGCGAATGTCCCGAAATCGCTCGACGGATTGGGAGTAGCCTTTATTATTGCTGGATGCCTTGCCTTGTCGTTTTTAGGCTTTTCCGGAATGATCAAATAGAAAGGAGGGCATTAGTATGAATACTATATTAACGATCGCTGTTATTATGGCGAGTGTAGGACTATTCTTCGGATTGGTCCTGGCTTTTGCCAATAAGAAATTTGCCGTTGAAATGAATCCGCTGATCCATGTAGTCGAAGACGTTTTGCCCAAAGGACAGTGCGGTGCCTGCGGTTTTGCCGGATGTGCGGCCTACGCCGAGGCAGTGGTCCTGGATCCGAAAGTTGAACCCAACCTCTGCATCCCTGGCAAAAAACCGATAGCTGACGAGGTGGCGAGACTGACCGGGAAGGCAGCTGCCGAGATCGAGCCCCGTTTCGCTTTTGTTAAATGCGCGGAACCGATGAGTGTAGCAAAAAAGAAATATGCCTATGATGGGATCAATGATTGTACGGCAGCATTTATTCTGCAGAACGGGCCCAAGGCATGTGAATACGGCTGCATCGGGCTGGGAAACTGTGTGCGGGCATGTGTGTTCGACGCCATTGAATTGAATGATCAGGGACTGCCGGTTGTGAATAAGGATAAGTGTACAGGCTGCGGTAAATGTGCGACTGCCTGCCCGAAAGGCGTCATCGAAATGATCAACCCGGATGCCCCGGTAGCCATATACTGCAACTCTAATGAGAAGGGCGCTCAAGTGCGCAAGAATTGCAAGGTTGCCTGTATCGGCTGCGGGATATGCGTCAAGCAGTGTCCCCACGGCGCAATAAAATTGCAGAACAACCTGGCGGTGATCGATCCAAGTATCTGCCTGGAAAAATGCACAGAGATCGTCTGCTTGGATAAATGTCCTACCAATGCGATCAAGACCTATAAGATCCCTCCGCTGGAGATGACCGAGGCGGTCTGATGCTGTGGATGCAGTTAGGAGAGACTAATACAAGATGAAAAAAGCATGTTACGTATGGTTGATCTTGGTCATATTAGTCTCTTCTGCAGGCTGTGGTTTGGGGAAACCTGAACCGGTCAAAACAGAGGAATTTGTTCTGGGAACCATAATCAATCAGCAGGTTTACGGCTCTAATGCCCAGAGGGCTGCTGATGAAGTATCGGCCCGGATAAAAGAACTGAATGCTTTGTGGACTATCAACCAACCCGGCGGAGATATAAATAAGCTTAACGAGCATGCGGGCCAGGGCTATGTCAAATTAAAACCGGAAACCATTGACATATTATTGAAGGCCCGCCAGATTTCCGATCTGAGCGGCGGGGCTGCTTTCGATATTACGGTAGCTCCGCTGGTCAAAGCCTGGGGAATTGGCACTGATCACGCCGGGGTACCGTCTGATGCAACAATTAGAGATCTCCTGCCGTTGGTCAATTACCAGGATGTTAAGGTGGATAAAACGATCGATTCAGCCAGTTTGGCCAAAGCTGGCCAGATGGTCGATTTGGGCGGCATCGCCAAGGGCTATATAGGAGACCTGGCTATAGAAATATATAAGAAGAACGGGATCACTTCAGCTTTCGCCAATTTGGGAGGAAATGTCGTCGTGCTGGGCTGCAAACCTGACGGAAGCCCCTGGAAGGTCGGCATCCAGAATCCCCGCAGCC
This sequence comes from Deltaproteobacteria bacterium, assembly GCA_050258735.1. GTDB lineage: Bacteria > Bacillota > Syntrophomonadia > Syntrophomonadales > Syntrophomonadaceae > Syntrophomonas_A. The sequence continues at coordinate 51,937 of JBLMZJ010000078.1, read as the reverse complement.
AAAACGGCGACATTGTTGGAGTGGTCGATGTTGTTGATAAAGCAGTTGTTACTTCCGGTGATTATCAACGTTATTTTGTAAAAAACGGTAAACGTTATTGCCACATTATCGATCCGAAAACTGGTTATCCCGCCGACAGCGGCTTAATGAGCGTGACCATTATTGCCGCATCTTCCACTGAAGCCGATGGAATGTCCAAGGCCTATGTTTTGGGTCTTAAAAGAGGCCTGGACCTAGTGAATCGTTATGGTAAGGCCGAAGCTATTTTTATCACCAATGATAAGAAGATTTATGTTACACCAGGGCTAAACGGAAAATTCCGCTTAGAGGATGCAACCAACGAGTACAAATATGTACAATTATAATCTCAATATCCGGGTTTTTACCAACCTGCGGCTGATCTGGTCAGGGGACTTGGAGGGTTGTACAGTTATAGCAGCACCCGTCCATGGTGGGCTAAGATAAACCTCAACATTCGGGTTTTAGCCAGCCTGCGTCTGACCCAGTTCGGGGGCGTGGAGGAAATTGCTCTATGTTTAAATCTGGTGATAAAATATTGATGCTTGGTTTGGTAATAATAGCTGCATGTTTTATGGCCTGGAATGCTTATGGGCCTGCCTCCAGCCGCCATTTGACCGCTGTAATTACCCATAAGAGTAATCTGGTACAAAAGATCGATCTAAGTGATCTTAATAAGCCGGTTTATATTGATTTGAATGAAGAGGGCATTCATCAGGTCATTCGGGCAGAAAAGGGAAGGATCAGATTTTCGGAATCCGATTGCCCGAATAAAACTTGCGTTAAAACCGGCTGGTTGACCAGGCCGGGAGCCAAAGCGGTCTGTATCCCCTCCCGCGTAGTCATCACCATAATAGGGGACAATAAACAGGTCGATATTCTAGCCTATTGATCGGAAGATGATATGAACAAGGAAAAAAAAGATGCCGTCATCATAATTCTGATTTGTAATGCGATATTGATTTCATTGCTGGAATTGATCATTCCAGTGCCTGTCCCGGTTCCTGGCGTCAAGCTCGGATTGGCGAACATCATCACCATCATTGCGTTAGTATTTTTGGATTTTAAGGATGTTCTGACCATCGTTGTACTAAGGTGTATAGTTGTTGCGGTTCTAAGCAAGGGGATCACGGTCTTGCCCTTTAGCTTGACTGGAGGACTGTTAAGCGCCATGGCCATGTGGCTGCTTTATCAGAAAATGTCCAATTGGTTCAGTATCAAGGGGATCAGTATTGTCGGCGCCATAGTTCATAATACGGCCCAGTTGGTAGTGGCTTCTTTTATACTTGGCGAAACGGTTATCTTTTATTATATTCCCGTACTCTTGATTTCTGCGGTGGTAACCGGTTTGATAACCGGGACCATCAGTGAGTTAACGGTCCGCGAGATCCAAAAAAGAGAGATTTTCAAAGAAATTATGTAGCAAGTACCCTTTAACCCTAATTCTATATATCCTTCTCGGCAAAATTCATGTATGACTGCGTTGTCATCAATCGCAATACGTCCAGTATTACTCATTCCTCTGTTACGAAAATACGTATTAGAACATGGGGAGAGGAACTAAGACCACTCCCAGTTGCGCGTTTTCACTGGCTTGCGGTGACACCCTACGAGTCATGCAGGGTCCGGCCTTGACTTACATGAATTTTTCTCGACAAATAATATACACAATTAAGGTTAACAGGCTACTATTCCGGGATGTGAATCGATTGCAGGAGAATCCAACCGTTTCAGAAGATAGATATGTTGAGATCGATGCGGGAATAAAAACCGTTCTGGCCGTATTGCTTGCAGTTGCCGCTGGTTTATGTGACAGCCGGCTGGATCTGGTGTATTTTACGATATATCTGGCAACGGTAACGTTCTTATTGGGAAGTGATCTACGCTTTATCCTTAAAAACCTGGCTACCTATGGTATATTCATTGTATTTCCTTACCTCTGCGGGTTGTTGTTCTCGATTCTTATACAAAAGCTCCTGCCCGGGCCAACCTATGTTTATCACTTTGAGGCTTCTCTTTTGCGGATGATCAAGATATTTTTGATCTGGTACATATGCAGTCTGTACTTTTTTACCACGCCGCTGAAAATGATCATAGAAATATTTGATATAATCCTTTTCCCCCTGAACTATCTGGGCATTCCCGTTGCTAAACACTTAAATATGGTAATGGTCGTCATAAACCAATTGACCAGTTCGGTAGGTCATTTCAAGCAGGATATTATGGAACAGGTACGGACTATTATAAGGAATGATGGTCTCAGCCTTAAGGTAAAACTAAAAGAAATGTCCAATATTCTGGCCGTTTTCATCGCCAATTCTTTGCAGAAAACAGATGGGATCCAGGAGCAGCTGGGAATGATCCGGGCAAGAGACTATCAGTACAGACTAAGGGTCTCTAAACACGAAATCCTGGCGACTCTCAGTTTTATCATCTTATTATCATTGCTCTTTGCTTCATAGGATTGTTAGCTGCCGCAATCAGTGGACAGGATCACCTTCAGATGATATAATTACTTCTGATGTTTTAATAATTTCTTACGGTCAAAGCAAACCGGGCGAAAGCCGGGTGCGCGGGATGGAAAAACCTAAGTCGCGGGCGCGATAGGGAGTTTCTGTCATGAGAACCGGCTTACTAGGGTGGGTAGCCATTATTATGGCTTGCTCACCTTTATTATTTTGTTTGGGATTTGCAGGAATGACCGGGCAAATGGTGAATAATAGTCGGAGAAGAAAGAGGGTTCTTTATGAATTACTGGATTTCGATCATTTTGTTTGTAGCGGCCTATGCCCTGATAATTGCTGATAAGATCCATCGGACCATCGTAGTCTGGGTGGCGGCTGCCATTGCTCTGGCAATCGGGGTGATCAGCCAGGAGGCCGCGGTCAAAGAGGCCATCGATTTCAATACCCTGTGGTTGTTGATCGGTATGATGGTTATCGTTAGCATCACCAGAAAAAGCGGCTTGTTTGAATATATGGCTATTAAAGCCGCACGCATGACCGGCGGGCGTCCGATCCTGCTGCTGGCAGCCCTGGCCATTGTTACTGCAGTAGTTTCTGCTTTCCTCGACAATGTCACCACCGTACTCTTGATAGTGCCGATCACCATTGCTTTGACTGACCGGCTGGACATATCGCCCATGCCGTTTTTTATCACTGAAATAATGGCTTCCAATATTGGCGGTACCGCCACCCTGATCGGCGATCCCCCCAACATCATGATCGGCAGCGCGACCGGTCTGGGGTTTATGGATTTCCTGATCCATCTCACTCCTCCGATATTGGTGATCCTCGCGGTTACTGTTTCACTGCTCGTGTTGATCTATCGCAAGGATCTGAGAGCCGACGATGATAAAATGCAAAAGTTAATGGAACTCGAACCGGTAGATTATATCAGGGAATGGAGTATCCTGAAAAAATCCTTATTGGTTTTGGGTCTGACCATACTGGGATTTTTATTGCATCAGTATCTACACCTGGAATCGGCAACTATCGCATTATTCGGGGCAGGTTTACTGCTGTTGCTGGTAAGGGAGGACCCGGAAGAGGTTTTGCTAAGTGTAGAATGGCCCACAATATTCTTCTTCGGCGGCCTATTCGTGCTGGTTGGCGGTCTGGTAGCCAATGGTGTTATCGATAACCTGGCTCGCTGGACCCTGAGTATCAGCGGGACAAGTCCTATCAAAACCGGTATGCTGGTTTTGTGGGTGTCGGCCATCGGCTCGGCCTTTGTTGACAATATACCCTTTGTAGCTACTATGATCCCGTTATTACACACGGTAGGGCAGCTGACTCATATGCCTATGGAACCCGTCTGGTGGGCATTATCCCTGGGTGCTTGCCTGGGCGGCAACGGCACCATAATCGGTGCTTCAGCCAATGTGATCGTCGCGGGCATTGCCGAACGTAACGGTTATCATATGGGCTTTATCGATTACATGAAAATCGCCTTTCCTCTGATGCTCCTATCTATAGTCATGTCTATGGTTTATCTGTATCTTATCTACTGGATGTAATAAAAATGGGGGGCAGTTCTTCAAAATGCCCCCCATTTTTAACCTTATTTTTTCATCCACTTCATGATAACTTCGCTGGCTGCCTGTTCCAGCCAGGGGTTGGCATCTAAAAGAGGTGCGAAGTCCTGCAGGATGCCCCATTCAGTTCCAGCCTGCCCCAATATTTTTTGGAGGACACTAAACAGGATATCAAATTCCTGGCCGCCTTCCGGAGCTTTGATCCGGGTGAGGGCCTGCAGATACTCGATATGATCCTCCAGGCTGGGGCTTGATACCGTAGCGTTTTCTTCCTCCATCTGCTGGCGGATGATATTCCATTCCTCGGCAGAAACATGGAAGGCTTGCCCCTGGAACTTGGTACCGTCGGCTATCTCAAAGTCAAAAAGGTAGACCCAGTACTCAATGCCAGTTTCCAGGGATTTTAGCATATCGCCCTTTTGGATATCGAGGTGGGGATAAACAGCTATGTACTGCTTTTCAGTGAAACGGTCCTTATTACGCAGGCCACTTATAATTTCCAGCTCTACTCCGTCCCGGAACCAGGCGAATTTCTCGCCGCTCAGTTCAAAGATCCTTTCCAGAACCGGGTTTATATTCATGATCTTACCCCCTTATATCTTATGACAATATTGTAATGATTACAGAGTTGTGCTTCAAGGGGTAATGAAAAAGGGGGGGCGTCCCGAGTACTTCGAAACGCCCCCTGGGTTTTAGAATATACGTGCTCCATACAGATAGCCAAGGTAGAAAACCAGTGCTACTGCTACCAGGTGCAGGATCCACCAACCGGTCCTGAGAAAAGCCCAGGTGCCCAGTTCATAACCCTCTCTGGTTTCAATGTCATTATGGTCTTCCATTAATTGACCTCCTTTATTGTCTGAAATTTGTTGTTATTTTCCAATCTTTTTCTACTATCTCCGTCTAAATGTAAAACTATGCAGATATTTTTTACGGCAAAAGATTTGACATGGAGGGAATTAAGGCTAAAATATTTTTTATGATTACCTAAATATTTGCACAATAATGTGCACATAATAAGGGGGAGTTTTATGACTAACCTTAAACAAGATCTGCTCAATCCCAGTTTGAAAAAAGTGCTTACCACCTTTCACCTCGACAAGAACTACCTAGCCGGTCTTGGACACTATCTTAAAGACGAAAAAGGAATCAGCTATCTGGACTTTATTTCTCAATATGGTGCTGTTCCTTTTGGTTATAATCCTGATTTTATATGGGATAAGCTTAACGAGGTGAGGGAGAAAGCACTGCCCAGCCTGGTTCAGCCTTCATTACCCGGTGAAGCGCTTAAGCTGGCCAATATGCTGGCTGACCTCACCCCTGGAGATCTTTGTTATTGCACCTTTAGTCAGAGCGGCACGGAAGCGGTTGAAGCAGCTATCAAGCTCGCCCGTTCCGCCAGCGGTAAACAGATTATCGTATCGACTAACAACAGTTTTCACGGCAAGACCCTGGGGGCCTTATCGGCCACCGGCAAGGATTCCTATCAAGAACCTTTCTATGCTCCTGCGCCTGGTTTTGCCCGGGTGCCCTACAATGATCTCTCGGCGTTGGAGAACCTCTTTGCCCGGGAGCATCAGAATATTGCGGCTTTTCTTGTTGAACCGGTGCAGGGCGAGGGGGGCATCATCGTAGCAGAACCAGGCTATCTTACCGGGATACACCGTCTTTGCGATGCCTTCAATGTGATTTTTATCCTGGACGAGATCCAGACCGGACTCGGCCGTACCGGCAGGTTGTTTGCCTGTGAATACGAAGAAGTGGCTCCCGACATACTGCTTTCGGCCAAGGCAATTGGCGGTGGATTGCTGCCTCTGGGGGTGACCATCAGTTCGCCGGCAGTTTGGAACGAAGAATACGGTATGCTGCACAGTTCCACCTTTGCTAACAACAACTTGACATGTGCTGTCGGCATCGCAGTTCTGGAACGGCTGCTCGAGGACGACAGGCAATTGATAAGAGATGCTGGTACGAAAGGCGAATACTTGCTGGATAAGGTCCGGGAACTTTCCCGACAGTATCCTGGGGTTATCAAGGAAGTACGTGGAATTGGGCTGATGGTCGGGATCGAATTCAACGACCTGAAGGATGTTGGGTCCTATGATCTGGCTTTTATGGCCGACCAGGGCGGTTTTACAGCTCTGTTGGCCGGATATCTGCTCAATGTCCACCAAATAAGATTGGCGCCCTTCCTGAACGATTCCATGACCTTGCGTCTGGAACCCTCACTGACTATCAGTTATGAGGAGATCGATCTGGTGGTCAAAGCCCTGACCAGAGTCGTTGAGATCATGTATTATCAGGACTATGCCCAGTTCTACCGGTACCTCATCGGGGACTACTCACTGGCAGCCAGCACTCGGGATTATCGTCCGGCAACACGCCGGACCAAGGCATCGCAGCTAACCCGGGGCGAAGCAGCTCAGGAAAAGTTCGCGTTTATTATTCATTATCCGGCCCCTGAGGATGTGAGCATCAATAACCCCTCCTTCAGCAGTTTCAGCCGGAAAGAACTCTATAGCTTCATGAACTGGCAGGCCCAAAACAGTGATCCGGGCATCACCTGCTATATGCCGGCTTTCAAAGGGGCCAGCGGCAAGATAGCCGAAGGATGGCTGATCGGTATACCGCTGGGGGCCCGGGAGATAATGAGCCTGCCCCGGGAACATACCGTGGCAATCATTCAGAATGCGGTAGACAAGGCCCGTGAACTGGGAGCCGGAATAGTAGGTCTAGGTGCCCTTACCTCCGTAGTGACCCGGGGAGGAAGAGATGTCCAGGGGCGTGGAGTAGGTATCACCAGCGGCAACAGTTTCACTACTCTGATGGCGATGGAGGCTCTTTTTGAGGGTGCCGAAAAGATGAAGATCGATATAGAAAAGGAAGGAGCGGCGGTGGTCGGTGCGGCTGGATCGATCGGCCGGGCCTGCGCACTCTTGCTCTCGGAAAAAACCGCCCGGATCACCCTGCTGGGCAATCCCGGACGTGTATTTTCCAGCAACAGCAGACTGGATGCCCTGGTGAATGAGATGCTTGAACTGGCCTGGAAGAGAATGCAAGGCGGAGAACTCAGCGGCTTGAGTGCCTGGTTACATGGGGCCCGGCAGGGACTGGGGTCTTCATCACAGCCGGCGGCAGATCTATTGCTGCAGAATCTCCTGTCAGGCCGGGCTCTTACCTTTGAATGGCTGGATGAGGTAAGCTGCCTGCTCAACGTGGACAGACCAATTACCTATAGCCTGAGCATTGAAGAGACTCTTCCTCTATGCCGGTTGATCGTTGCTGCCAGCAACTCTCCGGAATATCTTATTCGCTCCCACCACCTGCAGCCGGGAACAGTGGTTTGCGATGTGGCTCGTCCGGCCGATGTTTCACCCGAGGTCTATGAACGTGATGATGTTCTGGTCCTGGAGGGTGGGTTGGTCCGTTACCCGGATGACGTATGCTTTGGGCCAAATCTGGGTTACCGGGACGGGGTAAACCTGGCTTGCCTTTCAGAAACGATCCTCTTGGCTCTGGAAGGGGATTATAATGACCACAGTATTGGCAGCCGGCTTCCGTTGGAAGCCATGGAGTATTTCCGCCATCTGGCCGGTAAGCACGGGTTTGGCCTGGCCGGTTTGCGGATGGGCGGCCGGGAGATCACCGGGGAGGAGATCGAGGCAATATACCGGAACTATAAGCAGAGGCTTGATTCCTCTTGCATGATATCGGAAAAAGTGGCTAAAATGAAATAGCGAATGATCAATTGACGCAGATTTACGCAGATTCCATATGATTAGCGCAGAAATTTTTATAGTTAGACAATGTTTTGCTGCTTTTAATTAAAATGCTTAAGCATATAATTGATTGATCGCGAGAGCAAAGTATAAAAAACAACGGGTGAGAAAATCTGCGTTAATCATATAAATCAGCGTTATCCCCCCTACGGGGATAACTGATGCGCCTTCGCGCAATCAATGACGCTACGTCAATTAATTCAAATTTGGAGAGATCGTAATGGATTTACAGGAAATCACCATCCGTAAAAACGGCAAGTGGTATTTCGGTCAGGTAGAAATGTTCAGAAGAAATATCCTCAATATACTGGCCCAGCATATCGATCGACAGGAAGATGGCAATTACTGTATAAGATTGGGGCAGGATTTCAGTCCGCTACAGGTAGAGGATGTACCTTTTCTGGCCAGTGGCTATATGGAAGAAGGGGAAGGGATCAAGCTGGTTTTCCATGACCTGCAGGAGATGCCGCTCGCGGAAGAGACCAGATTGATCCTCAAAGGTGATATCCCTTATATCAGCTACCGCTGGGAAGGCGATACCCGGCTGAGCCGGGGTGTATACTGGAAACTGTCAGAATTCTTTGATTTCAGAGGTGACGATATCTATATAGTACCGCCCGGGGTCGAAGGTTAAACTGTCTCAGGGCTGAGAGGAGGATGCCAGTGGGCATTCAGATCATTACTGATACCTCCTGTGATTTGCCAGACCGCCAGTTAGAACAATTTGGGATCGAGATTATTCCTTTGAAGGTTTCTTTTGATAACCAGGAGACCTTCCTGGATCGGGTCGAGCTGTCCCCTGACCTTTTTATCAAAAAGATGACATCCTCAAGAAACCTCCCCAAGACCTCTACACCGGATCCGCAAACTTTTATAGACTTTTTTGAGGACGGCCTTAAAAAACAAGGGCAGGTTCTGTTTGTGGGTCTCTCCTCCGGACTTAGCGCAACATGTCAAACTGCCCGGGTAGCCAGTAAAATGCTGGACAATGAAAAGATAAAGGTTTTTGATACTCTCACTGCTTCTCTGGGGACCGGGATCTTTGCCATTAAAGCTGCTATAATGGCGGCTGAAGGATTATCCCTCGATACTATAATTGACCGACTAACGGCCCTGCGGTCATCAGTAGAGACTATATTCACCCTTGATACGCTGGAAAATGTGGTCAAGGGCGGTCGACTCAGCCGCATTGAAGGGTTTGCCGGCACCATATTGGATATCAAGCCGGTGTTAAGAAATGACCGGGAGAATGGAGTACCCTACGTAAAAGACAAGGTTAGGGGACGTAAAAAGGCAATACAACGCCTCATCAACATTTGCGAAGAAGATCTGGGGGCGGATATCCGCCAGCGCTGGATTGGTATAAGCCACGTCGGCTGTGAGGAGGACGCCCGTAGGTTAGCCGATAAAATAGAACAGAAGTACCAGCCCGTCAATCCTATCATCATAGCGCCTATGAGCGCAACTATAGGTACTTATGCCGGTGTTGGAGGTTTGATGATAAACATGTGAGGGCGATGATCCCAGGTGACGGTCAGTAATTTTGAGCAAAAAAAAGGGGGCTTATTTGCCGTTCCAAGCCCCGCAACGTATTGGTTATACACCCCTATGTGTATATCCCCCCTAACCAAGAAATAGATGCAATTTTTATGCCAGTGTAGCGGGTTTATTCGAAAAATAAAAAATCAGGTTATTAAGGCATTAAAACAGCTTGATTATTACTGGATATCAAAAACAGTACCCATGTTGAGACAGCCAACTGTCTCAAGAATGAGATATATTATCCGTTTTGAGACCATTTTTGTTTTACAAACGACTTAGGTGGGGAGGGCGGAAATAAGATTCCTCCATCGACAGAGCCTGTTCCAGCGCCATTAACATTTTGCCGCGGTCTCGAGGGATCAAACCATTGACGTCCCAGTAGTTTGAAATGTGATCGCTCAACACTACGCTGTTCTGGCAATCGAGGTTTTCGATCAAGAGTTTGACCTCCTCCAATGCCTGATAAGGGCTCAAAAGCTTGAAAGTGCCGCTCTGAAAATCGTCATAAATCGGCGTGCCCGGTATGGGAACGAAGGTGCGCAGGCGAATAAAATCAGGGCTGAAGGAACTGAGGACCCGCGCGCTGGCCAGAGCATGCTCCTTACTTCGCTCCAGTCCACCGATACCTACCAGATAGTATTCGCTGGTATCGATCCCCGCCGCTTTAAGTTTTTTTCCGGCCGCGGTTATTTCTTCAGCAGTAGTCCCTTTTTTTATTCTTTCCAGGACTACGTCATCACCGCTTTCCATCCCGGTGTGTACCCGGGATAATCCAGCAGCCTTTAGCCTCCGGATCTCTTCCTGATTCTTGCGGTTGACAAATCGCGCAGAACCGTACACAGTTATCCGTTCCAGATGAGGAAAGAGGCTCCTCGCATATTCAAGGATATCCGTCAGCTGATCGGTTTTCATTATGATGGTGTTTCCATCCGGGAAGAACAGCGAGCTGACGTATTCGCCATAGTAGTCGCGGGCAGCTAGCAGATCTTCTTTGATCTCTTCTATTGATCTCAAACGGAACTTGGTTCCCTTATACATAGAACAGAAGGTGCACTTGTTGTGAGGGCAGCCGATCGTAGCCTGGATAAGCAAGCTTCCGGCTTCACTGGGAGGGCGGTAAACAGTCCCCTCGTAACGCATGGAATTCCTCCTTCTTGATGTCTTGAAACCAGATTAGCAAATAGTTTGAGCTTTGCAAAGTGATTATAAACAGGGGAATAATAACGGAGAATATAGTAAAATTCGATATTTAGCTTGTTTTAGCGCGATAAATCTCTTATATTTATAAATAGCAGCTAAATAAAATGGGGTGAATATACCCATAATAATATGGAGTTTGGTGGCATATGTCAGTTAGAGTTCTCGTGGTCGACGATGATGAGAGAGAGCGCATAGTACTGCGATACGTTCTTGAGCAGATCAAGGATGTTGAGATCATAGGTGAGGCAGTACATGGTCTTGAAGCACTGCTGCTATGTCAGGAAAGAAAAATCGATCTGGTGTTCCTGGATATCGGCATGCCAGAGATGGGCGGTATGGAGACGGCCTACAAGCTGAATCAGCTTAAGGAACCGCCATTGTTCGCCTTCATAACCCAAAAGAAGGATATGGCAGTTGAGGCTTTTGAACTTGCAGCGCTGGACTACATGGTCAAGCCCATCGAGCAAACCCGGATAGAGAAAACCATCGAAAGGGCCAAGGCCCGCATAGCCCATCGCGATGTGGTTGAAGAAATAGTAAAACACAAACTGAAGGAACGCATCGACTTTATCCTGGAACGCTACCGCAATTATGAGATCTATTCCAACCGCCTGCCGGTGCGCGAAAAGGGCAAGATCAGCCTGCTTAATCAGGATGATATCATCTACTGTGAGAGCCAGGGGAAAAAAGTGCACATCTGTACCACCTCCGGCGACTATTTGACCGGTTATACTCTGAACGAATTGGAGGGCCGGTTGAATAATATCAGTTTTTTCCGGGCTCATCAGGCTTTTATCGTTAATCTGAACTATGTGAAAGAAATCGTGAGCTTTACTGAAGGTTCCTACATGCTGCATCTGAATATCCTGGATAAGGATGTCATTTTAAGTCGAGCCAAGGCGAGGGCATTGAAAGAGAAGCTTGGTATTGTCTAATTATGAGTCTATACCATTATTACGACGGCAGAGGAATAAAATATTACCAAATAGGAAGAAAAAGTGCATTTTGGCCACCCCTCTTTCCGGAGGTTTTTTGTATACAAAACCTCAATAACAAAGGTGTTTGCACAAGTGAGTAAAGCAAGAAAATACGGGAATTTTATCGAAACCGGCATTTTGTTATTTTAGTAACAAGCTACTGCAAACTATCCATTTTATTCAACGAAGTGACTCCGACATAGAGAAATAAATCACAAAATGATATATAGTAAAGTAAGAAAAGAAGAACGTTTTGATAGAGTAAATAAGGAAGGAGGAGAGTTGAAGCCACGGGGCTCGGCAGGGAACGGCAGCCTACCGATGCAACAATATGAGGACATTGGACAGATATAGTGATACAGGAATACAGGAGGGAGCAACTGTTTTGATGGGACCTGTACGGAACTTCTGGCTTTTCAGATTGGAGTGATGACTCATGATACCGTTTTACAAGTTGGAGCGTTACGAGGGCAATGAAGCCCTATTTGATCTGGTAACCATGTCCATCGTATCCAGTTACGTGGGTGAACCCTTACATCTGCACGCTGAAGGATTAAGGGGCACCGGCAAGACAACTATAATGAGGGCGTCCCGGCATATTCTCCCCAAGATAACCAGAATAAAGGGATGTATATACAATTGTGATCCGGAGATGCCACATTGCCCGCATCATCGGGATTTGAGTCCTGAACAAATCGAGGCTTTGGGTACAGAAATAATTCCAATGCCTTTTTTAGAAATTTCTCATTCGACCAAGGTGGGGACGGTTGCAGGCAGCATCGATCTCTCGAGATTGACTGATTCGTCGCACCCCGAGGCACAGTTATTACCCGGTATAATCCCCCAGGCTCATCGTGGAATCATATTCATTGATGAGATCAATCGACTGGCTGATACCTCACCGGAGATAACAGATATACTGCTGGATGTCATGGGCAATAAGCCCGGTCACCTGCAGATCGAGGAAGCTGGTTTGCCGGTAGTAGACCTACCGGTCAATGTTTCAATATGGGCAGCATCGAACCCGGACGAAGATCCCGGCCCACTGGAGGAGATTCGTCGTCAATTGTCTGATCGCTTCGATATGGTTTGTTACATGGGCAGACCAGACTCCCTGGACGTGCTCTCCCATATGCTGGAGGAGAACTCGCACATGCACAGGGTGCAAAAGGGGCAACTGAGACAGGCTGAGCAGGTCGATGAGGCCAAGCATGATGCTCTGCGCCAGCAGATAATACAGTGGGCGGAGATGTATGAGCGTACCAGTCTGCCGGATTTCCTCCGCAATTATATCGCGCGCTTGTATATCAAACATAACCTGGAAAGTATCCGTGCTATTGAAGCTATGCAGCAAGGTGCGGTACTGCACAGTGTTATCAAGAATCGCGATAAGGTGCAGATCAGTGATGTGACTTATATGATCCCGCTGGTATTAAAACACCGTGTCGATGGTGATACACTGGTGCGCATGATAAATGATACTGACTCACGGGGCAACAAGGACGGGATTCTCAGTTTCCGGGGCCGAAAAAACAAACCGCGTGAGGAAGAAGAGGAATACTTTGCGCAGAATGCCCGTGCCCTCAAGGACATGCACCGAGGAGAATTGGTCAATACGGAGAAGACGTTAACCCCGAAGGAATAGAGAAAGGGGTGTTGTGTCATGTTGGGTGAAGGCACTAATGTCGATAAAGCAGCCTCGGTAGGTAACTATCTTAATCTATATTTTGGTCAGGACCAGGGCATACGCTTGGGTGAGAGTACGGTGGTCAGCCGTAAAGCTCATGCCCGTATGCCTGAAAAGAGAGTGAAAGGCCAGATAAAGATCCTGACCAATAGGGATGCCGGCAAAAAATACCTTGATTATGTGGATGTTGATCAGGTAGTCCACATCGATGTATATCACCGGCCTGGCGAGATCGATCCGCGGGATGTTGCCCGGGCCATATTCTGGGCCTTGGAACAGCATTTTGTGGAAAAGGATCCTCATCTTCAATATGCGGAAGATGAGCGATTTAAGATGGTCGTTGAATATGCCAATAAAATATTCATCACCACCAATCAGGGCAAGGGCATCATGTATGACCTGTTTCAGAATGTGGTGAAGCCATATCATGAGGGTGAAGAAGGGTGGGATCATATCCACGTCCTGGCCCGCTTGAATAAGGAAGAGTATTATCTGGTATATGTCATTGCGGAAACCATGGAGGCGGTGGTCCTGGAGTCCGGGATAAAGCTTTCGAAGGTGCGCAACATCATCCACGGCAACCAGAAGGAAGAACGTGAGAGCTACGCGGGCTATATCAAGCTGCCGTGGAAGAATTTCAAGGGACAGCATGCCAAACAGCTGCCCGACAAGGAGAATGTTAATCAGCTTATTTTGAAGCTGGCGGAGAAATTTGGCGGGGTAGACGAGATCGAAGAGTTTATGGAGAGCTATTCCACCAATGTCTTCAAACGCAAGGGTATAGAGCAGCAGAAGAAGAAGTGGGGCGATGTCGAACATGACATCGAACAGCTGGAAGAATTGGGCCTGTTAAAAGACACTCCGTTTGGTAAGGTTATGACCAAGCAGGGGCTGCAGCTCAAGGATTTTGTGGTCAATCACAAGTGTGAACTGGAGACTGAGATCCGCCGCAATACCCGGAAAATGCCGGGCAGCGGCGGTCGTTACAAAAAGCTGGGCAAAGTAGAACAGCAGTCGTCAGCGGTTCAATATACCAACCGGAATAAGACCAAGAACAATTCGGAAGCTAATTGGTCAGGAGATTTAGCCGTACCTCAGACGGTTATACAGGCCACTAAGAACAGCTATACGCGGGGCGACAGCCATTTAACCATCAAGAAGGAAGACCTTCATTACTACGAGAAAAAGAGCTATATTCCGATAGATGTATGCCTGGTCGTTGATTCCAGCGGAAGTATGGCGGGGGATAAGAGGCAGGCAGCCTGTTTCCTGGCCGAACATCTTCTGTTGACCGGCAAGGAAAAGGTAGCGGTGGTGACCTTCCAGGAACGCAACAGTACGGTAGTGGTACCTTTTACAAAAAACCAACGAATACTGTCCAAGGGTCTCTCGACAATCAACCCGGCCGGGTTGACCCCGATGGCGGACGGAATCGAAACGGCGGTAAACCTGATCAAGGACAACCGGGTGCGCAATCCCCTGATGGTTTTGATCACCGATGGTATCCCCAATATTCCTAAGTGGACCATGGATGCATTGGCTGACGGGTTGGAAGCGGGATCGCATGTGGCTCAGAACCGGATCCGCTTTATCTGTATAGGGGTTGAATCCAACCGTTTCTACCTTGAGAAGCTGGCCGATAAGGCCAATGGGGTCCTATATCTGGTTGACGATCTGAATAAGGACAATTTGATAAATATCGTTCGATCGGAGAAGAAAAATATGATGGACAGCAAGAGGCATATGGCCTGATGATCTGCTTGGGGAATGATGGCAAAGTGGTTCAAACTTGCCTGCAAACTTCGGATATAAATTAATAACGGTCGAAAGCAAACGCGGTTTGCTTTAATAACTCCTCCTTCATAAGAGCACCTTTCGGTGCTCTCTTTTTTTAACTTTAGAAATTAAGTTCCTTGTCAGTATATATGACAGGTTGATATGCCCCCTGGGGGCACCGAGAGTTTACTGAAAACACTTGGCTAGGAGTGGTGATAAGTTCTAACATGTATTTTCATAAAGTACTGACTGCGCAGCCCTTGAAGCTTGCTTCTAAGGGATGCGGCGTACCCCCTTGCGGGTATAGGCATTTGCTAAGGAACCGATTGTAGAGCGCTTTTTTGTCACTGCGGTATATTTGGCAAAGCTTCTTCGTATTCATTGATAAGGAAGAATATGGAGGGGGCTGAGGGTTTGACCAGAAAAATGATTATCGCATTGGCTGTAGTGGTACTGGCTATATGTTTGATCAGTGGAGGCTGCAAAGATATACCGCAGAGCAGTACCGAGATCATGTCCTGGAAGGATATGATAAAGCTAGCTCCCCGATTGGATTCCAACCAGTCGGCCGGAAAAGTAAAGCTCAAGGTTATTGAAGGATCGGAAAAGAACAATATACAGGCAGACAAAAGGGAAATCAAGCTTTACTTTGCTGCCAGCAACGGTCGGGGTCTGGTAGTCGAGACCAGGACCATAGACAGGACTGAAGGTATAGCCCGCAGTACCATCCAGGAATTGATCAGGGGTCCGCAAAAGGGTTCGAGCAAGGTGTTTCCCTCGGGGTCCCGGCTGTTGGACATAAATATCAAGCCGGAGGGACTTTGCATTGTGGATTTCAGCAGTCAGGCCGCCAACCTGGAGAATGAACAGGCAGAAAGACTGCTGGTATACTCGGTTGCTGCCACCCTAAGCCAGTTTCCTTCAGTCAAGGAAGTAAGTTTCAGGATCAACGGAGAGGATGTCGATACTCTTCAGGGAGCAGTGGACTTGTCTTTGCCTGTGACCGCCAAGCCCAGAACCAGTATATAGTTGAGCTTATGGCGAAAAAGTAGAATATGTTGGCTAAAAGTGATACATTATTTAAGGAAGTCCACAGAATTTATCAGTTTCGGGGGTGGGTTGCAATTATATCAACCCCCTTTTGTTTGATTTATTTGCCGGGCATTTATCGTATATTCTTTTAATGAGACTATTGCTTTAAAAGCAGCTTTAAAAAACTATTCTCAGAGGTGTTGAAATTGGTCAGGAACGATCCCATCGGTATTTTTGATTCCGGAGTGGGTGGTTTAACCGTAGTAAAGGCATTGATGGACCAGATGCCCGATGAAAGCTTCATATATTTTGGTGATACCGCACATGTTCCCTATGGCAGCAAAGAGGAGTGGCAGTTGATGGGTTATGCGCGGGATATCATTGCTTTTCTTTTAAGCAAGCAGGTAAAGGCCATAGTGGTAGCCTGTGGCACACATTCGTCCACGACACTTCCACTAATCGAAGGCGACTTCGACCTGCCCGTCCTGGGAGTTCTAAAAGCCGGGGCCAGGACTGCTGCCCGGGTAACCCGGAAAGGCAAGATAGGTGTGATCGCCACCATGGCCACCACCAAACGCCTGGCCTATACCCGGGAGATCAGGAATATCGATGATAGATTCGACGTATTTGAGGTAGGCTGTCCCAAATTTGTCCCTCTGATAGAAGCGGGCAAGATGGAGAGTGAGGAAGCTCGCGAAGCGGTTGCGGAGTACCTGCAGCCTCTTATGCAAAAAGGGATCGACAGCTTGGTCCTGGGCTGTACCCACTATCCTTTCCTGGCTCCGGCCATTCAGGAATATGTGGGGCCAGGAGTACAGTTGGCCGACCCATCTTGTGAGACCATAGAAGATTTGAAGCAGATCTTTGCTGAAAGGGGTTTGTTTAACGAACGGGGCGAGCCGCCGATGCGAAGATTTTACGTTAATGGCAACGATGAGTCTTTTTATCGGGTGGGAAGACTGCTCATTGGGGATACCATAGATTATGTGAACAAGATCAGCCTGGATTGACTTCATCCGGGCTGGATCAGCGCGAGTAAGGAGCAAAGATGAGTACGGTTGGGTTTACCACCAGTATACCAGTGGAAGTGATCCTGGCTGCCGGGCGGATACCGGTCGATCTCAACAACATATTCATCGGTAGTTCCCAGGCCCATGCCCTGGTGGCCGCTACCGAGGAAGCCGGCTATCCCCGCAATACCTGTGGCTGGATCAAAGGCCTCTACGCAATAGCATTGCAGGAAGAGCTGGATGCGATAATTGCCGTTATGCAAGGGGATTGCAGCAATACTCTTGCATTGATGGAGACACTGCAGCTGAAGGATAAAAACATCATACCCTTCGCGTTTCCTTTTGACCGGGACCGGGCACACCTGGAGCAGGCGATACTCAGGCTGGCTGAAGGATTTGGCGTTGATCTGGGAAGAGTTGCCCGGGTATGGGACGAGCTCAAGGGAGTTCGCAGCCGGCTGCAGGAGCTGGACCGCATGACCTGGCAGGATAATTTGGTCAGTGGTCAGGAAAACCATTTTTTTTTGGTATCATCCAGTGATTTCAATCGTGATCCCCGCAGTTTCGATGAGGATTTGATCCATTTTATAGATAGTGCCCGCCAGCGCCAGCCTTTCAAGGAACATGTACGTCTGGCTTATATAGGAGTTCCCCCCATCTATACAGATCTTTATCCCTACCTGGAGTCATTAGGTGCCCGGGTGGTTTTTAACGAGGTGCAGCGGCAGTTTTCCATGCCCAACCCGGCCGAAGACATATTCCAGCAGTATCTGGATTATACCTATCCCTACGGTGCTTTTGCCCGTTTGCCAGATATAGAGGAGCAGCTTGAGTTAAGGCAGGTGGATGGTATCATCCACTATACTCAGACCTTTTGTTTTAGGCAGATCGAAGACATCGTTTTCCGGGAAAAGCTGCACCTGCCATTTCTTACGCTGGAGGGAGATCAGCCCGGTCAGCTTGATGCTCGCAGCCGCTTGCGCCTGGAGGCCTTCGTCAATATGCTGAAGTAGGGTTTTTGGGTTACGGGGGTTACTAATTAGCCACAGATTCACGCAGATGGACACAGATTATTGTTACTGAAGGACTTATTTGATGGCTTAATCAAACGCATGTGAGAAATCCGATTAATTGGTGTAAGGTCAGAAATGAAGCTGTTTTTCTTAGGCATTTGTTAAACAAAAGTGACTTATTATTTATTGAAATCTAATCTGTGTAAATCTGTGCAAATCTGTGGCAAAAAAACGTTTTCCCTATAGGGTGGTTTTCATGTTAGGTATCGATCTGGGTTCTAGAAATGTTAAAATAGTGCAGATGCAGGATGATGTGGTCACGAACCATGCCGTTTACGATACCATCTGGTTCTACAGGAACTATGGATCCAGGCTGCGCAGTGGACTGGCCTGGGATCTTAGTAATCTGGGCTTTGCAGATGATCAGGTGGTGGCCACCGGTTATGGCAAGATCATGGTACGAATGGAACAGGCGCGGCAGATACCTGAGATCCAGGCTCATGTCAAAGGGGCCGTTTTTCAGACCGGATATAACGATTTCACCCTGCTCGATATCGGCGGGCAGGATACTAAGGTAATCAAGATCAGAGGGGGCCGGCCGGTGGATTTCATGACCAATGACCGGTGTGCGGCCAGCTCCGGCCGTTACCTGGAGAACATGGCAGTGGTCCTGGGCATGAGCTTGGAGGAACTTTCTTCCTATAGCAAGACTCCCGTTGAGTTAAATGCAACCTGCGCCATCTTTGGCGAGAGCGAGATCATAGCTCGTATCGTAGAGGGTTGTTCACTGGAGGAACTGGCTGCCGGGGTCAACCTCAGTCTTTACCGGCGAAGTGCCAGCATGCTGCAACAGATGGCCAGTGATCTCATAGTATTGTCAGGCGGGGGAGCTCTAAATATAGCCCTGCAGGAGATAATCGCGCGGGAGACTGGCCATGAGGTCATAAGGCTTGCAGAGCCTCAACTCAACGGCGCCATCGGGTGCTGTACTGAAACGTTGATAGGGAACCTCGGTTAAGGATAAAGAGACACCCTAACCTATAGTTTTTATAAGTAATAGTGACCAGCTAAGAGCGTAATGATAGCATCTGTTTCAGGGGGATGAAAAATGCGAAGAATTCAAAGCAATGATGTTAAAGATCGGGTGCAGCAGGCCGTACTTACAGCCAATACGCGGCTGCCCGAGGATATATTACTAGCCTTGCAGCAGGCCCGGGCACGTGAGCGCTCAGTCCGGGCGTCAGGAATTTTGGATATTATCCTGGAGAATGCTGAACTGGCTGAGAAAGAACGGATAGCCCTTTGTCAGGATACTGGCATGGTAGTGGTCGAAATGGAGATAGGCAGTGAGCTTCTGATCGAAGGTGATCTGGAAAAAGCTATAAATGAAGGGATTCGTACGGGCTACCAGGAAGGGTATTTTAGGGCATCTGTAGTCCGGGATCCCCTGAACCGTATAAATACCGGAGACAATACCCCGGCTATCATCCATACCCGTTTGGTACCTGGGGAGGGATTGACCATCAATCTTCTGCCCAAGGGGGCCGGCAGTGAGAATATGGGTCAGATAGCCATGCTCAAACCGTCACAGGGCCTTCCCGGGATCAAGGATTTTGTGGTAAAGGTAGTCAGAGAAGCCGGCTCCAACCCCTGTCCCCCGATAATCGTTGGGGTGGGGATCGGCGGTAATATGGAAAAGGCCGCATTGCTGGCCAAAGAGGCCCTGCTGCGTCCATTAAACCAGATGAGTCCCCGCCCGGACCTGGCAGCTCTGGAGCAAGAACTGCTGGACATGATCAACGCTACCGGTATCGGTCCCCAGGGACTGGGAGGAGATACTACGGCACTGGGAGTCAATATAGAGGTTTATCCGACCCATATAGCCAGCCTGCCGGTGGCAGTGAGTCTGGGCTGCCATTCTACCCGAAGGATAAAAATCGAGTTTTAAGCCAGGGGAAGGGATTAGATGAAAAAGATCAAGGCGCCTTTGAGCGTGGAAGATGTCAGACAGCTGCAGGTGGGAGATGAGGTCCTGGTACAGGGTGTGGTATATGCCGCCCGTGACGCTGCACACCGTAAGATGGTCGAAGCCCTGAATAAGGGGGATCCATTACCTTTCGATATCGAGGGGCAGATCATTTACTATGTGGGGCCTTGTCCGGCTCCTCCTGGGCGTGCCATAGGTTCAGCCGGGCCTACTACCAGCGGGCGAATGGACAGCTATGCCCCGATACTGATCGAAAAAGGTCTTAAGGTGATGATAGGAAAAGGAAAACGTGACCAGGGCGTAATAGATGCTATGGTCAGGCATGGAGCGGTCTATCTGGCGGCAGTAGGCGGTGCCGGTGCATATCTTTCCCAACGCATCGTTTCCGCGGAGCTGGTGGCCTATCCCGAATTGGGACCCGAGGCATTGAGAAGGTTGGAATTCCAAGATTTCCCCTGCATCGTGGCTATCGATGCACAGGGCAACAATATATATGAGACCGCGGATCGGATCCCCGACGAAGCTATATAAGGCAAAGGAGACAAGATAGATGAGACCAAATGACAGATCAAACGATCAAATGCGCCCGGTGAGGATAATCCCTCATTTTATCAAACATCCCGACGGTTCGGTATTGATCGAGGCCGGTGATACCCGGGTGATCTGCGCCGCTATGCTGGAGGAAAAGGTCCCTCCATTCCTTAAGGGCAGCGGCCAGGGTTGGATCACCTCGGAGTATTCACTTTTGCCCTCTTCGACCGAGACTCGTACCCAGCGTGAGGCCAGCCGTGGTAAGATCAGCGGGCGGACCTCGGAGATTCAGAGGCTGATCGGCCGTTCCCTGCGGGCGGTGGTCGATATGCAGGCTCTGGGAGAAAGGACCATCTGGATCGACTGTGACGTTATCCAGGCCGACGGCGGGACCCGTACTGCATCGATAACCGGCAGTTTTGTGGCCTTGTACCTGGCTCTGAAGAAGCTGAAGGACAACGGGGTCATCGATACCATACCCCTGAAAGACTATGTGGCTGCGATCAGTGTTGGCATGCTTGACGGCGAAGTACGGTTGGATCTGGAATATGTAGAAGATTCACGGGCTGAGGTGGATATGAACGTCGTAATGACCGGCAGCGGAGAGTTTGTTGAGGTACAGGGGACCGGAGAAAAAAATTCTTATTCCCGGGCTCAGTTGGATGCTATGCTAGCTATGGCAGAGAAGGGCATTTTTGAGTTGATCGCTATCCAGAAATCCATACTGGGAGAATAGATAGCATGAGCAACAGGCTGTTACTGGCGACTCGCAATCAACATAAGAAGCAGGAGTTACAGGCCATGTTGGCTGATTTGTCGCTAGAGCTCTTAACGTTAAATGATGTTCCCGATCTACCGGAAGTAGAAGAAGATGGGGTCACTTTTGCAGAAAATGCAAGCAAGAAAGCACGGCAAACCGCGGCTCTGAGCGGCATTATCTGTCTGGCTGACGATTCCGGTTTATCGGTGGATGCGCTGGATGGTCGACCAGGTGTGTATTCAGCTCGGTTTGCCGGTCCCGACGCGGACGATGATAAGAATAACGTGAAGTTGTTGGGGCTCATGGAAGAGGTTCCTGATGATAAACGTACCGCTGCATTTATTTGCGCAGTTGCCCTGGCCGACCCCATGGGCAACATAACAGTCGTTGAAGGCAGCTGTCCGGGCAGGATCATTCGGGAAAAAGCCGGAACTGGCGGTTTTGGTTATGACCCTCTTTTTGTGCCGGAGGGTTACACCAAGACCTTTGCGCAGTTGGAACCGGAAGAGAAGAACCGTATCAGTCATCGCGGCCGGGCATTGACTAAGGCTGGGTCCGTGATCTTACAATATCTTCAATCAGAATAACTACCTTATAGATTTTCCCAGCTCTATTAAGGCAGGTGGTCCTATGCGTATTGCTGCAGTCGGAGATACCCACGGCAGAATCGAACCGTTGAAAAGAGAATTGATAAGGATACGGCCAGATCAAGTGCTGTTTACCGGGGATTTCTACGGCGATGCACTTCGACTTTCGCACCATGTGGGCGTACCAGTTCAGGCGGTAGTAGGCAATTGCGACGCAGCAAATGCCGGCCCGCATGAATTGTTGATCGAAGTACAGGGCAAGCGTTTCTATTTGGTGCATGGACACCAATATGGAGTTAAACTGGGACTGCAATCGTTGTTCTATCGTGGCCGGGAACAGGAGGCCGATGTCGTTCTGTTCGGACACACTCATGTATCCTGCTGTGAACTGATCGAGGATGTCTGGTTGATCAATCCGGGCAGCCCATCCCGCCCCCGCGGGGGGACGCGGGGTTCATATTGTCTTATCGATATAGACGACCGTAACCTGGTACCAAGAATTATAGAAATATGATCAATAAACTTGAGATCCCGGCAGGGATACTCAGGATTAAGCCGAATATATTAAGAATCCAAGTAAATAGTTTTGCTGGTGGCAGCATCGCTGCTGAAAAGGGAAAACGGTGTGAATCCGTTGCAACACCCCTTACTGTGATACCGACGAATCCCGTTTTTGCCACTGCTCGAAAGAAACCGGGCGGGAAGGTACGGGAAGAGGATGAAGTTTAGCCAGGAGACCTGCCAGTAAAAACGTAAGACCTGCTTTTCGGGGATGAGAGGGGAGGATTTCTTATGGTGATTAAGATTCTGTCTGACTGAACCTGGACCAGGGGTCCGGGTTTTTTGTTTTAAAATGATTATGATTAGGATGTGATGGTATTGTTACTGAATAGAAATAAGAAAACAGCGTTAGCTGCTCTCCTGGCGATACTAATGCTGTTCGGCATGGCTTCTTCGGCCCTGGCGGTATCTGCCGGAGATATCCGGAGCAAGACCGACCTCACCCTTAGTTATTATAACCAGCAGTCTTCATATGATGATTGGCAAGGGTTGGGGCTGCGCTGGCTTGGTAGCGAGGTTGCCCCCAAAATGGCGGCCTCCAGCACAACTACAGCCTCAGACTATGCCAGGCTCCTGATGGGGCAGATAGCCGCCAACCGGCCTGCTGCTGCCATAAATGCCACTATTGCAACTTTACAGGGTATGCAGAATCCGAGCGGCGATTTCAATACGGCCGGGGCTGCCAGCTTGAATCAGACCATCTGGGCGGTGATCGCACTCAATTTTGCTGCGAAAAACGGCTATACTGTTAGTTATGATGAAACGGACGCGGCTGCTTACATAGCTGCCCAGCAGAACGCCGGCGGTGGGTTCGATGAAAGCGGCTGGGGATTCGATGTGGACTCTACTGCCCATGCGCTCATAGCTCTGTCATCACATCAGGCCGATTACCCCCAGGCTATCCAGAGTGCCCTTACTTATCTA
The DNA here is from genome assembly GCA_050258735.1 of Deltaproteobacteria bacterium. Lineage (GTDB taxonomy): Bacteria > Bacillota > Syntrophomonadia > Syntrophomonadales > Syntrophomonadaceae > Syntrophomonas_A. Next base: position 28,517 of record JBLMZJ010000078.1, on the reverse strand, counting down.
AAAAGCCAGCAGGATTCATCCGGCGGTTTTCAGAGTTGGGGGAGTGTGAGCCCTGACTCGACTGCTGCAGTGATCGAGGCCTTGATGGTTCTGGGTTGTGACCCGCAGAGTCCGCCTGGGACAGGATGGAAGGGTAATATGGTAGAGGCTCTCCTCAGTTACCAGCTGAATTCCGGGGGATTTTATTACCCCGGAGTGCCTGACACTGCAAACAGCTACACTACGCGTAATGCCTTGCTGGCCCTTGGTGATCTGGCTCAGAACAAATCAAAATACCTTAATGCCTTGCCTGCTACCGGCTCTTTGGCCTTGACCATCACCAACAACGGGAAACTGCACCCGGATAGTGATGCCAGTGTCACGATCAGGGTAAATAATGCATCGGGCAGTAACATCGATTTCCTGCTGATTGCGGCCTTGTATGAAAAAGCGAATGAGAAGATGGAAGTATATAATTCGGTCAGTCAATCAATTGCTGCGCTGGGTGTGATCAATGCAGAATACGGGTTATCGCTGCCGGCTGCCGGGAACTATGAACTCAGGATCTATGCCTGGAACAACTGGACCGACCGGACGCCGCTCGCCAGTGTGACCATCATACCGATCGAATAGGGGGTGGGTTATTTGTTGCGAAGGATAAGCGGCATCATTTGTGTTCTATTATGTACCTGGCTGCTGTTATTTCCTCTTTCGGGTGCAATGGTATACGCTTTGACAGCTTCCTCGGCAGTTAATGGTTCTACCATGACCATAAGCGGACAGGCGGTTGCCGGGTCGCGGGTCAGCGTAATAGTGGAAAGAAGCGACGGTAAGCGGTCTTACCTGGGACAAACCACTGCCACCAGCAGCGGAAGCTACAGTCTAAGTTTGGGTCTTGGTCAGGGAACATATCAGGCATCCGTATCCTCTGCCGGTCAACAAGCCCAGACTGCCCAGCAGGCGATAACCGGGAATCCTGTTAATCCCGATGGCGGAGGGGGAGGCGGAGCCATTGTCTCGGCTCCTGATTCGACTGCAGCCCGGGCTACAGTTTCTATAACCGGAGATTCAGCAAACGGAGTGATGCTGACTGCGACCGTATGGCAATGGGCAGGCACTTGCACCGTACTGGAGGCCCTGAAAGGAGTTTTGAACAGCCAGGGCATCAAGTACCAATTGGGTACAGGCGGTTATGTAGCCGGCATAGGGAACCTGACGGAGAAAAAACCGGGTTACCCCATGAGTGGCTGGCTGTTCAGAGTTAACGGTGTTTTCCTGCCAAGCGGGGCAGAGAGTACGATCATCAAAAATGGTGATTCCATCGAGTGGCTCTATACCATGGATGGAGGCAAAGACATGGGAACCCCGGCAATCACACCTGAACAGGTGCTGCTGGTGAATGAGCAGACCAGCAAAGAGCTCACCACTATGTTGGAAAACTATGGACCGGTGCTTTCTTCCCAGAAAGGCTCCAGTCTGATCAACGCCAAAGAACGAATGACGGCAGCTGAGGCTCAACTGCTGGGCAAGAAACTCGATGCCAACCAGGTGATGCTGGAGAGCACACTGCCGGCGAATGGCGGAATCATCTATGATCCTGACCAGGAGTTAGTGGCATTTTTCCCAGCCGGAGCGCTGGCCGGGGAAATGGCCCTGAAGGTCACTGAAGAGAAAGGAACAAACGGCAGTGCTGACGGTCAATTCCAGCTGCGTTCCGGTGTGTATAACCTGCAGCCGGATGGCAGCCGCTTTGCCAGGCCGGTCCGCATTGCCATTAGATTTATGCTTTTACCTGCACTTAAGGCGGAAAACCTGGCCCCGGCCTGGTTTGATACCACCGCCGGACAGTGGGAAGCCATACCCGGTATTATCGATCTTAAGACTGGTACAGCCGTTTTTGATACTACTCATTTTTCAAGTTTTGCTGTGGTTGAAAAAACTGAAACCTCCACCATCCAAGCTAAGAGTGCCATGACGGAAAATGGCTTTGACTATACGGAAGTGGAGCAAAAATATCCGTGGGCCCTTACCGCCATTAAAGGTTTATCCAGCCAGGGAATCATGGTTGGCAGTAAACGTGGTTTTGAGCCGGGCCGGGTAATAACCAGAGCTGAATTGGCTGCACTGCTGCAGAGATCGCTCGAGCCGCAGAACACAAAGCCCGATCTTGAGTTGAGAGATGTACCTGCCGGCGCCTGGTATTATCCTGTAATGCAGACAGCAGTCAAGGCGGGTTGGATAAGCGGCTATCCCGACAAGACCTATCATCCTGATTATGTAGTAAACCGCTATGAGGCTGCCGGTATGTTATATAATGCTCTGTCCGGTTCAAAGCCGGCTGCGCAGGCCGGCAAAGCTTCCTACAATGACTATGGAGAGGCTCCGGCCTGGGCCCGGCCTGCCCTGGGTTATATTGCAGCCAAGGGGTTGATGCAGGGATATCCGGACGGCAGTTTCGGGGGAAGCAAGCCGATGAACCGGGCACAGGCCGCTGTGATCATCTGGGGGATGTTGAATGATAAGTAGAAGAGAACGAGCAGTTTTAATAATTTGCCTGCTGATAGCTTTGATGCTGGTTGGTTGCAATGCCGGGCCCGGGAACGATCATCCGGCGGTTAGTCATACACCAACCCGCTCCGATCAGATATCGACAGAAAAAGAAGCTGTCTCTAGCGTTCAGCAAAGCGAAATGAATAGGGCTGACCGGTCAAACGAAGGAAAGACCCAACCCCGGATAATCCAGGAGAAGGCCACTGAGCCGGTCCAATTTGAAGGGATAAGTGCAGAAAAGAGTAACGAGCCGGTATCCAAAGATGTAAACAGAGATAAAGTTATCGATAAAGATACAGGATCAGCAAACTCCAGGGTACGTTTAGTGGTTACCCGTGATTTCGGGCAGAGCCTGCTGTCCGATTTCTGGGTCCCGGTGGATAAGCCGATCACCGCCCTGGAGTTGACCACCAGCAATCTAAAGACGGAAACTGCATACGGCGGCGTATTTATAACCTCCATAAACGGCCTGGCCTCGGGTTATACCGGCAAAGCGGCGTGGAACAAGGAGAAGGAGGACTGGTTCCTTTATTACAATGGTAAGATGTCACCTGCCGGAGCCAATAATATAACAGTCAAAGGCGGGGATATCATATGGTGGGACTACCATAACTGGGGCGGGGAACAAAAACCTATGCCGGTTGTTCCGCCGGTCAAGTAGCTTCTGACCATCTATCTGAAACAGAGAAGCAGTACTGCCGGTCAACACTGCTTCCTACTTGTTCAGGGGAGCGGGGAGAGATCGAAATGGACTTCGCCGGATATCCTGCATTCGATAGGAACGAAACTGCGTTCATGATAATGCACCCGGTCCTGATGGTCCACCAGCAGGAGTGTGGTCACCCTGGTTCCATAGTTGGGGCTGGTGACAAAGGCCGGCCCCAATATTCTTTCCATCTCCAGACCTACGCCGGTTTGGGGCAGGTCCTGGTCATGGGGCTGCTCACGATCAGCCATCATCTGATATATATCTTCCAGCGCAAATAACTCTTTGCGGATGATTTCTTCCAGGGCACCCCGCCCTTTTGTTACCTTGGGCCAGGGATCATCGAGCAGGGCGTTGCTCAGCCCGTGTATACCGGCATTTACCGGGTGGAGTTCTTCTTGTTGGTTGGAATAATAGAAAAGTGACCGGGTGCTGCCAAACAGCAGGTTGAAGCCATTATAGTCGGTGGTGGTGTTACCCAGTGAATCGATATAGCTCCGGGGGTCAAGTTCACTGGAGAGATAATCCTGCACCAGATGGCCGCGTGATTTACGCTCAGCTTTAAAACGGGAGGGATCACGGTAATTAGTCAAGACCGCAAAGCGCCCTCCCCGGGTGATGCCCATCCAGGTCCCGCCTTCCCGCAAATCGCGGCCGGCCAGGATATCAGGGTCATCGTACCAGAAGCCAGCCGGCAAAGCTGGTCTCTCATAGAATTCATCACGATTGGCGGCCATCACTAGCTTATAGCGGGGGTGGCAGTCATACGCGAACAGTACCAGACACATAGAACCTCCTGATGCAAAGCCCGAATATGGAATCTCTATCTAATAATATAGGGCAGAGACTGCCAATACGCAAGCTGGCTGCCAGTACGGTTTTAATATCTTTTTCAAAATAAAAAACAGGGACCGCAAGCGGTCCCTGTTATGATTCCTAAGGGTTATTATTTTACTTTCTGCCAGATTGCTGCAGCGCCATGGCCATGGCCGATACACATGGACTCTACGATGTATTCTACATCGGAGAAGTCGGGGTCGGCAAACATAGCGGTGATGTCGGTAGCGATGCGAGCACCGGTGCAGGCCAGCGGATGGCCGATGGAGATACCGGAACCCCAAACATTGACTTTGTCCATCGGGAGTCCCAGTGTGTTGCAGCAGTAGTATGCCTGGGATGCGAAGGCTTCGTTGATCTCCCACAGACCGATCTGCTCCTTGGTCATGCCGGCTCTCTTCAGAGCCTTCGGGATTGCCAGAGCGGGGCCGATACCCATGACCTTGGGCTCTAAGCCGATTACGGCCCAGGAAACCATCTTCATCTTAGGCTTCAGGCCGAGAGCTTTTGCGCCATCGGCAGTAGCGATAACTACACCAGCGGCAGCGTCATTGATCTGGGAAGCATTGCCGGCGGTTACGCTGGCTTTGTCATCCTGCATGAAGACAGGAGCCATGGCGCCCAGGCTCTCCATGGTGGTTTCGGGGCGTACGCCCTGGTCGCGGGCTACGATTACGTCAGCCAGCTCTTCGCCCTTTTCAGCAGCGGCTTTGGCCAGATGATCGGTTGCTACATAGTCAGCAGCCTTGTTGAACGGGTTGGTGTTCTTGGCGGACTTGGCAGGAACCTTACACTGGATGGTAAAGGTGGTGCTTCCGGCTTTGTCGGCAGCCTGAGCGGCAGCGCACTTAAGATGAGATTGCATAGCCAGAGTATCTTGCATCTCACGGGTAATGCCATACTGACGGGCAACGATCTCAGCGGTGTAGCCCATGTTGATGGCACCCAGATCCATGAACTGACCCAGATCGGGGTGGATGTCAGCGCCAGCGCCCATCGGGATGTGGCTCATGTGCTGGCAGCCGCCGGCGATGGCAACATCGCCGCTCCAGCCATTCATCATGGTGGCAATAGCGAACTGGATGGAGTTCAAACCGGAAGCGCAGAAACGGTCTACGGTACATCCGGGAACGTCATAAGAGCCATCGGAGAGGATCCAGGACAGGCGGCCGATATTCAGACCAGCTTCCATGAAAGCATTGGCGGTGGCGGCCCATACTACGTCATCGATGATTCCCTGCTTGGCTTTGTCTTCCAGGCCGATTCTCTTTCTCAGCTCTTTGAAGACCATGGCTGACAATTCATCCACGCGAACATTGGTAAACCAGGACTGCTTGCCTGCGCGGGCTACCGGAGTACGCGCAGCTTCTACTACAAATACATCCTTCATTACGATTAATCCCCCTTAAATGTTTATTTTTCGATCTCTACACTGTTTACCTCATAAATGAGACAAACCACTCACACCATAATATTTCTACACTGATACGTTTATTCCTTCTCAGTGACATACAAAAAAAAAAGTTCCAATATTCAAATATTTATATTGAGCCGTCGTCAAATCTCCTATTTGTCAAAAGATAATAATATAAAAAGGATAAAATGGATTATATGTCAAATATGAAATACCAGAGGAACTATATTCTTCACGTATCGACCCGTTTCTGTTCTCCTTGTGATTTTGATGAATTAATGAAGGAAAAAATACTTCACTGTCGAAAAGATATCAGGGGAAACTACACGAGGAGTTTACTATGCGCGAGTATGTGCTTTTTGTTATATTGATTTTTATCCCGATCGGTCTGGCTTTGCATTATTTCTTACGGCGGGAAGGTCTGCCGAAGAAAGACACTAGTATAATATTGCTATTGGCTCTGTTGATAATATTCACATTCCCCATATGTATGGCTAGATTGGGAATATATTTATCAATGCTGATCTATGTAATGGTCATTTCTGCCCTGGTAGTTTATTTGCTGCGCCTGGGAGAAAGCGGTTACCTGGAAAAGGCATTTGCCTCCCTGCGAACACTGAGACAACGTGCTGATTTCATGAGGGAACCCGATCTCAGCGGCCTGACTTATGAAGAAGCGGCGAATCTGCTGTTAGGGTCGCTGGAAAACACCACGCGTCAAATGCTTGAACCGGTACCGGAGGCTGAAAGCAATAAAACAGCAGTATCATTTATCCCTGATGAAGTGCAGGCCGATGAGGCGGAAGAGGTCACGGTCACAGCACGCACAGGTGATGAAGAGGTCAGAGGGATGACTGCTGATGTTGCGGAAGTGGACAGCGGGCTGACGGTCCGGACAATGGATGTAATTGAAGAAGCAGCGACAAGAGGACTTTCGCTTGAAGACCAGTCTGCCGTGGTGACTTCTGAAGAGTCATCATCCGAGTCTGAAGCAGAAAAACCAGAGATTCGCGAAGAATTCATTGCAGAAGAAAAGACCGGGTCGTTGTCTGAAGAACCTGCTATAGTTATCGCAGAAGCGGTAGAAGACGGGGAAGAGATCCCGGCCGAAGCTGAAGCAGCGGCAGGTATAGATGTAGAAGAGACTTTTGAAGACACTGCCATCGAGGTAGTTGAAGAGGCAGAGGAACCGACTGGAGAAACCATGGAGACCATCGCCTGGAATGAAGAGATCCAGGATGCCGCAGTTATCGTAGCGGCAGGGATGATGTCTGAAGAAGCCGAACCGGACGTGCTTGCGCCGTCAGATGAGGAAATGGTGATAGGAGGCGGCGAGAATCAGCCGGTGGAAGAAATTGATGAGGAACCGGTCGAGGCTGCACCTGTTATAGTTGAGGTTGGGGAACAGTACGATGCGTCCTTTGAACCGGAAGAACCGCCAGGAAACATAGAAGTTAACCCAATGGATGAAGAATCGACAATAGATGATGGCCAATCGGCTGATGATCTGGGAAAAGAACCGGTTGAGCTTGCGGCAATGCAAGCCGAGGCTGAAGAAGAGTACCATGAATATTCCGAAGCAACAGATTCGGAAGAAGTTATCGGAGCAGCTGAAGAGGTGACCGGATCGGCAATAACTGAAGCCAAACCGGCAGAGGAGCCACCAGGTCTGCCCGGGGTTGAAAGCGCAGAAATCATTGAAACCCCGTTAGAAGAAGAGCGGGAGCTGCCATTGGAGGGGGCCGAACAAGAAGTTCTGATTGAAACTGTCCCAGCGGAAGAGACCGCTGAAGATACTGTTGTGGCAGATAGATTAGAGGTACAGCTTGAAGAAGCAGGCCCGGAAGCTGCGCCAGAGGAATGTGAAGAAATAATTGATGAGATCCCGGCCGGGGATCTGGCCACGGATAGCATCGATCATTATATGAAAGAACCCATTGAAAAGCTTGAACGTTCAGCGGAAGCGCCCGTGGCCCCGGGAAAGATCACGGAGCCGCAAGAAGCTGATGAAGCCCTTGCCATTGCCAATGAAATAACGGCAGAGAACCTGGAAGGGGTATTGGATTCCCTACCGGCAGCCTGGAGCGAGCCTGCTCCGGAGGTCACCGTCGAGGAGGTTTACGAGCTGGCAGAGGAGACCGAACCCAGTGGCGATAGCAATGATACCGTTGCAGAAACGCTTACCATTGGGGGAGACAGCCCGCACCCCCTTGCCTTCGAAGAGATATCTGAACCTGTACCAGGACCCGATATGATAATCGAGACCTCCCCAGTCGAAAAGACAGGGATATTACCCGAGCCTGAAGAGGAACCTGAGACATTTGCAGACCAGGATCAGGAGGAAGAGGCAGGCCAGAAGGCAGCTGAGCGGGCCGATACTATGGTAGAACAGGCGGAGATCATCAGATGGATAGACGAGGGATTCCGCTGCAAGGCCAGATCAGACCTGCCGGCTGCTATTTACGCTTTTGTCCAGGCCTGGAACGGGGTAGAGGATGCTGAATTAAGATATCTGATAACTCTTGAGCTGGTCGAGCTATACAAGGAATGCGGCTATTATAATTACGCTGAGCAGGTATTAGGAAATTACCTTGAATTGGGCGGACACAAATCTGATATAATATATGAAATTAATCGTCAGCTCGACGCTGTCAGATTTTTGGCAACGGAATTAACGCGACTGGGTATGAGCGGGGCCCCCTGGGCTCAAGTGCCACGCTGGATAAGAATGGAATTGGAAGACGCACTGAACCAGTAAGTCATAACGAAGGGAGAAGAAAGAATGAAAAAAAGCCAGGAGATAATTGGCCTGCCGGTCTTTTCGGTAATGGACGGAAAGAAGATCGGACAGGTTAAAGATCTGGTCCTTAATCCTGAGGAAGGTAAGCTAGATTTTATTCTTGTCAGTAATGGCAGTTGGTATTCCGGGGCACGGGTCTTACCCTATAAAGCCGTAATGGGTATAGGTGAGCATGCTGTCACTACGGAGAGTGACAGCCTTATGACCAACATCAGCGAAACAGCCAGCGCACACAGCCTCCTGCAAAGGAACATTGAGATCAAAGGAAACAAGGTACTCACCAATCGAGGCAACTTGATCGGAATAGTGATCGAATACGAACTTGACGAAACTACTGGAAAAGTTACTCAGCTGGAATATCGGACAGCTCAGGACGAATCGGTGGTCGAGGTCATCGATGCGGGACAGGTCCTGACTTATGGTATGGATGTCATTGTGATAAAAGAGGATAAGGCCGGCAATAGTCCCATTGGAACCGGTACATCACGGGAATCGGCCCAGCCTGCCGAACCGGTAAAGCGTGATGAACCGCCCATAGTGGAATCTGCTCCTGTGCCTTCGGTTCCGGCCCCAGCTGAAGAGATTACCAGCAGTATTTCACCGGCAACTGAACCTGAACCGGCCAGACCTGTAATTCCCCCGCCGGTATCCCAACCGGTGATTCCCGCTCCGGTCAGAGAAGAAATGCCGGAAGTCGAAGCAGCACCATCAGGTGGCGGTGATGGAGCAGCGTTTTTCAAACAGAGACAAAGACAATTCCTGCTGGGCAAGAAATTGATCCAGGATATCAGGGATGCAGCCGGCAACCTGTTGATTCCGGAAGGGACAGTGGTTTCCGAGAAGGTCATAGACCTGGCCGAAAAGAATAACAAATATGTGGAGCTGACCCAATGTGTTAAATAGACTCCGCTCAGGGGAGAAAGCGCATGCCGCGTACAGGTAAATCTATAGCGCGCATAGTATCGTTGGTAACAGCTTCAATCTGTGTTTGTTTGCTATTTGTCTCACTTGCCCTGGCCAGGAGGGATGCTATCATCTACCCTTCAAATGTCTGGGTGGGTGGGGTAGCTATCGGCAACCTTACTCCGGAGGGGGCGGCTAAGGCTTTAGCCCTGCACTACAGGGAAGCAGATGATATTAACCTGAAACTTCCCGATAAGACCCTGAGGATTCCACTAAAAGATCTCGGTATCAAACACGATAATGGTGCGACCATAAACAAGGTCAATAAAAGCCTCTTTTCAGACGGGGGCATGTCAGGACTCCTGCATCATTCCATTATTCGAGGTAAACGTCAGGAAATAGCAGGGGCATTTATTTGGGATGCCGGGATATTGAAGCGGCAGATGCAGGTGATCAAAACAGAAAACGATAAACCGGCCACAGATGCCAGGATATTATATTACAATAACTACTGGGAGTATGTATCACATAGCAACGGATATACGGTCGACCAGGGCAAGAGTTACAATATAGTCACTCAAGCCCTCAGGCGTGGTACTGTGGCCGGTCTTGTGCTGGCAGTAAACGAATCCAGGCCGCGGGTCAAGCTTGACGATATTACACGAATCGATGGTATAATCGGTCATAGTGAGACCGATCTTCCCGGCAGCTTCAGTCAGTATGTCAGTACCTTGAAATATGTCAATGGACTGATCATTTTACCGGGTGATCGAATCGATCTTGCTATGACGGGGAACGGATACTCCGGTTTGATCATTGGGGCTTTAAGCAGTGCATGTTTTCAGGCAGGCATGCAAAGTAAAGGCCGCTATATTTATAACAGCCTGGGTCATCCCATTCTGGTAAGCAGTATAACCGAAGCCGATTCACTGACTATTAGGATATACAAATGTCGGGGCGGGTCAAATAGTTGAGCTGGTTGAATAGTATCTTCCGGCAGGGAAAAAGTGTTACTTTCTTTGGATGTGCCCGTGAGCGGCCAGTATGTTATAATTCAAAATATATTCGTTGTCTGGAGGAGGAAAGAGCGTGGAGGAACTTACCAAGCAGGTCAAACATGAAAGTGTGCGTACATTGATTTGGATCGTTATTGCCATGGGATTAGGCATCGGAGTTTATTACCTTTTATAAATCGGAAACAAAACGGTCTGGCAAGCTGGGGGCTTCTATTCACAGAAGCCCTTTTTGTTTAGCGTATACATATTGAAAAATTACTTTGACAATATTTATATTTACAGGGTATACTAATCACATAAGATACCCAAGGGGGGTATAAAGGTGGCAGACAAGGACAGCGATATTCAGAAAAATCTATTGATACGCTTAAGGCGTATCGAAGGGCAGGTAAGGGGCATACAGCGCATGGTAGCCGACGAGAATAACTGCGCTGAGACTTTGAACCAGATCACTGCTATCAAGGCTGCGCTGAACCGGGTAGCACTCATGATTTTTGAGACCCATGCCCACGAGTGTATCATTCAGACCCTGGGAAACGAGCCTGATCAGAAAGACCTTGATGAAATAATCACCATGATGGGCCGTCTGCTTAAATAAAGGATTTAGGAGGGATATATAATGTCAAATGTAACTGCTATTACTGAAAACAGCTGGGATGAATTCGTTGGCCAATCAGCAGTACCGGTATTGGTTGACTTCTGGGCTCCTTGGTGCGGACCCTGTCAGACCCTGGGCCCCATAGTGGATACCCTGGCCACAGAAAATGAAGGTAAAATAACGGTGGGCAAGGTGAATGTAGATGAGAACAAGAACCTGGCTGTGAAGTTTGGAGTCCGTGGTATACCGACCCTGCTCTTCTTCAAGGGGGGAGCCGAGATCAAACGCATAGTCGGCGTACAGAACAAGGGACAGCTGCAGCAGGTCATCGACGAACTGGCTGCTCAGTAACGATTTGCTTGCATATAACATAATTCAAGTTTCGGATTGCCGTGTCGCTTCGCTCCTCGCAATGACCCAATATATAGTTTAGTTGTCATTGCGAGCCGAAGGCGTGGCAATCTAAACGCACTTTATGCCCTACTTATTAGTACTTTATCGAAAAGCTCGGGGGGAACTGTATAGTTCCCCTTTTATTATTCTGAATCCTTGGTTTTGCCGTTGCCGGGCAGTCGCGAGAGGAACTCAGAGATACGATTTTCGTTTCCGTTGTTACCTGGATTATAAAAGCCCTGGCCGATCACATCGTCTGGAAGATATTGCTGTGCTACATAACCCCCGAAGTCAGGGGGGTATTTATAGCCCTGGCCGTGGCCCAGGATCTTTCGGGCTCCGGAGTGTGAGCTGTCCGCCAGATGATTCGGCACCTTGATCCGCTTGCTTGCTCTGACGGCTGAGATGGCAGAGTCTATGGCAGTTTTGCTGCTATTGCTCTTGGGGGAAGTGGCCAGGTATATAGTGGCCTCGGCCAGAGGTATCCTGGCTTCGGGCAAACCGACATGTTCGACGGCCTGTGCTGCAGATACTGCCATAGTCAGAGCAAAAGGAGCAGCCAGGCCGACATCCTCAGCAGCATGGACGATCAGACGCCTGGCTATGAAGCGGGGGTCTTCACCACCTTCCAGCATTACTGCCAGCCAAAATAAGGCGGCATCAGGGTCGGATCCCCGTATACTTTTGATAAAGGCTGAGATGGTATCGTAATGATAGTCTCCGCTGCGGTCGTACTTGACCAGAGGACGGGCCAGTATCTTCTGAAGTTTTTCTACATCTATGAGAACGGAAGAATCAGGACCCATAAAAACATTGACTGTTGTCTCCAGAATATTCAGGGCCATCCGCGCATCGCCCTTGCAGGCCCGCGCCATCCAACCCAGACTGTCTTCGCTTATTTCGATGGAGTACTGTCCCAGCCCACGTTCCGGGTCCATGATGGCCCGCCGGATCAACTGGGCTATATCATCTTCGCCGAGTGCCTCCAGCAGGTAAATCTTCATACGGGACAGCAGTGCGTTATTCAATTCGTAAAGCGGATTTTCCGTTGTGGCTCCAATAAGTGTAAGGGTCCCGTCTTCCACGAAGGGCAGCAGGACATCCTGCTGACTTTTATTGAAGCGATGGATCTCATCAACGAACAATATGGTTCGGACCTGGTGATACTTCATGCGATCGGCCGCAGCTGAAGCCACTTTCTTGATATCACTGACCCCGCTGGTCACGGCGGGGAGGAATTCAAAATGAGAATGCGTAACACCGGCGATGACCCGGGCAAGGCTGGTCTTGCCTGTACCGGGCGGGCCGAAGAGTACAAAGGAATGCAGTTGGTCGCGCTCTATAGAACGACGCAAGGGGGAACCCGGGGCTATGACCTTCTGACCCACGATCTCATCCAGAATCCTGGGACGCATCCGATAAGCCAGCGGTGCATTGGCATCGATATTCTTTTCCTGATTGGTTTCAAACAGATCCATAGTCTTTGGACTCCTGCCTGCCAGGCCGTCTGGCCCATCCTGACCATTTTGCTTACCTATATATTCTACTAAATAATCAGCCCTTCAGACAGAGGCGCATTTTTTTTTCGGCAGGAGAGAAAATATATAGACCAATACCTGGAGGGATATGTTTTGCGGATAAAGATGCGGCGACTAAAGAACCTGCCCGTTTTCGATCAGAAGACCGCTCAGGTCGTGGGTCGGGTAGAACGGGCTGTGGTAGGGGAGGACTTCAAATTGGCCTATGTGATCATCACCAGGAGCGAAGGTGGGCGCGGTGTGCTCAAGAAGGATGATTTTTCACTGGGTCCGGACGCCCTGGCGATAAATAGCTGCCGTCGTATTAAACCTTATCTGGCCGGGGAAGAATTACCAGTATATAAAAGGAAACTGGGTGATGCGATCTTTGATCACAACGGCAGAGAACTGGGCATAATCAGTGATTTTATCCTGGCTTCTGGCAGTGCCGAGGTGGAAGGTATCGAGATATCATCCGGTACCATTCAGGATATGCTGGCGGGACGAGAAGAGATCCCGCTGGATCAAATCGAATGGAGAAGCCGGTCTGGCGCTGTGGCCAGGAGGAAAGGAAGCGATAAAAGTTGATGATCAGATGTCCGATATGCGGTGGGCTCCAGGTGGGACGAGTAGGCAATGAGCAGTACTATTGCTGGAACTGTTTCATGGAGTTCAATTTCAACAAAGGCCGGGTAAACCTGTACGAAGTTGCTGAGGATGGAAGTCTGGTGGCTACGGACCGTTCTCCGGAGCTGCTTTAGCGTTCCTGCGATCGACGGGGGAGGCACTTGACTGGTGCATAACAACCATCAAAGAGTCTGGCGTTATATAGTTTTCTTTACTGTAGCGGTGAGCATCGCCTGGTTTCTCTATCTGGTGAGAGAGGTGCTGCTCACCTTTCTATTGGGAGCTATCCTGGCTTACCTTCTGTTCAGGCCGGTGCGGTGGATAGAAAAGCATGGTGTAAAACGGGTATGGGCTATACTGCTGCTTTATTTATTCTTTGCTGGCCTGCTGGGATTAGCCCTAATGCTGGCGATCCCTGCCATGGTCAGGGAACTGACCAGTCTGGCTCATCTCTACCCCCAGTATGCCGACCAGGTACGGGAGATGACTGCTCGTATAGACCATATCAATATGCCGGCCAAGCTCAGTGCTGTGCTTAATCAGAACCTGGCCAGGGTGGAAAAGGGCATATATATCGGGATCAGCAACTTTCTAGGCGGACTCTACGTGTTCTTTGGCAAGATCCTGGCCTTGATCTTCTCTCCTATACTGGCTTTTTATATGATGAACGACTGGGAAAAGATACGGGATGTTTTTCTTAATATGTGGACACCGTCAGCCCGCCGCGAGGTCTCATCCATGTTTTCCGAAATCGACGTGGTACTCATCGAGTTCATCAAGGGGCATCTTATGATAGCAGCCCTGGTAGGATTTACGGTGGGATTGGCTGCCTTTCTGCTGGGGGTCAGGTTCCCATTGTTGATCGGCATCGTGACGGCTCTTGCCGATCTTGTACCATATTTTGGGCCATTTCTGGGGGCGATCCCGGCTGTGGCTATCGGACTGTCCGAATCGATGCGTCTTGGCCTTTATATGGCTGCGGCTATCCTTATCATCCAACAGGTGGAGAGCAACGTGATCACTCCGCGCATAATGGGGAGTAAACTGGGCCTGCATCCGCTAACTATTGTTTTCGCGCTGCTGGCCGGCGGCAAACTACTGGGAATCTGGGGTATGTTGTTTGCCGTGCCTCTGCTGGCTTCCCTCAAGGTAGTATTGGGGCGCGCCTATCTCTGGCTGGTGGATAAGGGTTAACCTAGATGGCGCTGCCTTGTTCAAATCGACTCTTGGTTGACAGCAGATGGTATATTCGGGGAAAATAGATGCGTAAGTCTTAAGCAGCTTGGAGGAGGCCTTGGCGTGTGGAGCAGCAGTAAAATCAGGGATACTTTTTTGGATTATTTCAGGGATAAGGGCCATACCGTAGTGGAGAGTTCTTCATTGGTTCCCATAAATGACCCCACCCTATTGTTCACCAATGCGGGAATGAACCAATTCAAGGATGTTTTTTTGGGTATCGACCGCCGCAATTATACTAGAGCTACCACCTCGCAAAAGTGTGTGCGGGCCGGCGGCAAACATAACGATCTGGATACGGTGGGGCGTACCGCTCGGCATCATACCTTTTTTGAGATGCTGGGCAATTTCTCTTTTGGCGATTATTTCAAGCGCGATGCCATTCTTTTTGCATGGGAATTCCTGACCGAGGTAGTCGGATTGCCCAAGGAAAAACTCTGGGTCACCATCTATCAGGATGATGATGAGGCTGATGCCCTGTGGCGGGAGGTTACCGATGTCGACCCCGAGCGGATCCTGCGTCTGGGCGAAAAGGACAACTTCTGGGCCATGGGTGATACCGGTCCCTGCGGTCCTTGCAGCGAGATCCATTACGACCGGGGCCCGGAATATTCCTGCAAGCACCCGCAATGCGGACTGGGGGTATGCGACTGTGATCGTTTCCTGGAGATCTGGAATCTGGTTTTCATGCAGTATAACCGTGATGAAACCGGTAAGCTTACTCCGCTCCCCCGTCCCAGCATAGATACCGGCATGGGATTGGAGAGACTGACTTCGCTGCTGCAAGGGGTGGACAGCAACTTCGACACTGACCTCTTTACCCCTATCATCGCATATATTGAAGAATTGACCGGCCGGAAGTACGACCAGGGCGAAGGCGGCTTTCCCTTCCGGGTCATTGCTGACCACAGCCGTTCCTGCACCTTCCTTATAGCCGACGGGGTTTTACCCTCCAATGACGGGCGCGGCTATGTTTTGAGACGAATACTGCGGCGTGCTGTACGATTTGGGCGTTTTCTCGGCATACAGGAGGCCTTTTTATATAAAACCGTCGACGTGGTTTGTGACCTGATGATGGCAGCCTATCCGGAGCTGGATGAGAAACGGGACTTTGTGAAGGAAGTTGTCAAACTGGAGGAGGAACGCTTCCTGGCTACCCTCACCGAGGGATTAAAAAAAGTCGAAGAGATAATCAATAATCTTAAAAATGAAGGCAAAAAGGAATTCTCGGGTGAAGATGCCTTTATGCTGTATGATACTTATGGCTTCCCGCTGGACTCCACCGAGGATCTTGCTGAAGAAAATGGGTTCACCCTGGACAAGGATTCCTTCAATAAATGCATGGAGGAGCAACGTAAACGGGCGCGTAAGGCTAACAAGGGCGAAAATGCCTTCGCCAGGGATATCATGCTGTCCGATCTGTTCGGGTCTTTTCCGGCTACCCGCTTCTCGGGCTACGATATGCTGCAGGAAAAAGCGCCGCTTATGGCCTTGGTAAGCGGAGACCAACTGGTCGACCAGGCCGTTGATGGAGAAGTTTTGCTTTTAACTGCCAGTACGCCTTTTTATGCAGAAAGCGGCGGACAGGTAGCAGACATCGGAGTTATCAAAGGTAAGAACGGTGTGGTCAAGGTCCGGGATGTACAAAAGGTGGCCGGCTACATAGTTCATTCCGGCTACCTGGAAGGCAGCATGCATAGCGGGGAAGAGGTCAGTCTGGAGGTTGACAGTGCCAGGCGTTTGGATATAGCCCGTAACCATACTGCTACTCATCTTCTGCACCAGGCTCTGCGGCAGACCCTGGGAGAACACGCTCAGCAGAAGGGTTCCCTGGTAGAAGCGGAGCGTCTCCGGTTCGATTTTACCCATCTGGTGGCTATGACTGATGAAGAACTGCAGCAAGTAGAAACCATTGTCAATAATGCTATCTGGAGCCTCTATCCGGTAGAAACCGAGGTGACCAGCATTGCCCGGGCACGTGAAATGGGGGCTATGGCTCTTTTCGGCGAAAAATATGGCGAAGAGGTCAGGATGGTCGCAGTAAGTGACTTCAGCCGCGAACTTTGCGGAGGGACACATGTGAAAAACAGCGGCCAGATCGGTTTGTTCAAGCTCCTTTCTGAAAGCAGCATCGGTTCGGGTCTGCGGCGGATCGAGGCACTCACCGGAGCGCATGCCCTGGCCTATTTCAATGGAGTGGAGTCTGATCTGAAGGCAGCCGCCAATACTTTAAAAACAACGCCTGCCGAACTGGGACACCGCATAGAGGGTCTCAGCCGCACCATCAAAGAAAGGGAAAAAGAGATCGAAGGTCTCAAGGGCAAGCTCTCCAGCGTATCCAGTGGCGATCTGATAAGTCAGGCCCGTGATCATAAAGGAGCCAAAGTACTGATCGCTGCAGTAAGCGGACAGGATGCCAATTCACTTAGAGCCCAGGCCGAGATGCTCAGGGATAAGCTGAGCAGTGCCGTCGTACTGCTGGGAGCAGTGGTCGATGATAAAGTCTCCCTGGTATCTTTTGTCAGCCGCGATCTGGTAGAACGCGGACTCAATGCGGGCAAAATCGTAGGAGAAGCCGCAAAGGTAGCCGGCGGAGGAGGAGGAGGCCGGCCGGACATGGCCCAGGCGGGCGGAAAGGATACCAGTAAACTGGAAGAAGCCCTGGCCAAGGCGCGGGAAATGGTAGAAAAAACCCTGAAATAGACAAGGAAAAAGGCAGCTCGACATAGAAGTCATACACCGGGGAGGTGTGGATCTTGCCTCAGGAGAGCGGGAAAACCGTCAGTTTTACCAAAGAACGGGAAAACGAGAACCGCGTAGACAGTATTCTGCGTGCGGTTTATCAGGCGCTGGAGGAAAAGGGATACAACCCGATCAACCAGTTAGTGGGGTATATGATTTCGGGTGATCCTGCATACATAACCAGCCATAATGAAGCGCGCAATCTTATTTGTAAGGTCGACCGCGACGAACTGATGGAGATACTTATCAAAAACTATCTAAATATATAATCGGAACAGCGGTCCTGGCAATGACCAGGCTTTTGAGCGTTCCGGTTTGAGCCAAGGCCCGTATAATCAACGTACTAACGCTGGCTTACGGGCTTTTTCTGTCCCCGGACAGCTTTTTTATCGATATTGAAAGATTGCCTATAGTCGGGCAGGAGAGTGGAACTTATGAGGATATTGGGTCTGGATGTTGGACAAAAGCGTATAGGGATAGCCTTAAGCGATCCCATGGGCTGGACAGCTCAGGGGCACTCAGTTCTGCAGCGCACTTCTGGAGATGATATGGCCCGTATAATGGCACTTTGCAGGGAGAACGAGGTAGAATCGATCGTAGTGGGATTGCCTTTGAATATGAATGGTACCGAAGGACCCAAGGCTATTGAAATCAGAGAGTATGCTAGTGAGTTGGGGGAATACACCGGTTTGCCAGTTGAGCTTTGGGATGAGCGTTTGACTACTGTTACAGCGGAAAAGGTCCTGATCCAGGCGGATGTTTCGCGCCGCAAGAGAAAACAGGTCATAGATAAGATGGCAGCAACCTTTATACTGCAGTCCTACCTGGACAGCCATGCTGGTAAGTAGGCTTTACTTTGGGCATAATTTGACAAAGGTCAGGGGAGATATTAGAATAGCTTTAGCTTTTGGAAAGAGGTGGCGTAATGAGCAACGAAGAAATTTTCGATGATGAGGAGTTTTCTATACTGGTTCTCGTGGATGATGAAGGAGTAGAACACGAATTTGAGCTGCTGGCCGAGATGGAGATCGAAAACGAAAAATACCGCGTCCTGATCCCTCTGATGGAAGAGGAAGAGATGGAAGACATGGATGAATTCGAAGCGGAAATCGTTATCCTGAAAGTAGTCTATGATGAAGACGGCAGTGAGATGCTCAGCGACATCGAAGACGAAGAAGAATGGGAAATGGTTGCTGACGCCTGGCAGGAACTGGTCGAAAACGAAGAACTATAAACCAGAGGATCATGCCAAGATAATACTTAATAGTATTTAAAAGAAGGTCGGAAAGACCTTCTTTTATTTATCACAAGTTAGCAAGATGCCAGGTCGATGACAGGAATGAAGATCAAGAAATGTAAAAAGCTCGCGATTGAGGCGTACTATTGTACGTTGATTGAGCGGGCTTTTTACAATGGCGCACGGGTTGAGGTTCTGCGAAACAGGCCAGCAAAAACTGATGAGAACTAGAAGCTAGAGGTGGCTTATTAGCTGTGTTTAGATCCCTATTTAACTGAACGCTAAGTATATTCGCTACTGTCATTGGCCTGGAAGAGGGTCTAAAAGACCTTCTTTTTATATGGGCAAAAGGTCTTAAATGGGTTAAAATATTAAAGTTAAGGATTATCATGTCGGTCATATAATTTTACCAATAATCTTTTACCTGATTTTTTGGAGGGCGTACCTTGGCATTGGAGAAATGGAAAACGGCTGCACTCCTGATTTCGATGACCGTTTTAGGAATATGTATAGCCGTTATAATATATTTCTATCAGGTGTTCTATACCTCTGACCGTTTCCTGCCCGGCGTTGAAATCGCCGGAGTTCCGGTAGCCGGGTTGACCAGCGACCAGGCCGCAGTAAAGCTTACCCAGGCGCTGCGGGCTGCCGGTTCCGCTCCAGTGATTTTTTACCATGACAGTTATTCATATCAGACCAGCATGGATCAACTGGTCGTTCCTTTCGATGCCAGGAAGGCCGTCCGTGATGTTTGGGCCAGGGAGAAAGCCCGGGGACTCGATTCTAAAATGCTTAACCTGGACGGAGCTCATAAAATCACATATCCCCAGAAGATAATATACCGACCTGGGACGCTCTCGCAGATACTGAAGACCTTTAATGACAAAATGGGGGTCAAAACTGTCGATGCTACCCTGGATGTCGATCCGGATAAGGGGCTAGTGGTCGTTCCTGGATCTCCCGGTGAGGTAGTGGATGTTTCGGCCTTGATGGAAAGCCTGCCGAGGGAATGGGAAGAGCTGGAGGAACTGCGCATCGGTATAGTAATGGTTGTCCAGAAGCCTCGGGTGACTGAAGAAGATCTCAAGGGTATGGGTGAGCTCTCCAGCTTCAGCACCTGGTTCAATACCGGAGATATAAACCGTTCTGCCAACCTGCGCCTGGCAGCCAGGACATTGAACGGCACCATGGTCAAACCGGGTGAGATCATTTCCTTTAACAACATAATCGGACCGCGTACCGCCGAGACCGGTTTCAATGAGGCTTTGACCATAGTTGGCGGAAAGTTCGTACCTGGTATAGGTGGTGGTATCTGCCAGGTTTCAACCACGCTGTATAACGCAGTTTTACTGGCTGGTTTGAATATTGTAGAACGAAATCAGCACAATATGGCGGTAGCCTATGTCCCCTTGGGCAGGGATGCGACTGTTTCTTACGGAAGTCAGGACTTTCGTTTCCAGAACAACACCGATTCACCTATTTATATTCGTGCGGTCACCAGCGGCGGGATCATTACGATAAACGTCTACGGCGATCTGGAGCATAAACAGAAGATCGCTATCAACTCGGTGATAGATGGAATGATCCCCTTCAAAAAAGTGGATGTCTTTGATGATACCCTGGCGCCCGGCGAAGTTAAAGTGGAACACACTGGTATCAACGGCTATTCAGTTCGAGCTTTCCGCAGCTTTTACGATGCCAATGGGAAATTGATCAATCAGGAGCTACTGTCCACCAACAACTACCTGACTCTCGACGAGATAATACATCATGGCCCCAGCAGTAATCTGCCGGTTGAGCCCGTCGGGGAACAGACCGTGGGTGACCAGCCCGAGGGAGGAGCGCAGGAGCCTTCTGCCGGAGGGACCGGGAACAGCAGTGATGATGCCCAGCCGCCTGCTCCGGATCCGGCAGATATCATAAGTGACCCGACCATATAGGACAGACTCTACATGATTTCAGGGGGTCGCCACAAGTTACTGAAAATACATTTCTGAGTGGTCTTTGAACTTGGAGACAGGTTCTAATACGTATTTTCATAACAAATCAGCAGAAAAGAAGTGAAGAAATGAGTGAAGTCATTATCAAACCTAGAAAGAGGCAAGGAAGGTTTATAATCACTGTTTTGCTGGTCCTGATAGCTATCGGTGTCTTCTGGGCCTGGCACAGCCTAAATGCTCTCTATCAACCGGTAGATATAAAAGATAAAAGACCGATAGATGTTGTCATTCCGGCGCAGGCCACCGCGCCTCAGATTGCCGCAATATTGGATAAAGAACAGCTGATACGCAGTCAGACAGCATTCCTGCTCTTTTGCCGCCGTAATGAACTGGACAGCCAGTTAAAGGCAGGACACTACAGGTTCAGCCGCAGTCAAAGCATCCCACAGATTGCAGCCCTGATCGCTCAGGGCCATGTAGTGGGGATCAGCTTTACCGTGCCTGAGGGATATACCATCAAGCAGATCGGAGACCTTCTGGTCAAGAAGAACATATGCACCGAGGAGGACTGGAAGGCAGCGCTTTGGGAGACTTACGACTATGACTTTTTAGACGGGGTCCCGGTAGATACCAAGGATCCGCTGGAGGGGTTTCTTTTTCCCGATACCTATGAAATCGAAGAGGGTACCACTGCCCATCAAATCGTTGATCAGATGCTGGGAAATTTCGGCAGTCATTGGGACAAGTATGCGGCACAGGCCCACAGCCAGAATATGACGGTTTATGACACCGTGATCCTGGCTTCCATCATCGAGAAAGAGGCTATGGTAGATAATGAACGCCGCCTTATCTCGGGAGTCATAGAGAACCGTTTGCAAACCGGTATGCTGCTGCAGTTGTGCCCAACTGTTCTATATTGTATCGGACAGCCGGAAAAGGTCAATGTCAGCTATCAGGATCTGGAGGTAGATTCACCATATAATACATATAAGTATCCGGGTCTGCCGCCGGGGCCGATTTCCTGCCCGGGAGATGCATCTATTGCTGCAGCCGTAAGTCCGCAGCAAACCCCCTACTTATATTATGTGGCCAAAGGGGACGGTACCCACTATTTCTCCCGCACCTATCAGGAACATCTGCAGGCTCAGCGCCGTTACAGCAAATAATGCAATTAAAGGAGCAATGTCATATGGGATTTCCGGAACTGGTAATGCCAGCCGGTAGTCTGGAGAAGATGAAGACAGCTCTGGTATTTGGAGCTGATGCCGTATATCTGGGCGGCAAAGAATTTAGTTTGCGGGCTTATGCCGGCAATCTGACCCTTCAGGAGATCGCTGAAGGGTTAAAATTTGCCCGGGAGAGGGGATCCCGGGTCTATATCACCGTTAATGCTTTGGCTCGCAACCGGGATATCGACCGCCTGCCCGCCTATCTTGAAGAATTGGCCCGGTTGGGGGTAGACGGCCTGATCATATCCGACCCTGGTGTGTTACGCCTAGCCCGGAAGTACGCGCCTGAACTTCCCCTGACAGTAAGCACCCAGGCCAGCGTATGCAACTATGAGACAGCCGCTTTCTACCGTGAGCTGGGTGCCAGGAGAGTGGTACTGGCCCGGGAACTCAGCATGGAGGAGATCGCCTTGATAAAACAACGGGCAGATATAGAAATCGAGGTCTTCATACACGGAGCTATGTGCGTATCCTATTCAGGCCGCTGCCTGTTGTCCCACTATATGACCGGCCGGGGGGCCAACCAGGGTGAATGTGCGCATCCCTGCCGCTATCGTTATGCCCTGGTTGAGGAAAAGCGTCCCGGGCAATACTATCCCATTGAAGAAGATGAAAAGGGAAGCTATATCCTGAATTCGCGTGACCTCTGCCTGCTGGAGTATCTCCCCCGACTGGCTGAGATCGGTATAGATGCCTTCAAAGTGGAAGGACGTATGAAAAGTCCCTTGTATGTAGCCAGCGTTGCTTCGGTGTACCGGCGGGCCATGGATGCTCTGGAAGGGGGCCGCGGTTTTGAACGGGAACAGTTGGAAGAATGGCGCCGCGAGTTGGTGAAAACGGCGACCAGACCGTTCACCAATGGTTTTGTTGAAGGCGAATCACCCTGGCTGCAGGATATCAGCAAGGAAGCAGCTCAGAACCGCAGCGAATTCTGTGGGGTGGTCAGGGGATGGCAGGCAGCGCGGGAGATAGTGGAGGTTGAACAACGCGGAAACTTTGGTCCCGGTGATCCACTGGAACTCTTGATCCCGGGAGGAGAGGTACTGCCGATAACAATAGATGCTCTTTTCGATGAAGAAGGTAACAGCCTGGATAGAGCAAGGCATCCCCGACAGCGGGTCTTCTTTCCGGTGAAGAAAGCCGTACCGGAGCATACCATTCTGAGAAAGGTAAATTAGGATGGATTCCGTTATATACCTGCAATTGGAACCGCGCAACATCGATATGCTGACCAGGATAATCGAGGCTTGTTCGCACCTCGGGGTAGTTTCGACATTGGATCGCCGGGAAGGACTGGTCATTATCCGGGGAACTCCTGACACCATATCAGAAATCGATTCACTGCTGCCGGAGCTGCCTTTTAAGGTCAGAAGGTATGATGGACCTGCTCCGGGCAAATAAGATAAGCATTGCATGATCATTATAACTCTTTAAGTATAACCCTCCGACCTGCGGCCAAAGCTATGGATATCGCAGTGTAAGGGGGTCTTTTTATTATCAGGCAGCGTATCCATCTGATGACGGCCTTTTTATTGTTCCTATTCCTGATCCTCCTGGCACGTTTGGCCTGGATCCAATTATACCGGGGAGAGGAACTGACTGCCGAAGCTTTGACACAGCGCACGCGCCGGATCGAGATCGAGGAATATCCACGTGGTTCTATTTTAGACCGCAATGGGATACCTCTCACCGGTGCCGTTTTGACCACCGCCCTTTACGCGATTCCGGAGGAAACGATAGGCGGACAGATGTCACCGGGTCCCGGGTCATCTACGAATAGCAAAACCCTCGATTATATGACCAGGCAAATAACAGGTTGCTTGAATGGGGAAAACTCATATAGTATCAAACGAAACCTATTACAGGCCATGGCAACTGGTAAACCAGCAGTTAGGATCGCCTCTGATTTAAAACCCGATGAGATAAGGAATTTTAAGAGCTGTGGCCTGCCCGGATTGCTGGTTGCTCCAGAAATCAAACGATACCGAAAGGATGGTTTTGCAGCTCATCTATTGGGGTATGTAGATGGCGGTGAACCGATCAAGGGACTGGCTGGTATCGAAAAATGCTATGACGGTCTGCTGGGCCAAGAGGATGGGATTACACGTTTGGTCTCGGTACTGGATGCCAGAGGAGAAGCAATCAGGGGTTTACAGATGAGAATGGCCTCCAATAATCAAGTACCGCGGGGATCGGTAGTATTGACCATAGACAAGCGGGTGCAGCAAGCAGTTGAGGACGTCATGAATTCCAGGGTAGGGAAAGGTGCAGTAGTGATCATGGATGTCAGGAGCAAGCAGATCCTGGCCATGGCCAGCCGGCCAGTTTATGATCCTTATAATATTGAGACCACTATCAAAAATGATCAGAACGGAAGCTTGAACAACCGTTGTTTGATGAGTTATCCGCCGGGCTCTCTTTTTAAGCTGCTGGTAGCCGCAGCAGCTCTGGATGAAGGGATTGTAAGAAGCAATGACCGTTTTGTCTGTACTGGCGAATATCGCTTCAACCAGGAAGCGGTCATTCCCTGCTGGAAGAAGCAAGGACACGGAAACATAAGGTTCGATGAAGCCTTTGCCCAGTCATGCAATTCAGTTTTTATCCAAACCGGTCTGCGCCTGGGTCGGGAACGCCTGATACGATATGTCAGGCAGATGCACCTTGCTGATGAAGCAATAGGTGGCTTTACTTACGGGGCAGCTGGGACCGGAGTAAATATCGACGGCGGTGAAGCCGCTTTGGGTAACGCAAGCATAGGGCAGCAGGGGGTCATGTTGAGCCCGGTCCAGTTATGCTCATTGGTGGCCACAATAGCTGACCACGGGGTCTGGGGGAAGCCATCTGTCGTGGCTTATACCGTTGACCGGCAAGGAGTCAAAAAAGAGCTTTCGGCCAGTGAACTTCTGCAGACTATGAAACCCGATACTGCCAGGGAAATGCAAAAACTGATGGCCAAAGCCGTTAATGAAGGAACCGGCCAAAACGCTGCCACTGGCCAAATTGCAGTGGCTGGCAAAACCGGGACCGGTCAGACTGGAAACATCGGCCGGGATAACAAGGAACTACTGAATACCTGGTTTGCCGGGTACTTTCCCGCCAACCAACCCCGCTGGGCGATGGTGGTGCTGGTTGAAGAAGGCAGATCGGGTGCAGAGGATGCCGCTCCGGTGTTCCGGGACATCACAGACAAGCTGGTGAAAATATTGCCGGCCGGTGACAAATAGCGGCGCAGAACAGCAGAGAGAACTCGAAAAATGAAGATTTCAGGCTTGACAAGCCGAAGGCTTGGCGGTATGTTGAAACTGGAAACTGTAAAAACGGGAGGAGTATTTATGGAGGGGAAGATTTTATCGGAAAGAATCAAGAAGGCGGCTGTTACAGAGATAAAAAAGTACGGGTTTCGCCGCTTCACCATGGACGACCTGGCAGCCAGATTAAAGGTCAGTAAGAAAACCATATATAAATCATTCGCCTCCAAGCAGGATCTGATTACTGCCATTCTTACGGATGAGTTTGAACAAGAGGCATCAAGGATGAATGCTATAGTTGCCAAAAACGATCACTGGTTTGATCGCCTGAACGAGCTGGTGACCATTTGCGCTGAAGGCCGTTTCAGCCCGGTCCTTTTGGAGGAAGCCAGTTTATTTTTTCCTGAACAGGCCAAATTGATTGAAAAACGTTATAGTATAATCAAACAGCATTATACCTTTCTATTACAGGAAGGCTCACATCTGGGGCATATTCAATCCGATATCGATCTTGATCTGCTGGTTATAATAATGGACGAGCTCTTTAATCAGAACTGCACCCGAATCCTTGAGCAAAGCAAGGGCATCAGTCTGGCCCAAAGGCTGGAGGAGATCAAGAAGATACTCTTTTTTGGCGTTATCAGGAGAGAATGGTAGCGCCGCTTCGACTACCGGATATGTTAACTCATATTGAGCAAATGCCAAATGGAATTATCCTATTCTTCTTATTCTATCTTTTCGTATCGCTGCAAACGGGTTATTACATTTCAACAAATTATCTTTGACTATCATTGACTAATAAAATGACTGAGAATATAATATTGTTTAGAAAAACATTCCACTACCTGCGGTGGGATGTTTAAAATCTACCTAATTTAACCTTTGTTGACCATTTTGATTAATGGCTATTGATCATTTATTTAAAGGAGGAATGAGAGATGGCAAGAGCAGTTGGAATCGACCTGGGTACTACCAATTCGGTAGTGGCCATCATGGAAAGCGGTAATCCGTCGGTTATAGTGAATGCTGAAGGCTCACGCACTACTCCCTCAGTAGTAGCTTTTAAGGATAAGGATGAACGCCTGGTCGGGCAGGTGGCCAGGAGGCAGGGCGCCTTGAATCCTGAAAAAACCTTTTATTCGGTCAAGCGTTTCATGGGACGGCGTTATAGTGAAGTTGGGGAGGAACGCAAACTGGTTCCTTACACCGTGGTTAGCGGACCATCAGATGCCGTTCGTTTTAAGGTGGGGGAAAAACAATATGCACCGGAAGAAGTATCAGCCATGGTACTTAAAAAATTGGTGGATGATGCCTCCAATTATCTGGGCGAGAAGATTACCAATGCTGTCATAACTGTACCGGCCTATTTCAATGATGCTCAGCGTCAGGCCACCAAAGATGCCGGTAAGATCGCCGGACTCAACGTGCTGAGAATAATCAATGAACCGACAGCGGCTGCCCTGGCCTATGGCCTGGACAAGAAAGCCAACGAAACGATTCTGGTTTTCGACCTGGGGGGCGGCACCTTCGATGTGTCTATCCTGGAAGTGGGAGATGGTGTATTCGAAGTAAAATCGACCAGCGGTGATACTCATCTGGGCGGAGATAATTTTGATAAGACCATCGTAGACTGGTTGGCTGAGGAGTACCGCAAGGATTACCAGATCGATCTGCGCAAGGATAAGCAAGCTCTGCAAAGATTGACGGAAGCAGCGGAGAAGGCCAAGGTAGAACTCTCCAGTATGCTGGAGACCCAGATCAGCCTGCCCTTCATTACAGCTGATGTTGATGGGCCAAAACACCTGGATATGAAACTGACCCGGGCAAAATTCGAAGACCTGATCCATCCACTGGTCGAACGACTGCGGGGACCGGTTGAGCAGGCTCTGGCGGATGCCAAGGTCAGTGCGCGGGATATAGAAGAAGTGATCCTGGTGGGAGGGTCCACCCGGGTACCGGCGGTGCAGAAGCTGGTAAGGGATCTTACCGGCAAGGATCCCCATATGGGTGTAAATCCCGATGAAGTAGTGGCAGTTGGTGCAGCTATTCAGGCGGGTGTATTATCAGGTGAGGTAAAAGACGTAGTCCTGTTGGATGTCACTCCGTTGTCACTGGGAGTAGAGACCATGGGCGGTCTGATGACTCGTATAATCGAGCGCAACACTACCATCCCAGTGCGCAGGAGCGAGACTTTCTCAACTGCGGAAGATAACCAGCCAGCGGTAGATATCAATGTCTTGCAGGGTGAAAGAGAGATGGCGCGGGATAACCGGCTGTTGGGCCATTTCAAACTGGAGGGGATCCCTCTGGCACCGCGCGGCCTGCCTCAGATCGAGGTTACCTTCGATATCGATGCCAATGGTATATTGAAAGTAAGTGCACGGGATAAAGCCAGCGGGAAGGAACAGAGTGTCACCATCAGCGGTTCGT
Source organism: Deltaproteobacteria bacterium (assembly GCA_050258735.1). Lineage (GTDB taxonomy): Bacteria > Bacillota > Syntrophomonadia > Syntrophomonadales > Syntrophomonadaceae > Syntrophomonas_A. The sequence goes on along the minus strand of JBLMZJ010000078.1, from coordinate 1,115 downwards.
CCAGTCTTGATCAGGCCGAGGTGGAACGGATGCTGAAGGATGCTGCCAGCTACGCCAGCGAAGACCGCAGACGTCGGGAAGAAGTGGAACTCCGCAACGAGGTCGACAGCTTAGTATATCAGGTAGAACGTAAGCTGGTTGAAGTAGGCAGTGCTCTGCCGGTCCACCAAAAAGCCCATCTGGAGGAAGCGCTGCAATCGTTAAAGAATGCATTGAAGGAAAGTGCACCGCAGGATACCCTCCGCCAGCTGTGCGATGAACTGGCCAATGCCGCCGTGGCTCTGGAGCAGGCCGGAGCTCAGGCCGCAGATGCATCAGGCGAGCATACCGGCGGCGACCACAGCGACCATGATGTAATCGATGCCGAATTCGAGGAACAGTAAGAAACGATAAGAGAACGATTTAACCACATGGACACGGGGGATTTAAGCCACAGATTTGCACAGATTAACACAGATTAATATTTAAGGCAATTATTGAATACCCCCTGTGACCATCTTGTCTAAATTGAATTATTAGAGCATTTGTGTGGCTTATTACTAAAAAAATGCTGTATAAATCCGTGAAATCTGTGGCAAAAAATAATGCACAACTTTGGAGGTGGTGGGCTATGGCGGTAAAATTCCAGGATTATTATGAGATACTGGGGGTAAGCCGGGATGCCGACGAAAAGAAGATCAAGGCAGCTTACCGCAAGCTTGCCCGTAAATGGCACCCCGACCTCCATAGCGGCAAGGACAAAGAGACTGCGGAAGAGAAGTTCAAGGCGATCAATGAGGCCTATGAGGTGCTCAGCGATCAGGAAAAACGCGGCAAATATGACCGCCTAGGCGCTAATTGGCGCATGGGCGACAATTTTGATCCCATGTCCGGAATGGATGGGGTCAACTTTTATAGTAGCGGCAACATAAACCCGGAAGATATAGAAGGTTTCAGTGATTTTTTCACCACCCTGTTTGGTGGTCGGCCCGGCGCAACCCGCCGGTCCTCGCCATTTCGTGATGTACCAGTACGGGGGCAGGATGTAGAAAGCCAGATCGATCTTACCATAGAAGAAGCCTATAAGGGAATCACCAAATCTCTTAGTCTGGCCACCAATGCTATCTGTCCTGAAT
>JBLMZJ010000077.1:0-58860 GCA_050258735.1 Deltaproteobacteria bacterium | reverse complement strand
TGGTGACAATGGCGGAGAGGTCACACCCGTTCCCATACCGAACACGGCAGTTAAGCTCTCCTGCGCCGATGGTACTGCATTTCAGATGTGGGAGAGTAGGACGTCGCCAGGAATTATATTTGTTAGGGGGCATTTTATAATAAACATGCCCTCTAATTATTTTCTGGACGCAGGTGGCTGGCACCGCACGCAGATATTTAAGATCAAGGCAGAACTCTTAAAGTTCATTAAAAGGATCTGCAATAAAAGAACAAGATTGCCGCGCTGCGCTCGCAATGACAATTTTATGGACGAACAATAGCTAAGGCAGATATCCGAAATGACGGCTCCATTTAGGGACGATCCAGCGATATTTGGCGGAAATCTTGCCAGGTATTAAATATATGTCCACCTTTCCTTGATAAGGAAGAAGCTTGTGCCCGGTGATAAGATGGCGCTGCAACTATCGTATCTTTTCTTCCTGCTATCCAATCTTCCCATAAGTTACTAAATATGAAATAATGAATTTGGTATTTATAAAATGCTCTACATTATGGAAAGGATGGGGATTGTGATTCTTAGGAAAAAACATAGTATAACGGTTTATACGATCTTATTCTTCTTTGTGCTAACTCTGTTGGGAACAATACCAGCGGAACCGATACGGGCGGAGAAGTCCACCAATATAAGGACAGCATTTAATGACGTAGCTGCCAGCGACCCCAATGCATTATATATAAAGTATATAGTAGCCAGAGGTATCATTACCGGCTTCCCTGACGGCAGCTACCACCCCCAAGAAGCATTGACCAGGGCACAAGCCGCCGTAATTTTTACACGCATAATGGGGCTGAACACCAAGTCAGGCGGGAAAAGCAATTTCAAAGACATACCTGCTAACTACTGGGCTGCTGGAAGCATCACAGCCGCATCGCAAGCCGGGTATATCAAAGGAATAGATGCTAATAACTACAAACCCGAAGCCAAACTAACCAGAGCCCAGGGTATAAGCCTATTCATGAAACTATCTAAACAACCAGATACCGGGGCAGTACTGCCAACATTAAATGATATCAACAACCGACACTGGGCCGCCCGTCCCGTAGCTATGGCGCTGGATGCCGGAATGATAGGGCTAAGCCAAGACAAAAAGAACTTTTATCCCGATGCAGGATTTAACCGGGGAGACCTGGCCCGTATGCTGGCCATACTGCTAAACAATGACCCCGCTTTGAGCAGCAGCAAACTAACTGCCACCCTTACCGTCAAAAAAGGCGAAGTAAAGCTGCAATCAGCAAATAAAGAAGACCCTGTTACCGGCAATTCGGCCATAAACCCAGGAGACAGTGTAATCACCGGTGAAAACGGAGAAGCCGAGATAAACCTGCCCGACGGCAGCGGAATACTCATTAAAGCCAATACCAGGCTAACCCTTAAGAACAACCAGGGCAGAACCTATATCAAAAAAGACGGTGGAATAGGAACTAGGGTCGACAACCTCGAAGTAGAACTAAAACAGGGCAGGATATTCGGAGCCCTGGCCAGCAAACATGACATTGCCAGTAAGGCAGCAGAAATTAAGGAAAAGGCCGCATACATGGTGGCAAGTCTCGCCACCCATTTAGGACTTGCCGCTGCCAACCCCTGGTACAAGACCGCGCAGGAGAAGAAGGTCAAGGTCAAGGTAGACATGCCCTGGGGAGTGAGCGGAATACGCGGAAGCTTCTGGAGCAACCAGGTAAGCGAAAAAGAGAACAGCACCAGTCTAATGACCGGAGAAGCCGAGGTTACTGCAACAGAAAAGACCGAACCCCTGGCTCCCGGGCAGGCCACAACGATAACCGGAGCGGGGCAAAAACCCTCTCCGGCAACAGCCATGGGTGCAGAAGAACAAAAGGCCTGGGACCAGGAGAAGACCTGGATAGATCAGAGGGATGCCGCCATAGAACAGAACCAAGAGATGACTGCGACTACGCCATCATCAGGATTTCCTGGCGAGTCGATCAATACCCCCAATCCCCCCCAACAGTCATCCGATGAAGATGGGAATCAGAAGAAGGAATTGACCTCCAAAGAAATAGTAGAAGCTATTGTCATTGACCGTGCATATGCAGAAAAAACACTTGAAACTCATCCGGATTGGGGAGGAATACATTCATTTGTATATCTTGATACAAAGAATAACATTGCTTACAAGGGGTTTGCTCATGCTTCGGACAATTGGACGCCTACCATACAAAGATTTCGTTCACCTAAGATCTACACTAGAGAAACCATTCCGGCGGATGTTATCGAACGTATGAAAAAAGCAAATAGTTCGATATGGAGTGAATATATATCAAAGGGGATATATGACAAATATATATTAGGGAAAAACTATGATCAGCAAACCAAGACTAATTATCAATGTGCCTTTCCAGTCGAAATAGAGGGAGATATACCCTTTGAGGATCACTTGAGAAGGGCTGAGTATCCTATTGAAAACCTAACATTTGAGGATATGTAATTACTATTTTCTCGGCTAGTTTTAGCAGCTCCCAAAATATCGACCCCAGGGCCCAGTCCTGGGGTTTTGTTATTTTCGGACGGATCGAACATGTGCGAGCAATAGATATCCGACCAATCTCAAATCCATTGCCTGACCAACAACTATTTCTTCCTTGCTCCACCTAACGGCGCGGCCAGAGGGGTGAGGCTTATGATATATGTGACACCAATAGTCACTACCAGGGTTATAAGGAATTTGGCCAATGCCCCCAGATTGCTGGACCATAAAAGCGGCTGGTCCACCACCCGCAGTGAGATGAAGACCAGCGCATTGGCCATCAGCGGGTGCAGGAGATAGATCAAAAAGGATTGATCGGAGAACCATTTGATGAATAGTCCGATATTGATCGGAAAACGATTCAGCCAGGCACGCAGGAAGAAAAAGCTCGCCGTGGCATAGAGAATGACCGTAGGTTTCAGCGAAAGGGCGAAGCTGGCGGTTTTATAGCTGTCCCATAACAGGAGGGCGAAGCTTAATGCCCATATGGCCGCCCAGCTCAGCCAGGACAGTTGACCGGATTTCTCCAGGTCCTGATCGTTCAGAGCCAGGAACATTCCCAGGACAAAATAGAACAGCCAGACCGGAAAGGCGATCAGGTAGATCTCCCCATGGTAAACCGATAGGTGGATAGCTCTGATGGCATGCAGATATAAAAGCAGTTGGCAGCCAAAAGACAAAAACAAAGAAAGTAGTAAAAAAAGTCCGGGATAGGCATTAAAAGCCCTGCGCATGAAGGGATACAGGAGGTAAAGCTGGATGATGATCACTACGAAATAGAGGTGGGTAAAGCCATTGCCCAGGAAAAAGTGCCTTATCATGTCCGGCAGGATCATATTGGCATTTTGTGTACCATTAAAATAGTAATGCAGCACCAGGCTGTAAAAAATAGTCCATAGTATATAAGGCAGAAGGATCCTGCGGAAACGCTTGCGGTAGAACTGAGATCTTGGCAGCAAACCGTTATTTAGATCGCTCTGGAATAACAGGAAGCCTGAAAGTATAAGAAACATAGGGACGGAAAAGCGGGCCAGCTGGTTCCCATAGTAGCCCACGAATGATAGCGTCATACCCTGTGAGGTAGTGTGGATCGCAATGACCGCAATCGTGGCGATCAGGCGCAGAACATATAGATCGTCAAAACTCCTGCCTCTGTTCATTCCCGGCCTCCATAGCAATAACCGCGGGACCTGAAGGTCCAACTTATTACCCGAATAAATACATAATACCACTAGAGCCGCAAGAGTTCCTGTTTCCCAACATTTTTTACATAGTGCCGGGGCTTTTTATTATTCAGATTGGCGGCAATGCAAAAGAGAATTGCCGTCAAGGAGAAAGATGCCTTGCAGCATCACCGCTATTGCTCATCTCAAACTGGTCAAGCTACAATCTCCCGGATTTGCTCAAGGGGATCAAACATAAAATTTTAATCGTTCTATACTACTCGGCCTGTCTGTAAAAAAATGCTTATAAAACAAAGGCGATATGGGAATGTATATATATATAATTTTTATATTTTCCTATTTACTTTTTTACACCAAATACTATAATTATCTTGTTGTTTATGTGAGATACCCTGCTTGAAGCAGGGTATTTATTCTATAAAGGCCTCAGATTCAGTTTTTTACCCTTGAATTGGGATACCTTAATCAAAAATGCTAATTCATGAAACCGGGGGATGATGAATTGATCAAGCAATTCTTTCGTTGGGTGTTCGGCAAGGCTATGGAGACCCGACAACTGACCGATGAAAAACTGAGCGTATTCTGGGGCATGCCGATACTGGCCAGTGACGCGATCTCATCGGTGGCTTACGCAGTCGACGAGATGCTGTGGGTCTTGATCCCGGTGGTAGGCGTAAGTTCGTTTCTATGGATGCCGCGTATAGCATTCGCTATTGTGATTTTACTATTGATCCTCACCTTCTCCTACCGGCAGGTAGTCGAGGCTTATCCCAATGGCGGCGGGGCCTATATCGTGGCCAAGGAGAACCTGGGTACCAACCAGAGCCTCATAGCTGGGGCTTCCCTGCAGGTGGGTTATATACTGACGGTGGCTGTAAGTATCTGCGCAGGGACCAATGCCCTGGTATCTGCCATGCCCGGGCTGTTTTCCTTCCGGGTGCCTATTGCCGTAATATTCGTACTGCTTCTGGTAATCGGAAATATCCGGGGGATCAGGGAATCCTCCCGCATCTTCAGTTTTCCAACCTATGCCTTCATAGTCAGTGTTATTATTCTTATCATTGCCGGACTTATCAAGTATAGCAGCGGTTCGTTCACTCCAGTGCCGTCAGAGCCGGGGCAGATGTCATTCGGAGATCAGGCGGTAACCCTGTTCATACTTCTGACAGCGTTTTCTTCCGGTTGCAGCGCCCTGACTGGTGTGGAGGCAGTCAGTAATGCAGTGCCTAACTTCAAGGATCCGGCCCCTGGCAATGCGAAAAGAACTTATCTTCTTTTGGCATTGTCCATAGTTATCTGTTTTGGCGGGGTAGCGTTCTTGACTAAGCTTTATAATGTTTCTCCTACTCCCGAGTTGACGGGGATGGCTCAGATGTCACTCGCTATCTTTGGTAAAGGGGTCATGTTCTATATAATCCAGGCTACTACGACTATCATCCTGGCTATGGCGGCCAATACTGCGTTTGCCGGCTTTCCCACCCTGTTATCGATTATAGCCCAGGATGGATATGCCCCCCGGCAGATGGCCATGCGAGGTCATCGGCTCAATTTTAACAACGGCATCACTTTCCTGGCTTTTTTGGCCATTGTTCTCATAATAATCTTTAAGGCTGACACCCATTTGCTGATACCGCTCTATGCTGTAGGTGTTTTTGCTGCCTTCACCCTTTCCCAGACCGGTATGCTGATGCACTGGTTCAAAGCCAAAACTCCGGGTTGGAAATCACGTGCCGCCATCAATGGGCTGGGTGCTGTGGTCACCGGGCTGGCTCTCCTGGTCGTGGGAGTTACCAAGTTCACCAGCGGCGCCTGGATCGTTTTTCTGGTAGTTCCCTTTATCATATGGGTCATGAAGCGAATAAAAGGTCACTATATGACGGTGGCGGAACAATTAGATATCCCCAATGATATACTGGAAACCCTCGATTTGGACACCCCCTGTGCCCATCATATAATCATACCGATCGACAGCTTTAATGCCATGGTGGTCAAGGCGGTTCGCTATGCCCGCAGTATTACGCCTCATGTTGAGGTTTTCCACGTAGAGACCTATGAGGGTGAAGCGGATAAGCTGAGAAGAAAATGGTCGATGCTGGGTACCAGCATTCCCCTGGTCATCAAGGAATCTCCCTATCGTGAGGTGGTAGGGCCCCTGATCGATTATATCGATTCAGAGGAACACGTTTCTGCCCCCGGAGACATGATAACGGTACTCTTACCGCAATTTTTTGTTTACAAGTGGTATCATGCTGCTCTGCATAACAATACCAGCGTTTTTATTGCTAATGCTATGCTGAACAAACACAATGTTATTGTATCGATCCTGCCATTTTACCTGGAGGGGCCTGGCAACATAAAGCGGATGATCGAAGAAAAGAGGGCTAAGCTGCAGGCACAAAGACAGGCGGAAGCGAATGATCTGGAGTGGGACGAAGAAGGGTCAGCGGAGGACCTGGAGGAAATCTAGGTCAGGCCGTTTTGAATAAAAAAGCTGGAACTTTGTGTTTCAGCTTTTTTTTATGCTAACTAAAATAATAAATTGTTTGCATCGCGGCATTCTTTAAGGGCAGCTCCGTTTCTGCGGTAAAAAGCCTCCAGCGTTTCCAGCCGGACATAGCTGTCAAGCGGTGCGATATATACCTGGATCGGGCACGAATCATACCGCGTTGAGCAGATTTCCCTCAAATGAGCGGTCAGAGCAGAGCCGATACCCCGGGAACGATATTCATCATTCACTTCGAAGCCCTGAATGACTACCGGGGAACCATGCCCATCAGGTCCGCTATATTCGAGATAAGCGACCAGGGTGTTCCCGACCAGCGCCTCGATCCTGAACCGTTCTCCGGCATTGCCCGTATTCTTTATTTGGTTGATATGTATGGAGCATTCGGGTAGCATCTCACTGCCTCACAGCACGATACGACTTTTCGTGGCGCCCCGGACACCGATGACCAGGTAAGTCAGGAGCAGGGCGTAGAACAAAATACCGGGATAGGGACAGTCGGGCCATACGGCCTTCTGCAGGCCCTGGGCGATAAAGGGGACGGTCAGAGCATAAATAGAGATACGGAAATATTGATTATAATCCAGGCTGTTCCCGAACAACAAGCCGCTGAGCATGGCCAACAGAGCAGCAAGAGCAGCTTCCAGGATCTTGAAGAGATATAGCAATGGAAACGCTCCTATGATGGTAAGTACGGCAAACCACTCAAAATGGTCCATAAAGTATATCAGCGTCTCTTTAGAAAAGGTAACGAATCTCAGGCTCTTGAGGTCGACCACCCGGGCTTGTGCTCCCCGCCGCTGGAAGATCTGGTCGCGGGTGATAATGTAGTTGGCGGCAGGGAATACCTGCAAGATGGCGGGATAGCCTCTTCCGCTGGTATCAATAATGGTCAGGGAACCGTCCCCATTATCAATGATTAGCGGCATCGGGGCATTCACCTCCAGCGTCCCGCGGGTCAGCTTGAAATCCGGCCAGCTTTTTTTGATCTGTCCAGCCAGCTTCTCAGTCCCGGGCGACATACTGTGGTATATATAAATAAATGCAGGGATAGTTACCAACAACACCAACAGGGCCAGGTAACGAAAAGCTTTCCCCGTGCTTTGATTGGCGAATCCGCGATATGCTTTAGGCCGCATTATTGACCAATAAAACCTTCTGAAGAAATCCAGAACGATACCCTCCTAAGTTTATAAAATCCTGGTGCCAGCCGGTTTACCCTATTTAATATAATAGCTTACCGGTTTTTTCTCCCGGGCGACATGATTTATCAGGTCGGCCGGATTACTGGCATCCCCCGGGTAAGAGGCATGGCCTATCTCGACAAAGTACTGCTGGGGCGGGAATTTGGTCGTCAATTTTTCATAGGTCATGACCATACGCTTTATTACCGTAAGGGCCCCTTGTTTATTAGTAAATGGCAGACAGATAACGAAAGAATCACCGCCGGCAGCCAGTATCAGGTCAGTCTTGCGGTACTGGCTTTTCAGCATGGTGAAGACCCTCTGCATCAGGTCCACCAACTCATCCGCATGGGGTGTTTGATCCTTGGATTCAATATGGGTAAAGAACAAACGCACAAAAGAGAAACTGTAATTATGGCGATGAGCCCGGGCCAGCTCCAGTTCCAGAACCGAACCAAGATTTAAAACCAGGGTTTGGGGGAACATGCGGGCAGTATCAGGAACGTAAAGGTTGATCAAACGTTCCAGCCGATCCAACAGATTGCCCGCTTCAAAAGGCTTCAACACATAGTCATCAGCGCCCTGCCGCAGGAGTTCTACAATGGCTTTGCGGTCAGTAACAGAAGATAAAACCATGACCGGGGTCTTGGCCCCGGATTTGCCGCGGATATGACGGAGGAAATCGATAAGTTCGTTTTCCGCCATAGTGTAATCAACAATAAAGACATTAAAGGGAGAGGAATCGGTGTTTTCAAGTCCATAATAATCCATAAGGGAATCCAGATAGTCACACTTGTATTCAGTGGTCGAAAGGACCGCTTTCAGGTTCTGCCTGGTTATCGCTACCGGGGTGATGATGCATAATCTGGGCATGAGATAACCCTCCCTGGTCAGATTTTCAGCTAAAAGCGCTTGAATTAACCGGCGAAGCAGGGGTTGCTGTAGAGTATGATTTCGGCATTTACCTGCATAATCCTGCCAGCAAAAGGTTTTTATTATAACTCGGGATCAATGAGGTTTACATGAGGAAAGCTCTTAACCCTTGGCCGTGGGATGTTCGGGAAGGTCATTAACGCTTACAGGCTTCTATTCATATAATATACGAAAAGTGATGACAGAGGATATACGATAATGAAATCAAATTTATTGGAAATCTACCTTCACGAAGAAATCAACCGACTGTGGGGAATAAAGGCTGGTGATATCTGGACGGTGACCTGCGGCAAAAAGCAGGTCAGGGTCAGGCTTAGAGAAGGGACTTTTCCGCTCCCCCAGGAAAGGCCGGTCATTACGATCACTCCAGGTCTGGCCAGGGATCTGCACTTGCCGGTCGGTATAGATCTGAATGTTACTGCTGAGGAAAATATATTACGATTGGGGCCGTTGGCTGGTATCCTGGCCGGGGCCTTTAACAGTCAGACGGGCTCCTTCGGCTCTCAAGACAAATTCTTCCGCAGCCTCTCTTCTCATATGCGAAAATTAAACGGACTGGCCTTTGTCTTTACCTGTAATGATCTGGATGTGGAACATAAACTGGTGAACGGCTATTACCTGGAAAGAGACGGGGGGCCGTGGCGCCGGCTTTGGCTGCCTTTCCCGGATGTTTGTTATAACCGTTATTATCATCATTCCGGTGACAGTCCCTCGCGCTACGGGGTCCTGTCTCTCAAAAAGTACGGGATAAAGGTCTTCAATATGGGTGTGGGTGATAAATGGTCGGTCCATAAACGCCTCCTGCAGAACCGACGGGTCGCACCCCATCTCCCGGAGACTCATTTGGTCAAATCCAGGCAGATCCTAAATACCATGCTCGCCAAGTACCCACAGGTCTATCTGAAGCCCATAAATGGCTGTAAGGGACAGGATATAATCAGGATCAGCCGTCATCAGGGCGGCTACCTGGTAAAGTCGACCAACGACGCCAACGGACGAGTAGTTGCCGGCTTGCCGGGCTTGATGGCAGGTTCCGCCAACCGCCTCCGCATCATCCAGCAGGGCATCAGGACCCCCGGTGATGATCGTCACTTTGACCTGCGGGTAATGGTACAGAAGGATCGTTATAATGAATGGCATGTCAGCGGTATAGCAGTGCGCATGGGTGCCCGGGGTAGGATCACCACCAACCTGGCTACAAGGGGGCAGGCGGAAAGGCTGGAAAAGACCCTTGGCGATCTGGGCTGGACATATGAACGTATCACCATGATAAATGAAGGAATCGAGATCCTGGCCCTGGAAATAGCCCGCACCCTGGACCGTCATGCCCAGCACCTGGGTGAGTTGGGGCTTGATTTCATTATCGATACCCGGGGCAAAATATGGTTTCTGGAGGCCAATCCCAAGCCGGCCCGCAAGGTTTTTACCATAATTGACGCGGAGATGCGCCGGCGGGCAGTCTCCCGACCCATGGAATACGCCTGCTGGCTGGCGGGGTTTTAATGGAGGCAGAAGGACGCAGATTTTTATGCTTCGTGCAGAAGAGGGAAAAGGGGTAATGATGTAGGGGCGGATTTAATATCCGCCCGATGCTTTTTTCCATCAATTTAATTTTGCTTGGCATACCAAAAGGGACAAGCTAGTTCTTAAATTAACCAATAAGTGCTTAGTTGTTTGCCTTAAAATGCGCAATGGGCTGAAGTAAGTTATACTGAACGTTAGTAATTTTATGTGTAATAAAGTTCATTTATATAACTTTATACCAGGAGGTAAGTCTATGTTGTTGCAAGAGCCAACACCAGAAACAGTTGAAGAATGGAAAGCTATCTATATTGAATACAAAACGAAACTGTATCCAAATAGGAAAACGGCTTTAGAAATAATCGAATATCTTAAGCAAAAATATCCCATAACAGAGCAAACAAAAGAAGAATTAAAACAGGTTGTTGTAGACAATGTGATATTAAATAAGTGTTATTCAAATAAGATACCGAATAGCAAAATGCCTGATGCAAAGGTATTTTATGTCGAAAATATCGGGTCAGGAAAGCGTCTTTATGAGAAACAGGATGATGTGTTCAAGGAGAATAAAATAATTGTTGGAGTAGAACTTGAATCAGCGTTTTTCATGGTTGAAGGAAGCAGCATGTTGTGGGATGAATTATTTGTTTTCAGAGGTTTAGATGAAGATGATTTAAACAACTTTTATTTAGTCGCAGAATATATTGCTTGTTTGAAAAAATTTAATATCCTGGATCGCGTATTAGCACAAGCAAAATGGGACTAATCTGTTAAGACGCAGCATGTTTAAACTGCGACATAAGAAGTTATGTTTGATTCAAAGATTTGATTGTGCTGGTTTTTATCGTTTTTCAACTAAATAGTTTAACCTTGCAGGCCATTTTCCTGGCGCTCCATATTCTCAACAACAATATCAAAAATATCTCCCCAAGAAGCACAATATTCCAACACCTTCCACGGGGTGTTAGTATGAAAATGAATCTTTATCAAATCTTCATCGCCAACAACTAACAAACAGTCTCCTTCAAGGTTTTTTGTAATATATTCGTTAATTCTATCTTCTGCAAGGCTGTGACCCTCGATTAATAATTGGAGGTCAAATCTATAATTAAGCATAATTCATTCTCCTTGATTTTTTTATTGCATTTATATGTTTTTTGTATTGTCGTAGTAGTTCTGATTGCAGTATAAAGGCAAATAGGATTAACTGACAAGTCAATTGCGCATTCCACGGATGATGTGAATAGATATACCAAAAAATCCGTGTAAATCTGTGTTGATCCGTGGCTAAAAAACAATCCCCGGTAACATAATCAGATCCCTTTTCATATCCTAATATACCTGCCCAGTATGGTATAAGCTGGTTGGCTAGCGGGCAATAATCTATGGAAAAAGGGGTTTATATGGATTCATTAAATACTTCTCCCCGAGAGGAATGGGGAAAACTGCTGCCGCGGTGCCTGGTATGCGGCGAAGTGCCCGCCGGCGGCATTCGCGACGGACTTAAGCTGAAAAAGGGCTTTATCTGTACGGGTTGTGAACGAAAGATCGTTGATATGCAGCCAGGATCCACTGATTATGATGACATCGTCGAAAAACTAAAGGGTATTCTCACCCAATAGGCAGATCAGATAGAAATACTGATAAACGAAATGATAGGCTCTCAGGCCTATTATTCTTTACTTTAAAATATCATCCTTGCCAAATAATATGGCAAGGGCTAATGAATAAAGTACTGCAGGGCGCGCGTGATGGAACCAATTACAGCGCGCCTTTCTTGTTGCCTGCATTTTAATATTAAGGCTAAAATTAAAAGATAGCCATTGCTCTATATTATTATAGGAAGGGCCGCAACAGCATGATTACCGGGGCTCCTATTTTTGATGCCGTGAATGAATATCTGGCGGAACATAACTTGCGCCTGCACATGCCGGGCCATGTCGGCGGGCGGGGCATGCCCCGGCAACTGGGGGAACTGGCCAGTCTGGATCTTACCGAGGTACCGGGACTCGATGATCTGCATGCTCCGGCCGGGGCTATTGCCCGGGCCCGCGAACTGCTGGCCGGAGCTTATGGAGCAGAAGAGAGCTTTTTTCTGGTCAATGGAGCCAGCTCGGGGATCCATGCCTTATTCCTGAGCCTACCTGAGGATGCGATAGTGGTACTTCCCCGGAATGCTCATCGGTCCTTTTTCGGGGGCATGGTATTGAGCGGTGCCCGTCCCGTATACCTGCCCGTGCAGGTCCACCCCGAACTGGGCGTTGCTCTCGCCGTAACAGGTTCCGACCTGAGTGACATCCTGGCGCGGCATTCTAAAATCGATGCAGTGTTTGTGACCAGCCCCAGTTATTATGGAACCACCTGCCGGATAGCTGAGTTGGCAGAGCTGGCTCACCAGAAGGGAACAGTACTTTATGTTGATGAAGCCCACGGCGGGCATTTTCCCTTTCACCTGGCTTTTCCCCGGCCTGCCCTGCAGGACGGCGCCGATGCCGTGGTCAACGGGTTGCATAAAACCCTGCCGGTATTGAACCAGGGAGCCTGTCTCCATCTCCGGGCATCGGAGCCGCAGGGAGGATCGGTGGCTCTGGCCTGCAGCCTGCTCACCACTACCAGTCCGTCATATCCTATACTGGCATCCATAGATCTGGCCCGTCAGCTCATGGTGGAGCAGGGCGGGGAGTTGCTGGGGAAAGCAGCAGCGCTCGGAGTTCAATACCGAAATATGATAAATGAAATTAAGGGGCTGCATTGTTACTCTGCGGAAGAATTGAAGGCGGTACCCGGAGTGGAAGACATGGATCCGTTGAAACTGGTCATTTCGGTCAGGGGTTTGACTATTGATGGTTATGAGACATCCCGCCGGCTGCGTGAAAAATACCGGGTGCAGGTAGAAGCCGGAGATGACGGGTCGATCCTGGCCATGATGTCCATGTTACATCACGGGCACGAGTGGGAAAGACTCTATCAGGCCCTGCTTCGTCTTGCGGAGGATTCGACCGGGTGGCGGCAGGGATCTGACCGGGTGGAGATCCCGCCTGCGGCACAGGTAGTTTTGACCCCGCGTCAGGCTTTTTACGCCAGTAAGCAAAGAGTCCCACTATCCCAGGCGGCAGGCAGGATAGCCGGGGAGATGGTAGCAGCTTATCCACCGGGAATACCCTGTGTTCTCCCCGGGGAAATAATCTCTGAAGAAATATATGACTACTTGTGTTATCTTAAAAGCAGCCCGGTCAGATTGCAGGGACCATCCCAGCCCGGACTGGAATCCCTGCTGGTGATCGACGATTGAGCTGGATATAATTTCTCAAGCGGCAATTTAGAAATTAAATAGAATAAGAGACGGAGCGGATAGATGAACAGGAATGGCGCGTTCATATCCCTGGAGGGCATTGACGGGGCGGGTAAAACCAGTCTCAGAGAGCTGCTGATAAAGGGCAATTATTTCGATAATATAATCAGTATAAGAGAACCGGGTGGCACCTATATCTCTGAACAGATCCGTGCCATCTTGCTGGATGCACAGAATACGGGGATGGCACCCCGGACCGAGGCGCTGCTCTATGCAGCGGCCCGCAGTCAGGTGGTCGAAGAGATCATCCGGCCGGCCTTGGCCCAAGGGGGTCTGGTCATAGCAGATCGTTATCTGGATTCTACTATCGCTTACCAGGGCTACGGACGGGGGCTGGATATTGATTTCTTGATCCAGCTCAATCATTTATGTACCGGTGGCCTCAAACCAGACCTTACCCTCCTGCTGGATGTCGATCCCCGGGAAGGGCTGCGGCGCAGGGGAGAAGAGAAGCCGGACCGCCTGGAGCAGGAGGGCTTGATCTTTCAGCAGAAGGTGCGGCAGGGATATCTCGAGATAGCCGCCCGGGAACCCGGACGGGTCAAGGTGATCGATGCCTCCAGGGGACAGGAAGATGTCCTGGCGGAAGCTATGCGTTACATCAGGGAGTTAGTGAGTGGTCAATAATGAAGATCGAACGTGACAAAAGTGATTTAAGAAACTATACCCCAAGCAACAAGCCCGTCAACCAGGTTATACGTAAGACGGGTGAATCACCGTTTGATCAGGAAATGAACGGGCGTCGGGAGGCCGAGTCTCAGTTTCGCATGCAGGAACTGCTCAAAGAGATCGACCATATCAATGAACGCCTGAATAAGAATATGACGGTAAATGACCTGATGCTATACAAGCGCCTGGTCAAAGAGTTCCTGCAGGAGGCCGGAGCCCGGGCCTATCATATCAAACAACAACGGGCCCGCAATCGCAGGGGGCGCAGCATATTAGTATCGATCCAGACAGTGGACCGGGAGATCGAAGCTCTGGTCAACGACTTTATAGACAAAAAGAAAGAACCGTTCGAATTGCTCATCGCCCTGGACAAGATTCGCGGCATGCTGGTGGACATGATAATATAGAGAAATTTTAGGATGTTACTATGGATTACTTTAGTGAAATTCGCGGGCAGGAGCGGGCGGTGCGCCTGCTGCAAAACAGCATTGAGAACGATAATGTAAGCCATGCTTACGTATTCCTGGGACCGTCCGGGGTGGGAAAGATGCTGACTGCCCGGGCGTTTGCCTGTGCGCTGCTGCAACGCGGCGACGAGCAGGCAGCTATATATCTTAAAGATGGCGTTCATCCCGATCTATTGATAATCGAAAAGCCGGAAAACAAAACTACTATTTTGAAGGAACAGATCAGCCAGGGTATGGAACCGTGGCTGGCCTTAAAGCCGTATCGCGCGGCAAACCGCGTGGTAATTATCCGGGATGCCCATTTGATGAGAGCCGAGGCAGCGAATGCACTGCTAAAGACGCTGGAAGAGCCGCCTTGGTATGCCGTTATTATTCTTTTGACTGATGAGCAGAGCCTGTTGGAGACTATAATGTCCCGTTGCCAGCAGGTGCGTTTTTTCCCCTTGTCTGAGGCAGTGATCGAGCAACTGCTGGTTGAACGGGGTATTGACCGGGAAATAGCCGTGCGGGCGGCACGTCTCTCACTGGGCAGCCTGGGAGATGCCCTGGAGTTCGCCGGCGGCGGTGAGATCCCCCAGGCCTATGAGATCGCCGGGGAGATCCTGTTGGAGCTCGCTGGCGGCGAAATGATCTCGGTGTTCAACGCTGCCGAAAGGATGGAGGCTAACCCTGAATTGATCAGCGGAATGCTGGAGACCATGCTCCGAGACCTGGTTATCTACAAATACAGCGGCAGGTTGGAAAGTCTGGCTCTGCCCGATAACCTGAAGGTAGTCCAGGCCCTGCAGGGACAGGCCGACCCGGCGAAGATAAGGGGGGCGCTGCAGCAGTTGGATGACCTGCGCCGTAATTATCGCCGTCATGTCAATGCCCTGATCGTTTCCACCAACATTTCCTATATGCTCTGGGAAGCGTTACAATAGGAAGGGTATAATGTAGAGAGGGACGTTCTTGTTTAAGCGAATGTACCCCGGCGTTCCTGGCAATTATATAGGCTAAACTAGGTTTAATAATAGATGAAATTTTAGGAGGTTTTCAACTAGTGGCTTGGGTAGTGGGAATAAGGTTTAAACCGGCAGGTAAGATATATTTTTTTGACTGTGCCAACATGGATTTGGCAGTAGGCAACGACGTAATAGTGGAAACCATCCGTGGGGTGGAATATGGCACGGTGGCCATCGGCCGCCGGGAGATAAAAGAAGAGCAATTGCCTACCGCACTGAAGAAGGTCATTCGCAAAGCCGGCGAAGAAGACCGTCATATATATGAAACCAACCGGCAGAAAGAACAGGAAGCCCTTGATATCTGCCGCCAAAAGGTAAGGGAGCACAAACTGCCCATGCGCTTGATCGACGTAGAATACACTTTTGACATGGGCAAGATCATCTTTTACTTCACGGCGGAAGGGCGCGTAGATTTTCGGGAGTTGGTCAAAGACCTGGCTTCTATCTTCAAGACCCGTATCGAGCTGAGGCAGATAGGAGTGCGGGACGAGGCCAAAATGCTAGGAGGAGTCGGCACCTGCGGCAGGGTCTTATGCTGCAACTCTTTCCTGGGTGAATTTGAGCCGGTTTCCATCCGCATGGCCAAGGAACAGAATCTGTCTCTGAACCCCACCAAGATATCCGGAACCTGCGGGCGCTTGATGTGCTGTCTGAAATACGAGTCGGAGTTATATGAGACCAAAGAAAATGGAGAGAACAAGCATGGAGAGAACCATCCAGGAACTGAAAAACCTGATAACTGATCTCTTGATCGAAATGGATCAATTAAAGGATCGTGTCAGCAGCCTGGAGGTTAAAGTCAATCATCTTAACCCCCGCAGTGAAGAGAGGGAAGTTTTGCCTGCCCTGCAGCGCGATCTGCGTCTGGAAGGTGAAAGTTATGAAAACCTGGGTCGCATCTATAACGAAGGGTATCATATATGTTCCATGGCTTTTGGTCAACCGCGCGGAGATGATTGCCTTTTCTGCGTAGCCTTTTTGGAAAAGGAGTAAAGCTTGGAGCGAGTCGATCACAATCTGGTCCGGGAGGATGAGAGCCTGGATGATTTGATCCTGGGCGGGATGAAGGTGATTCAGCCCCGTCGGGGTTATCGTTTTTCCCTGGATGCCGTTTTGCTGGCTCATTTTCCGGTTTTGGACGGAGTAGAATCAGCAGTGGATCTGGGCAGCGGCGGCGGCGTGATTCCCCTGATCATGTCATGGCGTTCCCCCTCCCTCAGTGTGATAGGGATCGAACTGCAGGCAGGTATGGCTGAGCGTTCCATGCGCACTATATCCTTCAATGACCTGGATGGGCGCATCCGGATCATTCCGGCTGACATCCGGGAGATCAAGACCGCACTGCCGCCGGCATCAGCCGGGTTGGTAGTCTGCAACCCCCCTTTCTGGAAGAAAGGGGAGGGACATATATCCAACCATCCCGAAGAGGCTATTGCCCGTCACGAACTCGAAGTAGAATTTAAGGACATTTGTTGGGCCGCCGCCTATTTACTGAAAGACGGCGGTCATTTCTGTGTCATCCAGCGTGCGGAACGACTAAATGAGGTGATGGCCGCCATGACCGGCAACCGCCTGCAGGTCAGGCGTATCAGGACAGTGCACTCATTTGCCGAAGATGATGCATCCCTGGTGCTGGTTGAAGGCAGAAAAAACAGCCGGGGCGGGGTGCGTATCATGCCCCCCCTGGTCATCTATCAGGAACCCGGGTTTTATAGCTCCGAGGTAAACGGTTGGTATGGGAGGGATCAAAATGTCTGAAGAACAGGGGATATTGTATATATGCGCCACTCCCATCGGCAACCTGGAAGACGTCACTATACGTTTACTGAAAACTCTGCGCCAGGCAGATCTTATCGCCTGCGAGGATACGCGGCATACCCTCAAACTGTTGAACCGTTACCGGATCAAACGGCCCCTGACCAGTTATCATCAGCACAGCAAGTTGGAAAAGGCGGACTATATCATAGGGCAGCTGCAAGAAGGCAAAAGGGTGGCCCTGGTTTCGGATGCGGGGATGCCGGGTATTTCAGATCCGGGTACTGCGCTGGTCGCCAAAGCCATAGAGAATGGAATAAAAATTGAAGTGGTGCCCGGTCCCTCGGCGGTCATTTCCGCTCTGTCCCTCTCGGGGATGGATACCACCAGTTTCATTTTTGCCGGATTTCTGCCCTCCCGCCGTGGTGAACGGCAAAAGGCCATCAACGCGATAGCCCGGGAGCCGAGAACTATCGTTTTATATGAAGCTCCCCACCGTCTGTTGGATACCTTGAGAGATCTCGCGGAAATTATTGGCGAAGAGAGACCGGCGGCGGTTATGCGTGAAATGACCAAGCTGCACGAATCAGTAGTCAGGGATACGGTGGGGAAACTGCTGGAACACTTTGAGCAGGATAAACCACGGGGTGAGATCACCCTGGTGATCGCCCCTTATCTGCCGCCTCCCTCCGGGGAAATCAGCCTGGACCAGGTGATGCTGGAAGTAGAAGAACTGATTGAGCGGGGGATGGAAAAGAAAGAGGCCTTCAAATTGAAGGCCCGTGAGTACAAAATTGCTAAGTCGACGATTTATAATCGTTATTTCGACAAAATCAGACAATAGGTTCGTATGTATTAGCCGACCTGCTTGCCTAGTTCGGTAAGGCAGCTCTTGCAAAGATTTTTGCCTCTCCAGTTGATGACATCTTCAGCATTGCCACAGAAGATACAAGCGGGTTCATATTTCTTGAGGATAATTTTTTCGGCATCTACATAGATCTCAAGTGCGTCTTTTTCCTCAATTCCCATAGTGCGTCTCAGCTCGATGGGTATTACGATTCTTCCCAGCTCGTCCACTTTTCTGACAACTCCGGTGGATTTCATCATGATAATCAACCCTCCTCTAATTCCCGATGTTACGGCTTCTTGAACAAAGTGTACCAGGGATGGCATTATTAGTCAAGCACTTTTCTACAATTTTTTCAAAAAAAATAACTATTTAAGGATATAGTAGCGATAAATGCAACAATAACCCGATGAAAATAACTAGATTTGCCATATAATGGCCAACGCATAAGAGCGGAAAAATCATAGTACGAAATATGCCGGTAATTATATGGTTATAATATTAATTAGTGTACATTTGAGGGTATCTGTGGTTAAGTATTTAATGTAAATGGTTTATACTCAGAGCGGGAAGGAGTTAGTTTTTATGGCTAACAGGAAGAGTTACTACATCACCACGCCGATCTATTATCCCAGTGACAATTTACATATAGGTCACGCCTATACTACGGTAGCAGGCGATTGTCTTGCCCGTTTCAAGCGAATGTCCGGCTTCGATGTCCACTATTTGACCGGAACCGATGAACACGGCCAGAAAATAGAAAGGACTGCCCGCGGAAAAGGCCTGGAACCCCTGGAATTTATCGACCCGATCGTCAACAGCATCCAGGCGCTCTGGAAGAAATTGCTTATCACCAATGACGATTTCATCCGTACTACCGAGCAGCGTCATGAAAAGGTAGTACAGGCATTGTTTCAGAAGGTCTATGACCAGGGCGACATCTATATGGCTGAATACCAGGGTTGGTATTGTACACCCTGTGAAACGCTGTTTACCGAACGTCAGTTAGAGGACGGAAAGTGTCCGGACTGCGGGCGCGAGGTAGAACTGGTCAAGGAGGAGAGCTATTTTTTTAATATGGCCAAGTATGCCGACCGGCTGCTCGATCATATTGAAAGGAATCCGGATTTCATCCAGCCCGAATCCCGGCGCAATGAAGTGGTAAACTTCGTCAAGGGCGGCCTTGACGATCTCTGCGTCTCCCGGACCAGTTTCAGCTGGGGAATACCAGTACCTTTTAACAACAAGCACATAGTATATGTATGGTTCGATGCATTGATCAACTATCTTTCGGCCATTGGTTTTGGGGCAGATGATGAAAAATTCAATACCCGCTGGCCGGCGGATGTGCATATTATGGCTAAAGATATACTGCGCTTTCACGCCATTATCTGGCCGATAATGCTGATGGCGCTGGATCTGCCGCTGCCCAAAAAAGTATACGCCCACGGCTGGATATTGCTGGAAGGCGGGAAAATGTCGAAATCTAAGGGTAACGTGGTTGACCCTGTAATATTAGTGGACAAATATGGGGTAGATGCAGTTCGCTATTATCTGGCCAAAGAACTTACCTTCGGGCAGGATGGCATATATTCCGAGGAAATGATGGTTGGCCGCATCAATTCAGATCTGGCAAACGATCTGGGCAACCTGATCAGCCGCACTGTTGCCATGATCATCCGGTATTTTGAAGCAAAGATCCCGAACCCGGAAGAAGCTGCTCCCCTGGATGAGGAACTAAAGGATATGGCCGCTAAAGTTTTCCAGGAGGCTACCGAAAAGCTTGACCGGTTGGACTTCTCCGGTTATCTTATCGCGGTCATGCGCCTGGTTTCCCGGGCCAATAAATATATCGACGAGACCGAACCCTGGTTATTAGCCAAAGATGAGACCAAAAAGGCTCGCCTGGCCACGGTGATGTATAACCTGGCAGAATGCATCCGTATCGTTTTGATACTGACCGCACCGGTCATGCCGACCCTGGCCGGACGGGCCAATGAACAGCTTAATCTGTTTAAAGATGTAAATAAACTGAATTGGCAAGAGGCCGGGCAGTGGGGGCTCACCCTGGTGGGCAGCCTGGTGCAGAAGGGCGAGGTACTGTTCCCGCGTATTGATATCAAGAGTTTGGAGGAGAAACCAGTGGAGGAAATAAAGGAAGAAAAGGCAGTTAAGGAAGAAGTAAAAACGGCTCCGGAAGCCCCGGCAGAACCGGTGTATATAACTATTGACGATTTTGCCAAAATGGAACTGCGGGTCGCCGAAGTGATTGCCTGCGAAAAGATGGAAAAGGCCGACAAGCTGCTGATACTTAAGGTACGGTTGGGCGATGAGGAGAGAACAGTTGTCTCCGGCATCGCTCAACATTATGCCCCGGAGGATCTTATCGGCAAAAAGGTGGTCCTGGTGGCCAACCTGAAGCCTACCAAACTCAGGGGTGTCTTGTCCCAGGGCATGATTCTGGCCGCCTCCGACGCCAGCGATGTCGAAGTCCTGTTCGTTGACCGGATATCTTCCGGCAACCGGGTGAAATAACTGGGGATTATTATTAGCCACAGATTAGCACAGATGGACACAGATTTTTCAAGGCAGGAAGGAAATAATTCCTGGCTCTCAAATTTTATTAAGATCAAAGGGATAACTGAGATTCTGCTATCTATTTTCCTGTAGTTTTTAATTTGAGTTTTCTAAGCAGTCTGTAGGTATCAGCGAGCCTATATATCATTATTCCAAAATATAATCTGTGTAAATCGGTGTAAATCTGTGGCAAAAAATCGTTGCCCAATTTGGAGATGAGAATATGTTGATAGATAGTCATGCGCATCTGCAGGATGAGGCATTTGCCGGAGAGGTCGAGACCATCCTGGAGCGGGCGGCCGAGGCCGGCGTGGATATGATGGTATGTGTGGGTTACGATCTCAAATCGTCCCAGGCAGCCCTCGATCTGGCCCGCAAGTATAAACAGGTCTATGCCGTGGTGGGGATGCATCCGCACGATGCCAGTGAATTGAACGACGAAGCAATAGCAAAGATCTTCACTATGGCCAAAGATCAGCGGGTGGTAGCCATTGGTGAGACCGGCCTGGATTTTTACCGAGATCTTTCCCCGCGGGACGAGCAGCGAAAAGCGTTCGTCGAACAGATAAAGATAGCGCATGAATTATATAAACCGGTAGTTATCCATGATCGGGATGCCCACCAAGAGGTAATGGACATAATCAAAAAGGAGAAGGCAGGCAGGAATGGAGGCGTTATGCATTGCTATTCCGGTCATTTGCCTATGGCTCTTGAATTGATGAAGGAAGGTTTCCACTTGTCATTGGCCGGGCCCCTGACTTATAAGAGCGCTAAAAAGACTCAGGAGGTAGCGTCCCGGGTGTCCCTGGACCGCCTGCTCATAGAAACTGATTGTCCCTACCTGTCACCGGAACCCCTGCGGGGTAAACGTAATGAACCGGCCCGGGTACGGTTGGTAGCAGAAAAACTCGCCGAACTGCGGCACAAAAGTCTTGATGAGATAGGCTATATAACCAGCCGCAATACCCAGACCGTCTTCAGGATGAAATAGCACCGGGGAGGTACATACTGCCCCCCTTTTTTAGCCTATTTTCAGCTAGGTTGCTGCCCCCGCTCTTTTACCAACAACTACCTGATTCATTCCTTTGCCCCTTTTCCCCTGGATTCGAGCAATTATTAGAATAGTAAATATTTCTTTTTCATCAAACTTTTTGCGTCCTGTGGAATAAAATAATAATCAGGAGCCAATAATTTCAAATGAGTTGATTTATTGATCGGCTCTGGCAAATGCAACCATTTTGGCCAGTAAGTGCTAAGAAAATTGACTGATGGCTGGTTTCTGGCTAAAATGAATTTACTATTCGGGTTGCTTCGTCCGGGTAGTAAGAAAGGGAGGAGAAAATGGAAATCATTCGGACCAGGAAGAGTACTTACCTGATCACGGCCATCCTAGGTATAGCCGTATTGACAGTAAGTCTGTTCTTTGCCCTGCAGAAGCCCGTTAATATCATTGTGGATGGAAAGACGATTCATAGCAGAGTGTTTTTTACTGCACAAGTAGCCGATGTTCTCGAAAAAGAACAGGTGCTGGTTGGGGCAAAGGATAGGGTTGAGCCATCACTTAACATGGCGGTAAAAAAGAACACAAACATAGTGGTCACGCGAGCCTTTAAGATCAAGGTCATCGCTGACGGAAAACAGTACCCGCTTTTCACTACTCCGGTAAGTATAAAAGAAGCTATCAAAATCGCCGGTGTGTCCCTTGGAGCCAAAGATATAGTCAAAACACTTCCGGTAGCTGAGACTGTACCTGGACAGGAGATCGAAGTCATCAGGGTGTCGGAGCACGAGGTTCAGGAACAGACTGCAATCCCTTATGGAGTGGAAAGAACCAGTGATAATACCCTGGAGCGGGGACTTACCAGAACGCTGGTTCAGGGTGTGAACGGCATAGCCATGAATACGGTCAAGGTCGTTTACCACAACGGTCAGGAAGTTAAGCGCGAGGTGGTCAAATCCCAGACGGTCCAGCAACCTCGTAATCGGGTGATCGCAATGGGGACCATCACCTCTGTTTCCCGCGGCAGTCAATTGATCAATTTTAAAGAGGCCAGGTATATGGGCGCATCCGCCTATACCTATACGGGTTATCATACCGCTACTGGCAAGACCCCTACAGTTGGAACTGTAGCTGTTGATCCTTCCGTTATACCGCTGGGAAGCAAACTGTATATCGAAGGATATGGATACGCGACAGCAGGCGATACCGGCGGGTCTATCCGGGGTGACAGACTTGACCTGTTTATGGAAGAACGCGGTCAATGTTTGAACTGGGGCCGCCGTACGGTAAAGGTATATATCCTCAATTAGCCAGGACATAAATATGGAGCAAAAGAACACCGGTCTTTTTTGGCCGGTGTTCTTTTTTACTTTAAAAAGTACATTCCTCTCATATATATAGCAGACTCTGTTTCCCTCGTAGATGGTTAACGAAAGTTACTAAAAACATGTAACTCGTCTTCTTACTCGAAGACAGATTCTAATACGTAATTTCGTAAAGAGGGGAAAGTAATAAAGTACTGACTGCGCAGCCCTCGAAGCTTGCTTCTTAGGGATGCGGCGCACTCCTTGCGGGCTAAAGGCACGCCTGATCGAACCGATTGCAGCGGGTCCTTTTTGTCTGCCAAATTTTCCCTCGTTTGAAATTGCTGTAATAACAAAAAATGATAGCAGACTCTACATGATTCCATGTGGGGTAATCGCAATTATTGAATATACGTAGTTGGGGATGGTCTTGAAAACTAAAGACCGATGCTAACTCGTATTTTCATAAGAGTACGAGGGAAAAGGAGGTGAAATATATGCGTAAGAAAATTACTCTTCTGCTGTGCATTGGTTTAATAATGGTCGTAGCAATGGCTGGTTGCTCCAGTACCTCCAAAAAACCGATATATCCGGCCAAGAAACCCGCACAGGTTCAGAAAAAGACAGCGGTCGATATGACAGCCAGTGAAAGGCGGGTAATGGCTGATCGCCTCTCCAGGCTGGCCGAAAGCGTACCTGGAGTACAAAAGGCCACCGTGGTAGTCATGGATGTCAGCATGACTCGCAATACTGCCAGCACTACCACAGGAACGACCAAGAGCCCCATGACCGGGACGACAACTAAAACCGGTGTGGGAACGACCACAAAGACCACCGGAACTTACGGAACCAGTCCTACCAACAAGTCTACGATGGGAACCAAGAGCGGTACTGTGGTCATGGTAGGTTTAACTCTTAATACGGCCACTGCGGGCAGTGCTTCCAAGGCAACTACCACCAAGAACATGGTGGCTAAAAGGATCAAGGCCAGTGACAAGAGGATAGCTCAGGTTCTGGTCACTACCGATCCTGGCCTGATCAAACGCCTGAATGATGTGGCTGCAGGCATTATCGAGGGTAAGCCTATCCAGAGCTTTGACAAAGATATAAGGGACTTGAACAAAAGGCTGAAACAGCAGAAGGCAGTATACTAAGAATTATTATAGAGAGTTTGGATAGGGGGACGTAAGGAAACGTTCACCCTATCCGACTGCCTTTTTGACCATATTTAATCCGATATCAGCTTTTAGTGTATAATGAGCCTAAAAGATGAGGATGTACAAAAATGGCAGGATTGCAGTCCCTGAGTCAGGTCAAGCAGGCAATGCATCAACATCAGTTTCATCCCCGGAAGAAATGGGGACAAAACTTCCTGGTTGACCGGAATATAACGAACAAGATCATAGAGGCCTGTATGCCAATAGACGGGCAATTTGTAGTGGAGATCGGACCTGGATTGGGCGCCCTTACCGGCACCCTGGCGGAGCGCAGTCTTGGAGTCCTGGCGGTGGAGATCGATCGCAGTTTCGAACCGGTTCTATCCGAATTGACCCGTGAACATAATAATGCCCGCTTGCTGTTTGCGGACGTACTGGCGATAGATATCGAGTCGGAACTCACACGGGCTTTTACTCTGAAAGAAGTTCCTCCATTCATGGTTTGTGCTAATATTCCATATAATATTACCAGTCCTATTCTTTTTAAGCTGTTGGAACAGTGTACCCGGCTGACGGCAGCGACCTTGATGATCCAGAAGGAGGTTGCCCAACGAATCGTAGCAGGACCTGGCAGCAAGACCTACGGATTGCTAAGTATCACAGCCGGATATTATGCCAGAATCGAATATGTGATGACAGTATCCCGGCATTGCTTCTATCCTGAACCGGAGGTCGATTCCAGCGTGATACGCATCATACCCCGGGAAATAAAGCCAGAAGTCTATGACGAGAAGTTGTTCAAGGGTCTGCTAAAGGCTGCCTTCCAAAAACGGAGGAAAACCATCCTGAATATCTGCACCAGTTTCTTCCCGCAGGAAAAGGCCGAGGTAGAACATCGGCTAAAGAATATCGATATCGATCCAGGAGCACGACCCGAGAATCTCAGTATGGAGGAGTTTGTTGCTTTAGCCAACCATTTTGCCAGGGAGGGCTGAGTATGGACATTTTTTATAGTCCCAGCAAGGGCAGTATGGAATTAGGTAAAGTGGTAGAAGATATTCTGGAATACGTCAAAGAGGATATCTCCCGCCCTTACAAACTGCTGGTAGGCAGTGATTCCAACCCGGGCGCCCATGGGACATGTTTTGTCAGTGCCATCATCATTCACCGCGAGGGCAAGGGTGCCCGCTATTATTATTCACGCAAGACCGAACCACGGGTACGTAGTATGCGCCAGCGCATATTCTATGAAGCCTCCCTCAGCCTGGCCCTGGCCGATCGACTCAGTGAGGCCTTAAAAGAAAAGGGAGTACATGATATGCCGGTAGAGATCCACCTTGATGTGGGAATCCACGGAGATACCAGGGAACTGGTCCGCGAAGTGACCGGCATGATCGTCAATAGCGGGTTTGATGCCCGCATCAAACCTGATGCCTGTGCTGCCAGCAAGGTGGCAGATAAGTATACCAAATGATTGATTTATCCTCTGAGTGCATATCACCGTTTCATATCTAGTACTTATATCGAGCGCTTTTTGCTTTTTACAACAAACCCTGGAATATCAACATATATTTGATAATAAAAATATATACAAATTTCGAATTCACGGTTGACAGGGCCTTGATAATTTTATATACTAATACATCCGGTTGACAGGCTATTGCATTTGTTGTAAAATAATTTCGATTAATGTATTAAGAAGGTGGTATTTTGAGTTCACCCAGGGCCCTCGCGGACATCAAAAAAGACCTGGAGTTTTTTGTGGGAAGCAAAATACGTCTAAAAGCTAACCGGGGACGCAATCGCATCGTAGAAAGAGAAGGGGTGCTGGAGTCCATATATCCCAATATATTCGTGGTGAAGTTGAGCGAGAGAAAGATAGAGCGCAGAGTATCCTACAGCTATGCAGATGTACTTACAGAGACGGTGGAACTCTTTGTTTATGACAGTCAGGATGCTGAGATAAGGATAGCCTCAGGTACTCCATAAGAATAGAATCGCAATTTGGCCGCATGATCTGACTAAGGATCATGCGGCTTTTAATTTTCGGACAGATCGAGATATCTAGCAAGCGATAGCACAGCTAGATGTCCGATGTGACCGACCCCAGGACGCAGTCCCGGGGTTTCATTTTTGTAAAGCATATCTTTTTATGGTCCGTGGAACCTACAGTCAGTAACAGTAGTTGGTAGTGCCGGGCTCCCGCCCGGCATGCCAGGCGGGAGCCTGGCGTTCCTCTTAGGTACTTTTCTGGCGGGGAAGACCGCCAGGGGGGTATACTTGCCCACCTTCATAAATATAAATTAACCATGGTCACACAAGGGGGGAACTACATGGAAGACAATCTGACTATTTGGTCACCGGTAATGCTGAACCGGCTGAAGGATAATCGCCGGCTCACAGAAGAAAGATCCTATCCGCTGGAGTATTATTATCGTGCCATAGAGGACCTGCGGATCCGGGTCAAGGAGCGCCAGGTCGTTGCCCTGGGGACAGCAGTGGAGGCCAGGATCAAGGTGGATATCCTCTGCCTGCTGGCCGACCAGGAGGGGCATATGCAGTTGTTCAAGCGGGAGGAAGTACTGAATGACCGTATTCCCCTGCAGGAGTTCGAACGAACCCTTAACCGGGACGAACCCGTCGATTATCATTTGGAATTGAAACGAGTAGCCTGGGAAGGTGAGATCAACGGCTATGATGTTAAAGTGGCTTGTTTTATCGACTATACGGTCATCGCCACCCATGAACAGCTGGTACGTTTGCGCGGGGAAGAACATGCAGAGGTCTCCGGCGAGATCCTCACTGAAGCCATGCGGCAATTGGAGGCGGAGATTGAGCGGATCCAGAATGAGAACGCTGAGCTTAAGAAACAGCTGTTTTGTCATACCAGCAATATTTCCAGCCTGAAGCAGGGGTTGCTGAAAGCAGAAAAACGTAATGCGGCGCTCAACCGGGAGAATATCTCCTATCAGGCCATGATAGATAAATTGAGGGGGGAGATGACAGCATTGGGTCACGCCGTAGGGTTTTCGTCTCCTGCCGATAGTTACCGCTCCTACATACCAGACCGGGGTGAGTACAAGGTCATCTCGGCCAGGGATGAAACAGGGGCAGGGAGCAAACCGGATCCCAACGGGTTGAATCAGCTTGGGAGCCGGATCAAACGCCTGTTTCAGGCCAATTAGTAGGAAGAGTTCGGCACTTTGGTGACATAAAAGACTGCTGCTGCATAGTATAGCACTAGGATTTGCGGCAAAGGGGTCATGCAGTGAAGGTCTTTTTCACCAATACCGCTCCCATAATAAAATATGGAATCGGACAGGCTTTTGCCGATCTGGGTCATGATATCTGCCTGGCCAACGTGTCCATGGATGACACCTGGCAGGAGGCCTTGGACCACTTCGAACCCGACCTGGTATTTACTGATGCCGGATGGGGCATAGCCCATAAGCTCCTGCCTGTTCTGAAAAAGAGGCGTTTACCTCATATCTATTGGGCCATCGAAGACCCCCCTTACCTGGAGACCCTGTCCATGGCTTATGCCCGCCAGGCCGATGCGGTTTTCACTACTTGCCAGGAATCGATCTCTGCCTACCGCCAGAAGGGGATCTATGCCCAACTCCTGATGTTTGCGTGCCATCCGGCCTTTCACCGGCGGGTGGAGTCGCACCATCGTTTTAACCACGATATTGCCTTTGTCGGCAACAACTATTTCGAGTTTCCCACCCGCTTGTGGGGGGCCCAAACCCTCCTGCGCCCCCTGCTCGACTCGGGATACAATATCAAGATATACGGGAACGAATGGTGGGTGGATGAAAACAGGCCTTTCTTCATTCGTCCCGATCAATATGGCGGATATCTGGGCAATGAAGATCTTCCTTCTCTTTGCTCCAGTGTCCCGATCGTGCTGGGGCTCCACTCTGTAGCTGATTCGAAGACCATGACCAGCATGCGGGTCTTTGAGATACTGGGCAGCGGAGGATTCTTCCTGAGTCAATGGACTCCGGCGGTCGAGCACCTCTTTAAAAATCACCAGCATCTGATATGGAGCAAGTCGGCTGCCGAGACACTGGAACTGGTAGATTATTATCTGCAAAATCCCGCCGCCCGGGAACGTATTGCCCTGCAGGGACAGGAAGAGGTGTATGGACACCATACCTATCATCAACGGGTACAGGACATCTTGTCTACGCTATATGCCGTCCTGGAAAGAAAAAAACCGCCCCGCCCTCGCCCTCCAGCATTGAAGGTCAAATCCGGTACCCGCATCAGCCTCTGATCGGCCGCGTCCTTTGCCTATATCCAATATGTGCACCGTTTATAGACATTTTACATATGATGTTATGACGAAGCCCGGCGACTTCGCCAAGGGTTTCAAACATTCAACGGGGAGGTGTGGGGAATCAGAGAGGAAATGCAAGAGAACCGGGAACAAGCCCTGGTACAGATCAAGACCCGCAAATATAGTGCTACCCCCATAAAAGGGGTAACCACAAAAGGCAATTTCGCACTTACTATGGCCCGAAAGACCAGTGTTGATGTCAGTCCGGAGAGCATGGCGGAGGAGGAGCCGGAGTGCGGGCAGAAGAACAGGAGCGGCAGGATCGCCAATGAGGGAGTCTGTTTCATATGCTGCGGATCCTCATAGAATGGCTGTAATATTGGGACCGGCAGCAGTAATTGGGCCTTTTGATGCCATGGCAGGAGAGATCAGATGAATGAGATAGGCTGTATCATATATCCCCCTACCCTGGATTATCACTACCTGGTGCAGAGACCGCAGCATTTAATGAAGAATTTTTCATTGCAGGGAATCTCCTGTTTGTTCATGAACATGCCGGGAATCTATCAGCGTGATTTCCGGGGAATAGAAGAGATCAACCCGCAGCTCTTCATTTTCCACGAGGTCGATCCAGCGCCCTACCTGCAGGGGATCAGCCCGGTAGTCTATTACAGTGCTACTGCCCAGGTGGATAAAGTAGGGCGCTATAACCCCGCCCTGCTGGTTTTTGACAGTGTAGATGAACCCAGCGATGAATTCTCCGCCTGGCGGCCTTACTATCACCGGGCCGTGGCCACCGCTGATGTGGTACTGTGCACCTCGGAAAAACTATACCATATGGCCCGAGAGATCAACCCCCATGTTTACCTGGTTCCCAATGGCTGTGATTATGAGCATTTCTCCCGGGCAGTCCGGGGCGAGCTGCCTCAGCCTTATGAGATGAAAAAGCTTGGTGGGCCTATTATAGGCTATATCGGGGTTATCGCCACCTGGTGTGACCTGGAACTGATCGACCGTCTGGCGCGGGCATATCCTCAATACGACCTGGTTATGGTAGGGCCGCTCTATAATGTTGGGAAAGTCCCCCAGCGCCCCAATCTGCACTGGCTGGGGTTCAGAAATTATGACCTCCTGCCGGCCTATGCCCAGTACTTCGACGTAGGGATAGTGCCCTTCCGGTGCTCTAGTATGACGGAGTCCGTCAATCCCATCAAGATGTGGGAATACATGGCCGCCGGGTTGCCGGTGGTGACCACTGCCCTGCCCGAGGCGGAACGATACCGGGATCTTATTTATTATTCGGAAGACCAGGCCAGTTTCATTGAAAATGTCAGGCGTGCGGTCGAAAATGATTCACTCAGGGAGCAGGCCCGGCGACTGGACCTGGCCCGGCAGAACTCCTGGGCGGGGCGTGCCCGGCAAATAACCCGGATCATGGAGCATCATCTGGCGATGAAGTATCCGGACCGGGTTGATGCCCAGCGTCCCCAAATAGTCCCGTTTCGTCAGATGCTGGCACTTCAGGGTGGAGAATACCGAAAAAATACTTTAATAACCAGCAGCAGGCTTCCCCGGAAAAAGCCCCACCCGGCTCCGGCAGCAGGCCGGGTTGAATATACCGGACGCCGTATCAAGTCCTGGTTGTCGCCCCGCTACCAGATAAATCACAGCGATGAGCCCGAATGGGCAGTTGCGGCTGGCAATTCCCGGCCTGTCTCCCCAGCAGAACCTGTGACGGCTGAACTCCGTTTTCAGAAGTCCGGGATATATATAAACTCCCGGGCAAAAGTGACAGGAGAGGCGGAACCATGGATGCTGGAATAATGATCGGCTGTCCGGTCCGGAACCGGGCCTGGGTTCTGCCCCGTTATCTTGAGCATCTGCTTCATCTGGATTATCCCCGGCATCTCATGCAATACTGCTTCATAATAAATGATTGCACCGACCATACTGCAGAGATATTGGAGGAGTTTGCCGCCAGGCCGGGGATCCGGGCGCAGTTGATCTATGCGGGGAAATCATCCCCGTCACCCCTTCTGTCATTTCCGTCACCAGCAGGTCACAGCGGCCCTGAGCACCGGGGCAGATATAGTCTCCCCCGACTGGCCGACCTGCGCAATACCCTGCTGCAGGCCTTTCTTGCTTCGGACTGCCAGTATTTATTTTCGGTGGACAGTGATATTCTGGTGCCGCACCGAATTTTGCGGGACCTCCTGGCTGACGACTGTCAGGTCGTATCAGCCCTGGTCTGCAACGGGCATCAACTTGGATACTCGGGCATATATAACGTCTTGCGGCGGGTGGGGGACTATTACGAATTTATCCGGGAGTTTCCCCGGGATAGCCTTTTCCCGGTAGACTGCACCGGGGCTGCTTACCTCATCCGCCGTGACGTGATCGAAGACTATGGGGTGATATATTCCGCTGAAAAGGGCG
Organism: Deltaproteobacteria bacterium; assembly: GCA_050258735.1. Taxonomy (GTDB): domain Bacteria; phylum Bacillota; class Syntrophomonadia; order Syntrophomonadales; family Syntrophomonadaceae; genus Syntrophomonas_A. The sequence continues at coordinate 28,161 of JBLMZJ010000077.1, read as the reverse complement.
GAGAAGATATCGGTTTCTGCGAAAGAGCCGCCATGCGGGGCATCCCGCTCTATTGTGATGGCCGCTTGGAGTGCCGTCATATTATGAAGGAAGATCTATTAAATATTAAGTCAAAATGAGAATGCGGTAATCACATTTTGTAGCTGTATTTCATAGTATAAGCTAGAAATTTGAACAACCAAATTTCGAGAAAGCCGCAAGACGGCAAAGAAAAAGAAAAGGAGGGGAGAGTAATTGGCTCAGCTAAAATGTGAATTTCCCGAAGGTTGCAAACTGGATTTATGGGCTAAGGTGATCAAAGCCAAATTCATCGAAAAGCAAGCCAAGATCCTGGACACAGTCTTCTGTGTCCCCGATGAGCAGGTGGGTGGCAAGGTTAGCTGCGTAGAGGACATCAAGGTCAAGGTCATCCAGAAATTCGAGGACCTGTTGTGCTTCGGCAAGGTCAAAGTGGTGGTCGACTATGAGGTAATCCTGTTCGTGATCGTTGATGGTGAATACCAGATCATCACGGTCAGCGACCGCTTCGAAAAGACCATCGAACTCGACGAATTTGACCCGCCGCTGACCAATGAGGAGTTCCGGAGCGAGATCGAGCAATCCGAGATCATCCTCAAGAACTGGACCTTTGACTTCGAAATCAAGGGCAACTGTGAAGATGCTGGCAATCCCTGTCACCTGACCACTCCAATACATGGTACCTGTATTGGTCTCCGTGTATTTGTCGACATCATCGATAAGCTTGGCAAGATGCATGACGTTATCGTGTTTGGTGAATTGGATCCCGAAGTAGAATTCTAAAAAACCGACCAGGTTTTATAATGCTCGGCTAGCGCCGGGCATTATTTTTCTATCCAAATCCAGGAGGCGGAGCTTTTGGCTGAACGGATCGATCGAATACCGAAAAACAAGATGCGGGCGCAGTTGGAGGAAATAGCGGCCATTTATCGTCTGGCCGAAGAGAAGATGGCACAATATGAGCGGGAAACGGAAGTTACCGAGTATAAGAGATATTGGCGCGAGTTGATCTCCGATCATCACGGGCGTCTGGAAAACCTCTCCCGCTATATGGTGATAAAATGCAATCGCTGAATCTGACCTTGGAAGGGCGGGTGCTCTTATGAAGATAACAACCGGCAATGAAAACCGGGCGAAAAGAGGGGGAGGCATTCCGAGTGAAGGAACTGGGGCTGGCCCTGGGGGGCGGCGGATTGAAGGGGCTGGCGCATATCGGCGTTCTCCAGGTGCTGGAAGCGAGCGCAATACCGGTAACCATGATATCAGGTACCAGCGCGGGAAGTCTGGTAGCGGCCCTGTACGCCAGCGGTATGTCGCCCCGGCAGATGGAAACGGCGGCGTTAAGTCTCAAGCCGTCCGACTACCTGGACTACAATGTCGCCGGACTGTTAAAGGCTCTGGTGGGATTTCTGGTACCTGGACTCGAAATCAGTCTGGATGGGGTCCTCAAGGGTGATAAACTGGAACAGCTGGTTTATTACCTGACCGGGGGGCAGAGCCTGCGGGATGTTAAGATCCCTCTTTCCATCATCGCTTGCGACATCAATACCGGACGAGAAGTGATATTTACCAACTGCGATCTAAGTGCCGATAACGATACGGTCATAATCCATGAGGCTTTACTGTCCGAGGCGGTCCGGGCCAGCTGCTCCATACCCGCTACTTTTGTCCCCCTGGATTTTCGGGGCATGCAGATGGTGGACGGCGGTGTCCGCAGCATCGTCCCGGTAAAAGCCCAGCAGCAGATGGGGGCGGAATATACCCTGGCTGTCAATCTGGGCCAGGAAACTTATAAAGAGCCGGTGCAGGGGATACCGCAGATCGTGGGAAGGACCCTGAATATCCTGACTTATGAGACATCCTCCACCGACCAGGCCATCCTGGCCGACCTGGCGATCTATCCGGGGGTGACCGGAGTCAAGCTGGATGACCTGTCGAAGGCCGAGGAGATCATCCGGGCCGGGCGCCGCGCTATGCGAGAAAATCTGCCCCAACTAGAGGCGGGGCTGCGGGGACGCCGCAAGATAAGGACCGTCCCCAAGGCCCAGGTCATATAACGGATAAATACCTTTTCTCAGCGAGACAGTTTAGTAACAGGCAGCGGCTTACTTTCATATAATAAGCACAAACAGCACTTTAGACGCAATAAAGGGCTCTTGCAGGGAGGAGGTTAAAATGGCTACTGATAAGTTCGAGCATGCAACTTTCTACTTAACTAAAGTACAGGTAAATGAGATTAAAGAACTGGCTAAAAGGGATCAAATATCACGAAGCGCCCTGGTAAGGATGATAATTCGCGAATACTTGGCCAGACAAGGGGAAGATAGAGGGAAATAGGGGCTCGTTATGAGGGAGAGAGATGCGTAAAGGGCGCCGTGAGCATGTTGCTGCGGCGCCCTTTGGTATTTGAGATTTTATTTACTGGTTTTAAGAAAATTGATATATTGAGAACCCCAGGTTTCCAGGCTGTCCAAAACGAGTTTTTCATCTATTTTACAAAGGGCTTGAAAATATGATTGGCTTAATATTCTTGTCGGGAGAGTCGCCTTTGAACCAAAGATAACCTGAGATGGTGGTATGGATGATCATTTTTGCCAATTCCCCGGTTTTGTGGTATGTATGAAGGAGTACTAATACCTGCCACGGAGGGTAAAATGATACGCTTGAGCAACCTGCCGGCCCGGACCTTGAAGGTCATTACAACCCTGTTCAATGGGTTTGATGGTGCCCTGATAGTTGATGAAAAGGGTCATATAGTGATAATAACTAAAGATTATGCCGAATTGTGCGGGGTAGATCACCAGGAGGTGATCGGCAAACATGTCCTGGAGTACTTCCCCAAGAGCCGGATGATAGAGGTATTGACTACCGGTAAGCCTATCTTCGCTGAACTTTGGGAAGCCGGTAATGAGATCGTCTGGGTCAGCCGGGTCCCTATCGTATCAGACGGCAGGATAATCGGTGCTGCAGCTGTCAGTGTATTTCGCTATATGGATGAGGCCAAACGTTTTGCCAAGCGCGTTAAGAACATGGACAGCGAACTGGAGTATTATAAATCGCAGGTGCGCAAGCTTTCCGGAGCCAGGTATTCGTTTGATGCCATTGTAGGGACCAGTGCCGCCCTGTCGATCGCCAAGACCAATGCCCAGCGGATGGCCCGGAACCGGGCTCCCGTGCTTATAGTAGGAGAAACGGGGACCGGCAAGGAGCTGTTCGCCCACGCTATCCACCAGGCCAGTCCCCGTCGGGACCGGCCCTTTATCAGGGTCAATTGCGCCAGCATTCCGGACAACCTTAGTGAATCGGAGCTGTTCGGCTACGCGGAAGGGGCCTTTACCGGAGCCCGCAAGGGAGGAAGGGCCGGTAAATTTGAACTGGCTCATGGGGGGACCATATTTCTGGACGAGATCAATGAACTGCCGAACAATATCCAGGCCAAACTGCTCAGGGTCTTGCAGGAGGGAGAGATCGACCGCATCGGCGGCACCGACGTCAGCCTGGTGGATGTCCGTGTAATTAGCGCGACCAGCGCCCATTTGAATGAATTGGTCGAGCAGAAGCTTTTCCGTCAGGATCTCTTTTATCGCATCAATGCTTTCATTTTAACGATCCCGTCGCTGCGTGAACGCCTGGAGGATATCCCGCTTTTATGCGAACACTTTATCGACAACTGTAATTATGAGTTGGGCACGGCAGTGGCAGGTATCGACCGTAAGGTGCTGCAGGCTTTTGCCCGCTATGATTGGCCGGGAAATGTACGAGAACTGAGAAATGTTATCCAGAGGGCCTGCCTGAATGCGGGGGCGGATATGATAAAGACCAACCATCTACCATTTGAATCGGCCGGGCGAAAGGGGATGTCCCAGCAGGAAGAGGGAGTTACGCTCCAGGCTCATTTGGACGGGGCGGAAAGAGATTATATCGTCACAGTTCTTCAATCAGTGCGCTGGAACCGCAACCGGGCAGCTGAGATCCTCGGCATACACCGGACATCGCTCTATGCCAAAATGAAAAAGTATGGACTGCTAGAACAATAATTATGAGAACTTTAAAAACGCAGGATAATATATTCAAAATGTAGTGATAACGCAACATATACTTTTAAATAATTATTTTGCCAGGGGATCCCCTTAGCCGATAGGTGGAGGGGACCCTTGTTTTTCTGGGACTTGTTCTTTGCAGCTGCAGGCAGGTTTCGTGGAATGAAATAGAAAATATCGGCAGAATATTTAGGACATTATATCATCTTTGGACTGATTGGTGATGATTTTGGCTGGCTAATGTTGCGGCAGCGCAACATAACGAAATAGGATAATGCCTATAAATCGGGCATCAAAGGCCCTGGCATGGTACTTGCTTTATAAGATATGCGGGGGATCTATAGATTATAAGGGATAGAAAGGAAGGATAAAAGCATATGAGCACTTACATGGATGAATACAGATCGAAATTGATCAGTGCTGAACAGGCAGCCCGGCTGGTCAAGTCGGGGATGGTTATCGAATATGGACAGTTTGCTACCAAGCCGGTAGATTTTGACCGGGCGCTGGGAGCGAGGGCCGGGGAGGAAAATCTTACTGATGTGAGGATAAGAGCTACCGGCAGCGTATTGCCCGTACCGGAAGTAGTAAAGAATGACCCCCAGCACAAGTCTTTTACCTATGGAAGCTGGTACTGCACCGCCGTTGACCGCAAAATGGGTGATTTCGGCCTTTGCGTACATTACCCCTTCAATTACCATGAGGCTAATGCTGTAGGGACCTTGCCCGAGTACCGGCACCGCTGGGTGGATATCTGGGTGGCCCAGACCACACCGATGGACCGGGGGGGTTGCTTCAACTTCGGGCTGGCCAGTTCCCATAACTATGCCATCGGCAGTACGGCCCAGCTGCGCATCGTGGAAGTCAATACCAACATGCCGCGCTGTTTGGGCGGCTACGAGGAATGTATACCCCTCAACGAGGTCGATTACATTATCGAGGGATCCAATACCCCGATATTCGCTACCCCACCGGCCCCTGCACCTAACCAGGCCGAGGAAAAGATCGCCCAATATATCGTGGAGGAGATCCGAGACGGGTCCTGCATCCAGTTAGGGATCGGGGCATTGCCCAATACCATTGGCCTGATGCTGGCTGATTCCGATCTCAAGGATCTGGGGGTACAGAGCGAAATGTTTTGTGATGCTTATGTAGCCATGTATGAAGCCGGCAAGATCACCAACGCGAAAAAGGCTTCCGACCGCTATAAATCGACTTATACCTTCTGCCTGGGCCAGCAGTCCACCTACGATTTTATAAACGACAACTCACGGCTGGCTTCCTGCCCGGTGGTTTACACCAATGACCCGGCCCGAATGCGGGCCAATGACCGGATGGTATCTATAAATAACATTTTAGAGATCGACCTGCTCAGTCAGGTCTGTTCAGAGTCCAAGGGTTTGCGCCAAATATCAGGCACCGGAGGCCAATTGGATTTCGTTATCGGGGCCTTTGAGTCGCACGAGGGAATGAGTTTCCTGGCCTTTTCTTCCACCTATAATGATAAGGACGGCAATATGCACTCAAGGATCCGCCCTTTACTGACTCCGGGAGGAGTGGTGACGGTGCCGCGTACCATGGTGCAATGGGTGGTAACCGAGTACGGCAAGGTCAACTTGAAAGCTCTATCCATCTGGGAAAGGGCAGAAGCCCTTATCAACATTGCTCATCCGGATTTCAGGGATCAGTTGGTAAAGGAAGCGGAGCAGATGAAACTGTGGCATCCTACCAACAAGATTCCCTGCTCCGCATGATAGGTCCCTCAGGGAACCTCCCAATTTTTTGCCTCCCCACCGCAGGGGGAGGCATTTTTCCTTTTTCTTGGGCCCTGTCATTTCGAGCGATAGCGAAGCAATCTAATAGAACATTAGAACAAGATTGCCGCGCTGCGCTCGCAAGGGCATACTAAACGTTTTACGTTTCTTTGCTGCGTATAACCGGTCAACTGCGAAGGTTGAGTTATTAACTGACGGTTCGTTTGGGTCAGAAAAATACGGGTCGCCGCCGCTCTGATTAAGTCAGCCCGGCCCCTTAGTTGCTCTAATGTTATTATCCCAGGCGGATGGCTAGATCACTTATTGGATAAGCCCGGCAGGAATGGATATAGCCATATATTCTGTCGCTTTCCCGCAGCAGCACCCCTGCCGGTTGATAGACCTGCCCGGACAGCAGTTGTACACGGCACTGGCTGCATTCACCCGAGCGGCAGAGCACCGGTACCACGATACCCGCGTTTTCCAGGGCGGTGAGCAACGATTCCCCGGCCCTGGCGGTAATGGTCTCCCGGCCATTGATATCGACTTCAAATTGCGTATTCCGCTCGATCTCCGGGGGCCAGCCGGCTTCATGGGTGATATCGGCCGGGCCCATGAATATTTCATGACGGATCCTGCGCTCGGGGACACCCAGGCGCCAGAGATGGGGCAGCAGGGCATCGTACATGGCCTGAGGTCCGCACACCATTATCGAATCGACTATTTCCCCGGCCAGTATCTCCTGGAGCATATCGATGTTCATGGTGCCGATCCGTCCGTGGTAGTGCTTATCCGGCTGTTCCACTACCGGATGGTAATGGAAATTGAAATGCCGCAGCGAACGCTCCCATAGTTCGGCGTGGAAGATGATGTCATTGGAGAAACGATTGCCGTAAACCAGGTGGATATTGCGGTCAAGACCAGCATCGGTTACTTCACGGATCATGCTCATAAAGGGAGTAATTCCGCTGCCCCCTGCCAAAAGCAATTGTGTCTTGCCGTGAAACAAGGGGTTATAGTTGAAGTTGCCGGCCGGACCGCTGCTCTCCAGTTCATAGCCGGACAGAACATGGTCCAGCAGGTGGTTGGAGACCAGACCGTCCTGCACCCGCCGTATGGTTATATCATAATAAGCTGTCTGGCGGGGCGAAGATGAGATAGTATAAGGCCGGCTGGTTTTGATGCCATTTATATTCAGAAAAAGATTTATGTACTGGCCTGCCTGGAAGGGAGGCAGATAGCCGTCTTGAGATACCAGACGAAAGGTATCGGTCGTCGGGGTCTTGGTTATTATCTCTGATACCCGCAGCTTGAGGCGGCGGGGATGGAGCCGTTCAATCAGGCGCGCGGTCTTGCCCCGTTCCATCGAGTAATCGATACCATATTTACGGCATGCCTCGATATCCCGCATGATTTCCTGATAGCCAGCTAAATCCATTCTAAAATCATTCATCTTTCCACCCTCCCCAATTCCCGAATTACAGCCCGGGCTGCCTGGACCCCCGAATTGAGTGTAGGCTGAAAGCCGCCGCTGCCAGCCCAGGCACCGGCCAGATACAATCCTGGTATCGGCGAACGGTGCGATAAAAAGAGGGATGAGTCTTTGGCATATTGATCGAACCCGTAAATGGCCCCCCCTGGATGACCCAGAAATCGCATGTGGGTTAAAGGTGTGGCTACTTCGATCTCTTCGATATGCTCTCTGAATCCCGGATAGAGTGCTTCTACACGCTTCAGCAGTGCCTCTGCACAGTCGAACTTGGTCTGGTAGTACTGCTGCGGCGGAACGGATTCCCAGGGCTCAGAATATTTCAGGTCTACGATAACCACCTGTGAACAGCCGGGCGGAGAAAAGGAGGGGTCTACCAGGTCGTAACAGGTGACCAGCAACATGTCGTCAGATGTATCCAACTGACGGCAGCGGGCGAAGGCGTAATCCATATCGGTGCTGGTACATATGAAGTTGGTCGCTTCACTGATACCCAGCACAGCTGGTTCACAGTCCAGGCCTACGTAAATGGTGAAGGAGGAAGGGCCCACTGTACTGCCCCGAAGTTCACGCAATTTATCCGGCTTAAGCGTGGTGGGATCCATAAATTCATGATAGGTATCCAGGCTGGAAGCGTTGGAGACCACGGCCCGGGTTTTAATCAGCACATCGTCCTCAGTGTAAACACCGGTCACCTGGCCATCCTTGATCTCTAGTTCCCGGGCGGCACAGTTGAAACGGACCGAGCCGCCGTTCTGCAGGATCTGATCCAGCAGAACGGCAGACAGGGACTGGGAACCGCCCAGCAGGTGAAAAGGCTTGAATTCCAGATAAGAAAACAACAGGACTGCCATATCGGAAAAACTCAAGCGGTTGGGGGGCAGCCCCATATAGCACCAATAGACCGAAACAGCAAGTTTCAGCAGGGGATCGTGCAGGTATTCATCCAATACATCAGAAGTGTTTTTCAAGGCATATTTAAAATACAGCGGGTATTTTTCCCTGGTTATTTCGGGGTCTTTCATGAAGAAGGCCCGCATCAATTCATAGAAGAACGCGTAAACCAGATCGAAGAATCCCGCGATTCCTTCCTTCTCTTCCGGAAAACGGTTTTGCAGCGCCGCGATGCAGCCTTCCCGTTCGGCTGGCAGGGTCAGCATGAGTTTATCGGGGAGGATAACTCGGTAAAGATTCTTCATCGGGACCCATTTTAGATCCTTGGCTACCTTAAGATCATCCAGGATTTTGAGAAGAGGACCGGGTTTCTCGGGAGTACCCAGACCGCTGAGTTGATGCAGGGCCACCTCGAATTCGAACCGGCCCCGGCAAAAGCTGGTGGCGCATCCGCCCGGGATATTGTGTTTTTCCAGCACCATTACCTTGATACCCTGCTGCGCAAGAGTAGCTGCTGCTGTCAATCCGCCATTGCCAGCCCCAATGACTACTACATCATAATCAGTCATGAAAAACCTCCTTTTGGCATGTTCCCGTTTGATATGCCATTCTGTGGTGGGTATCTATTAGTTCTACCCGGGCCTGCTTTTTTCCTGTTTGGGAAAATAATAATTAAGCTGGATATTGACAAATAGAACACCGCATAATAAAATTAGTGCACTAGGACACTAGTACACTAATGGGGAGGTCATTGGAGGTTATGATATGGTTTTTGAGCTGGCTCGTCCGATTTACCAGCAGATAATCGAGGAATACAAGAAAATGATGATCCGGGGTGAGCTGCGTCAGGGCGATAAGATCTTATCTCAGCGCGAGTACGCTGAAAAGGCCCGGACCAATCCTAACACGGTTCAGCGAGCCTATCGGGAGATGGAAAATATGAAACTGGTAGAGACCGTGCGTGGGCAGGGCACCTTCGTCTGCATCGATCCGGTACAATTGGAGCGGATCCGCAGCGAGACGGCAGCTTCTGTTATTGAGTTATGTGTAGCCGAGATGAAAGCACTGGGCTTCTCGGACCGGGAGATCCGGGAAAGATTAGAGCAGGTGCTTGATAGTGCAAAGGAGGCAGAGACAGATGATCGAATTTAAGGGGGTATCCAAGAGTTTTGGCCGGACCAAGGCCCTGGAGGCGGTGGATATCACTTTTGCCACCGGCAAGATCACCGGGCTTTTTGGTCCGAACGGTGCGGGAAAATCCACCAGTTTGAAGCTGATAACCGGGCTTAACCGGCCTGATCGGGGAGAGGTAGTAGTAGACGGACATGATCCGGTGAACAGCAAGATCGATATAGCCTATTTGCCGGAGATAGACCATTTGTATCCCTGGATGACTATTCGTCAGGCGGCATCCTTTGTCAGTGATTTTTATGGTGATTGGAACGGGGAACGTTATTTGGAACTGTTAGATTTTCTAGGTCTGGATGAGAAAATGAAGATCGGCAAGATATCCAAGGGCCAGCGGGCCAAGACCAAGCTCTTGTTGTGCACCGCCCGGCGTTCCCGTTACTTGCTGTTGGATGAGCCGTTATCCGGTATAGACATCCTCACCCGGGAACAGATAATTCAGACCTTGATCCGGGACTTCCGCGAAGGGGAGCAGAGCATCATCATTTCTACCCATGAGATCGCCGAGATAGAAGGACTGGTGGATGAGGTAGTATTCCTGGACCGGGGGCGAGTCCGCCTGCAGGGCGATGCTGAGCAGATGAGAGAAGAAAAGGGCATGTCCCTGGTGGATATCATGAAGGAGGCGTTCAGAGATGCACACTAGTGCCTGGCGGCGGTTTTCCGCTCTATACATCAAGGAACTGCGCGAGCTGCGCCCGGAGATAGTTATAGTAGTGGCGGCAGCGGTTTTGATTTGTCTGACCTTGTTTGGTAAATCAGGGACTAGCGAGCGTAACCTGTTCATATTCCCGATATTCTTGTTGATGGGTCTGGCTGGTTTTCTGCCATTTGTTGCAACTTTTAAACTTTTGGGCAGGGAATGGAGCAGTAATACGATTTACCTAATCATGTCGCTGCCGGCAGGAGGGGGATTGATCCTCGGAGCTAAACTTACTGCATTGATCAGTCAGTACCTGCTGGGAACGTTGGTAGTTATCGTTTCGGCCTTTGTCTGGGTGTACCCCCATTTACCGGAATTAGTACAGTCGTTGAACTCAATGACTGGGAGTGGTATGCAACTGGTTCAATTTATACCTGCCATCGCAATGGCTTATCTCCTGAGTTTGACCTGGTTGTTTTATCTCATCTCTGCGAGCTTTTTAAGCCAACTTATCAGCAAACTTTTTAACCGGTTTAACGGTGTGATCACCCTGATAGCCTTTATTATTGTGCTAATTCTAGGCGGTTGGTTGATGGAGATACCAAGATCATTGATCAATGCTTCGTCCTCGTTCAATATTATTGGGCCCAATATTATTTCAAGCTTGCAACAAGCCATTTTGTTTATGGGGATTAACAGTGTGATATATTTTATTGTCGCCTGGTTGATAATACTAACCAGCATACTGATTTATAACTATAAAATAGAGCTATAGTCGTGGTTAAACCTTAACTCTGACCTGCTCAATAAATTGATGGATAGCCTGGTTCACGTGACCGGGCTTTTCCAGCATAGCGAAATGACCGGCGTCGGGGATAATAACCAACTCGGCTTCAGCCAGATGCTCCTGCACAAAGAGCGAGTTCTTCGGCGGGGTCAAACGATCATCTTCACCGACGATGAGAAGCACCGGGATAGAAACCGCGGGCAGGTCATTTACCACGTCAAATTCGTTGCAGGCGGTAAAGTCCCGAAAGAGTACTTCGGCCGAAACCTCAGCGTAACGTACCGACTCCTCTTTCACCAACAAGGGGTCGGTTGAAGGAGCAAAGCCCAGCTCAAAAAACCCCGGATCGACCGTTCCGGCTGCCAGCCCGTTAAGGAAAGCAGGCAGGACCCGCATGCGGGCGCCGCCTCCTATCAGGATCAAGCTATCCATTACCGCACTGTCCAGACAGGAAGCCTGCAGGCAGATGGCAGCCCCCAGCGAATGACCGGCCAGGATCAAGGGCCGGGGCAGGGCAAGTTCCCGAACAAAATCTAGTACTATTCTTGCCAGATCGGTAACCTGGTCCAAAGCCGGACCCATTGAATGACCATGGCCCGGCAGATCAAGGGCTATACCCAGAAAACCAGGTGGCAGATCGTTCATTTGTTTCCTCCAGCTCTCCGCACTGGCACCGCTGCCATGCATGAAAAGTAAGGTCCCGGCCGGGGTGGAGGAGCCTGAACTCTGGTAATACATCACGTGATGTCTCAAAGTGCATACGGGCATTTTTATCTCCTTCCGGACATTAACGTTTCGGGTGAAAAGTCAAACGATAAGTATGGGGATGGTGAACAGGTCTCAGCACCCTAATTTATTTATAATACAATTAGTTACCTGGTACAAATCAAGAAACCTCTCTGCTGAAGCCGCTCAGAAAGTTTTCGTGGATATATGATGCCCCGTTGTTTCAAAATCAAGGTTTTAGGAAACAATCTCTGGTAGAGAGGGGGCACTGCCAGTGAAGCGTTTGCTTTTATCATTTCTTATCATTCCCTTGCTGGTTTTTGGAGGGACTTATCTGATCAATCTTAAGGATGAACCCCTGGCGGACGACGTATTGCGCCTGCATGTTATAGCCAATAGTGATGATCCCCGCGATCAGGCGGTCAAACTTGAGGTGAAAGATCATATAGTAGCCATGATGCATCGCGATTTCAGTAAAGTAGACAATGCCCGGGAGGCACGGCGTCTGGCTTTGAGAGAGCGGGAGGATATAAAGGCTGAGGCGGAGTCGGTTCTGGCAGTTCGCGGATACCACTACCCGGTTCAGGTCTATATCGGGGAATTTGAGTTTCCCACCAAGAGTTACGGAAATGTCGTTTTGCCCCAGGGAGAGTACCAGGCTGTCAGGGTAGTACTGGGCGAGGGGCAGGGTAAAAACTGGTGGTGTGTATTGTTCCCGCCTCTGTGCATGGTCTCTTCTTCGGACAAGGGTCTGGCCCTGTCCAGTCCCCAGGAAGCCGAAGTTAGTCTGAAGTGCCTGGAATTGCTGCCGCGAGGTATGCAGGTGAAAATCACCCGGTAGTAAAGGTGAAAGATCTGATATTGTTTTCAAACTCGGGAGTCAGGGTGGGTGCCCTGGCTCTCAGCTTGTGTTAACTCTGATTTCATTTGCTTGCTGGGATACTGGTGCTATAATAAGGAAAACCACGGAGACATAATATGGACAGGGAAATCATTGTCGAGGCTCCTGCCAAAATAAATCTTACCCTGGACATTCTAGGGAAAAGGGCAGACGGTTATCACGAGCTCGAAACGGTCATGCATCAGATCTCACTGGCAGACCGGGTTCATCTATTCCCGCACAGGCAAGGCATCATACTAGATACCAACAGCTCCGAGATTCCCCATGACCAAAACAACCTGGCCTATCGCGCAGCGGAATTGGCTCTGGGAAAATATGGGGACAGAGAAGGAATTGGCATATTTATAGAGAAGAATATACCTGTTGGTGCAGGTCTTGCTGGGGGCAGTACTGACGCTGCTGCAGTATTGCTGGGCTTGGATCATCTTATGGGCTGGCACTTGAGCGAGGGATCCCTGCTGGATATGGCGGCAGCCCTCGGTTCAGATGTACCTTTTTGCATGCTGGGCATGCCGCTCTTGAAGAGATCGGACAACCGTTATGCTGTTACTGGTGCTACTGCTTTGGCCCGGGGCCGCGGGGAAATCATGTCCCCCTTGCCTGCGAAGGTCATACATAATATAGTTCTGGTCAAACCTGCCTTTCAGATGTCTACTGCTGAAGTATACCGGGACTTTAGGATGGAGCGGGTGGGTGAACATCCCGATACCGGTATTTTTATAGAGACCTGGGCGGGAGGAGATAATAAAGATATTGCCCGTTACATGGTGAATGTGCTTGAGACAGTAAGTGTGGCAAAGAAACCCGAGATCGGCCAGTTGAAACAAAGGCTGGTGCAAATGGGTGCCGCCTGTGCCCTGATGTCCGGGAGCGGTCCAAGTGTTTTCGGTATTTTTGAGGCTAGAGCCCAGGCGGAAACCGCAGTATTGGAACTCAAAAAAGATTACCAGGAGGCTTTCCTGGTTTCATCTTATTAAAAGAGGTGATCGTAATGGATTCAAAGAGATTATTACCGGTAAACCTGGACTCTTACAAACCTCTGCGCGAATTGGTACTGGAAGCGATACGGGAGGCTATCATCAATGGCACCCTAAAACCCCGGGAGCGGTTGATGGAGATTCAACTGGCTGAAGAACTGGGCGTATCCCGTACCCCGATTCGGGAAGCCCTGCGCAATTTGGAACTGGAAGGCTTTATCGTAATGGTCCCGCGGAAAGGGGCCTTTGTCGCAGATATGACGTTTAAGGACATCGCCGATATATTTGAGATCCGGGCCGCCCTGGAGGGACTAGCGGCTGCCCTTGCCGCCGAACGGGTCACCGATGAAGAGCTTGAGGGAATGGAGCGACACCTGGTAGAAAAGGCTGATGCCATAGCCCGGGGGGATATGGAACGACTGGTGGAGGTGGACACGGGCTTTCACGAGTCGATATATAAGGCCAGCCGCAATGAAAGGCTGCAGGGTATCATCAACAACCTGCGTGAACAGATCCAGAGGTTCAGAGCTACTTCACTGGCCTATCCCGGCCGTATGAAACAATCGCTGGAAGAACACCGGGCTATTGTTGAGGCTATCCATGCGCGCGATGCAGTCCTGGCCCGTCAGGTGACCCAGGAACACATAGAAAATGCCGAGCAGAGCATGATAGAATCTATCAAAAAAGACGGATTTCAGTTGCCCAAGTAGGCCGCCGTCAGCTGCGGCGCACAAGTCCCAGCCCTAGAAAGAGATGGCTGGGGCCCAATTACAAAGCGGAGGGGTTGACCAATGCAGTATGATGCTATTATTCTGGCCGGGGGCCAGAGCAGTGGTGAACTAAAAAAGATAGCCCCTTATGACAATGAGGCCCTGATAATAATCGGCAATTATCCGATGATCTATTTCGTCTACAAGGCACTGCGGAGATCATCTCATATCAATCGAATAGTAATATGCGGACCGGTGGAATCTTTGAAAAGCATCTTTGTCAAAGAAGAGAGTCTCTACCTGGTCGGTGGCGGTGATAACGCTGTGGACAGCTTTGCCCACGGGGTGGAACTGCTCAAGGGCATGGGGATAAGCGAACGACTGTTGATCCTGCCTTCCGATATACCTTTTATAACTACTGAAGCGATCGATGACTTTATCGAACGTGCTGAAGCGATGGGGGCGGATTTTGTATATCCCCTTACCAGCAAGGAGGTAAACGAGGCCAAGTATCCAGGAGTCAGAAGGACATATGCCCGGTTGAAAGATGGTATTTTTACCGGCGGCAATCTCTTTGTAATAACCAGCGCGGTCATCGATCGGGGTATGAATATGGCCAAGAAATTGGTTGAACGGAGAAAGAATCCACTGGCTATGGCCAGGCTCTTCGGACCTGTCCTGGTCTGGAAGTTCATTACCCGCAGCCTTAGCATCGGGGCGGTGGAGAAGCGCTTTTACGAGATAATCGGTATCAAGGCCCGGGCTATCATATCACCCTATGCAGAGGTCGGTGTGGACGTGGACAAACCCAGTGATCTGGAACTGGCCCACCGTTACCTGGCAGATGTAAGGTTTTAGACCGAGTAAGATAGGAGATTTTTGGATATCGGCAGGCGGCAGCCACCGATATTTTTTTCTGTAATTTACAGGGAAATAGCAAGGCCTAGCGGAAAAAGTGACGCCCAAACACGCATATTCGAGGTCTATTCTCCACTATGAAGCCCTGGCAGATTTTTTTGAAGCAATTGTCGAAGTTATATAATATAGTAGTAGTATAATCACTACGAGAGTTGCATGTACCAGGTAGAACTTGCCAGAGTTGTACCGGTATGTGCTATTGCCATTTATTTTTTATGAAAGCGGTGTTTTTTAAGAATGGATTGTTCAGCCGTTATACTGGCGGCCGGAAAGGGAGTGCGGATGCGCTCCGAGCTCCCCAAGGTCCTGCACCGGGTAGCAGGGAAACCAGTTGTGCAATATATAGTTGAGGCAGTCAAAGCTGCAGGAGTCGAGCATATAGCAATGGTAGTCGGGCATGGCCGGGAAAAAGTCATGGAGAACCTGGCCGGTCTGGACCTTGATTTTGTAGTGCAGGAACAGCAGTTGGGGACAGGACATGCTCTGATGCAGGCGGCTGGCCACATAGATCCCGATCACATAGTCTTGGTACTGGCTGGCGATACTCCTCTCCTCCGTAAGGAGATCCTGGCCCGGATCATCGATTTTCACACCCGGGAACAAGCCTATGCCACCGTTCTGACCTGTGAGTTCGATCATCCATATGGCTATGGCCGTGTGATCCGCGAAAAAGACGGCAGTTTTTCCCGTATAGTGGAAGAAAAGGACGCTACTCAAGAAGAGCGGGACATTAAAGAGATCAATTCCGGTATCTACTGTTTTCAGGCCGGGGCAGCCTTTGCAGCCTTGTCAGGCATAAAAGCCAATAACGCCCAGGGTGAGTACTACCTGACCGAGGTACTGGAGATACTTAAGAGAGATGGCAAGAAGGTTCTGCCTTTGATGCTGGAGGCGGAAGAAGATATATACGGCATAAATGATCGGGTACAGTTGGCCTATGCTGAAAAGATCATGCGCCAGCGTAAGAACAAGTCTTTGATGCAGAGTGGGGTGACCCTGATAGATCCGGATTCTACCTATGTCGATAATGATGTAGAGATCGGCCCGGATACCATCATTCTGCCTAATACTATTATCGAGGGAAAAACGGTCATCGGCTCAGATTGTGAGATCGGGCCGAACACCCGTATAAACGATTCGCACCTGGGCAATGGAGTGACGGTTGAGAGTTCACGCATAAAAGAGGCCATTGTAGGTGACAAATGCTCTATCGGGCCATTTGCATACCTTAGACCGGAGGCCAACCTGGCTGCCGGGGTCAAGGTGGGGGATTTTGTGGAGATCAAGAAGTCTCAGATTGGAGAAGGAAGCAAGGTGCCGCACCTGGCCTATGTGGGCGATGCAATCGTAGGAAAGGGCGTAAACGTCGGTGCCGGTACCATTACCTGCAATTATGACGGCAAGAAGAAATCACAGACCATTCTGGAAGATGGGGTGTTTATCGGCAGCAATACCAATCTGGTAGCCCCGGTCACCATCGGTCATAATTCGATAACTGGAGCCGGTTCCACTATAAGCCGTGATGTTCCGCCGGATACCTTGGCGGTAGAAAGGGCTGACCAAAAGCACTTAAAAAAGAGGAAATAGGAGCAAACGGCAGGTAAATAGCTACTATCGCCGAATAACGTGAGGCTGGCTGAACATAGTTTCCCTGATCTATGACATAATAAAATCTCAGCAGTATGGTAAGAAAATTCTATGGAATTATATATAATGCTTAAGAATTTATTAGATATATGTGTCTGCCCCCTGATACTTATACTTTAGGAGGAATGGGATAAGATGAAGGCTTCCAGGTGGAGGATGAAGCTATTTACCGGTAATGCCAATCCCTGTTTAGCAGAGGAGATAGCGAAATACTTGGGGATGCCGGTTGGCGATGCCAAGGTAAGACGCTTTTCCGATGGGGAGATAGGCTGCGCTATCGACGAAAGTGTACGCGGCGTGGATGTATTTGTAGTTCAGCCGACCTGTGGACCGGTCAATGACAACCTTATGGAGCTTCTCATCATGATCGATGCCTTCCGCCGGGCATCGGCTTCCCGCATTAACGCGGTGGTGCCGTATTATGGCTATGCCCGTCAGGATCGTAAAAGCAAGGCCCGCGATCCCATTACGGCCAAATTGGTTTCCAACCTGATGGTGGAGGCCGGTGCCAACCGGGTGGTCGCCGTAGATCTTCATGCCACACAGATACAGGGCTTTTTTGATATCCCAGTAGACCATCTGCCTGGTGTGCCGACCATTGCCGAGTATTTCAAGAGCAAGGGAATAAACCAGGATGCTGTAGTACTTTCCCCTGATGTCGGGGGCGTGACGCGGGCGCGAGATCTAGCCGCCAAGCTGGGTACGCCGCTTGCTATAGTGGACAAGCGGCGTCCGGAACCCAACAAATCTGAGGTAATGAATGTCATCGGCGATGTCGAAAACAAAGACGTGATCATTATTGATGATATTATTGATACCGCCGGTACGGTATGCCAGTCCGCCCGGGTGATGATGGAAAAGGGCGCCCGCAAGGTCTATTGCTGTTGTACCCACCCGGTATTTTCCGGACCAGCCATCAAGAATCTATCAGAAGCCCCCCTGGAGGAGATCGTAGTAACCAACACCATACCACTGGGTGATAATAAGAAGCTGCCCAATATGACAGTCCTGTCCATTGCTCCCCTGATCGGCGAAGCTATCCTGCGCATCCACGAAGACCTGTCCGTTTCCAAGCTGTTCGAGGGGTAGGGAACGAAATTACCACAGATGGATACGGGAAAAAAGACGTTATTTAGCCACAGATTTACACAGATTTATGACAACAAATTAATACGTTAACTGTCTATAATATGGTATGGACCTCACTGTAGGTTTCGAAAAGTTTAGTTTTTATTAGCCAATGCGACCATATTGAAGGATCTCTCATATTGCATTCATAATAAAATTAGTCGGGTTGGCACAGTAATATTAATCTGTGTTCATCTGTGTTAATCTGTGGCTAAAATTCAGGCCCTTTCCGTGGTTAATCGTTCTCCTAGTGAGGTCAGTGATGAAAGTAATTGTTGGTTTAGGGAATCCGGGGAAGAAGTACAGCAACACCCGGCATAATATCGGCTTCAAGGTTTTAGAGGAAGTAGCCAGGCGTCACGGTGTGCATAAAGAGGAAAGCCGTTTCGACGCCCTGATCGCACATATCATTCTCAACGGACAAAAGGTCCTCCTGGTCAAACCCCTGACCTACATGAATCTCAGCGGCAAAGCCGTCCAGCCTGTTCTCCATTGGTACAAAGCAGATCTTTCTGATCTTATAGTAGTATTTGATGATATGGATCTGCCGGTAGGCAGTCTGCGCCTGCGTGCTGATGGCGGCAGCGGCGGGCACAAGGGATTGACCTCGATCATTGAACGACTGGGCAGCCGGGAGTTCAGTCGGCTCCGGCTAGGTATCGGACGCCCCAGCGACGATGCCATAGATTGGGTCCTGGGTACTTTTGCACCGGATGAGATAGATATGGTAAACGGAATGATCACGGGAGCGGCAGACCGTCTGGAATACTGGGCAGCTCAAGGCATAGTCAGGGCTATGAACGAATATAATTAGCCAATATGATGATATACATTAGAACCTGTCTTCAACTAAGAAGACCACTCCCAGACACATAATGACCATAAGTTGGTCACCGAAGGATGATGAAAACCCAAATGTTACTTGGTCTCAACCCAACATGCACAGGTGCAGCATGTGTTTTCAGGGCGGCCAGGGGTTTTCACTAACTGACGGTGACCCCCTTCGGGGTAATATGGAACCAATATAATGATATACATCATGATGTCTATGGTATATTAACCGGCTTCTTTAGGGAAAATATTCTAAAAACTCTAAAGGAGCAGGGGCATGATCAAAGTCTACCACATTTGTGAATACTGCCAGCAGGTATTTGACAATACCGAGGTGGATGGACCCGAAGGAGCTATTGGCTTACAGGGTATCTGCGATGACTGCGCGAATGAGCTCGGCATGTATGACAACAGTACCATGAGCACCCAGCACTTTTACAACTAGCAAATCAACTTTCGCAGTTGACATGCAATGCAACACTATTTAATTGTCATTGCGTAAAGAAGCGCCGCCGTCCTGTCATTGCGAGCGTAGCGCGGCAATCTAAAGCGGCATGACGGGGGAAGATTGCTTCGCTGTGCTCGCAATGACATATGAGATAACTAGCAATGACATACAGGAAAGTTGCGTTTCTATACTGCGCATAACCGGTCAACTGCGAAAGTTGAGTAATTAACATTATAAAAAAATTGTGTTTATCTGTGTCAATCTGTAGCTAATTTTTCACCTGTGGGGGCTGATTTTTTCGGCGTCCACCTTTGGTTGTGGGGAGGAAACCTTAATTTGAACCGAGATCTATTGGAGAAAACCGCCACAATGGTCACCGGGCACCAGGATGTGCTGCTTACCGGCATGTCCGGCCTGGCCCGGTCGTTCTTCCTTTCTGAGCTCTTGCCGGCTCTTCCCGGCAAGCTGCTTTGCATGGTGAGCGGAGAAGAGAAGGTTTACGATCTGGTCCGTGATCTGGATGGATTTATCGAGCGGGACCGGATATTACTTTTTCCCGGCCGTGACCTGGTCTTTGTCAAGGAAAATTACTCGTCAGCAGAGATCAACCGGGTGCTTACCCTGCAGGAGTGCCTTGAGGACCCGAATAAAAGGGGATTGATCATTACTACTCCGGCGGCTCTGAGTTTTGCCATGATGTCCCCGGAAAATCTTCGATCAGCTTCCCTGACCCTGAGGACTGGGGACGAGCAGGATATCCAGAAGATCATCCGGCAGTTGGTGAACAGCGGATATACCCGGGCCGATACCGTCAGCCGTCCGGGAGAGTTTGCGGTAAGAGGCGGCATACTCGATATTTATCCCTTAAACAAAAAGGAACCATACCGGATCGATTTTTTTGGGGATCAAATCGAGAGCATACGGCGTTTCGACGTAGATACCCAGCGCTCCGGTAAGGCCTGCGCCATACTTAATATATTCCCTGCGGACGAGTTGGCCCGGGAACCGCTGGACTCCAATTTGTTTGATTATCTGTCAGCCGCTGATGTGGTGTTCTTCGATGAACCCCGGGATTTCTACCGGCAGCTTGAACAAAATATCAAACGTTATCGTGAACTGCTGCGGGAAGCCGGCAAAGAGGGGAAGGTTTTGCGGGAACTCCCGGTGATCGACCGGGAGACAGTGCTTGCCAGACTTGAAAAACACGGGGTTATCTACCATTCCTTTTTCCCGGGCAATATACCTCAGGTCACAGTGACCCATATGGAGCATATCTCGCAGCAGGAGATGGAGACCTTTTACGGCAACTATGACCTGCTTTTTTCCCGCATCGGAGAATGGCAGCAGAAGGGCTATCAGGTGGAAATAGCCATCCGGAGCAAAGTAGCCCGCGACCGCATGAAAAGCGACCTGACTGATCATCATATCGCTGGTGTTGAACTTACCAACCGCGTGATCGACAAGGGATTTATCAGCCAGACCCTGCAGACGGTACTGGTGTCGGAAAAGGATATCTGGGGCAAAAGCGGGTCCAAGGCTTCACATCAGCGAAGACGCAGCCAGGAGCGGATTATCCTGGAGGACCTGAAACTGGGGGATTATATTGTCCATGAAAGTTACGGGATCGGCATCTTTCGCGGAGTGACCCATGTGGAAACCGACAATGTTACCCGTGAATACATACTGTTGCAGTACGCCGGTACCGACAAGCTGTATCTGCCGATCGAGAAACTGGATCATCTTTATAAATACACCACCTCGGAGGAAAAAGCTCCGCGGTTGTCCAAGCTTGGCGGCAGCGAATGGGAACGTACCAAGAAGAAAGTATCGGAATCGATCCAGGAAATGGCGGAGACGCTCCTGGTACTCTATGCTGGACGGCAGGCCCGGGAAGGTTATAAATTTTCTTCGGATACCCCATGGCAGCAGCAATTTGAACTTGACTTCCCCTTTGAAGAGACTCCGGACCAATTGAAAGCGATAAAGGATATCAAGAACGACATGGAATCCGCCCGGCCGATGGACCGCTTGATCTGCGGCGATGTTGGCTATGGTAAGACCGAAGTGGCGATGCGTGCAGTTTTCAAGGCAGTGATGGACGGCAAACAGGTTGCGATACTGGTTCCTACCACCGTGCTAGCCGAACAGCATTTCCAGACCTTCAGCGAGCGATTCAAGGATTATCCGACCGGCATCGAGGTATTGAGCCGATTTCGTTCCGCTGCCGAGCAGAGGCGTATCATAAATGACCTGAAAAAAGGGGCGGTGGATATCGTTATTGGCACCCACCGGTTGTTATCGGCTGACGTACAGTTCAAGGATCTTGGCCTTCTGGTGGTCGATGAAGAACATCGTTTCGGGGTAGCCCAGAAGGAAAAGATCAAGGCCCTGAAGGAACTGGTGGATGTGGTCAGCCTTTCTGCCACCCCCATCCCGCGCAGCCTGCATATGTCACTGACCGGGTTACGGGATCTGTCGGTTATCGAGACACCTCCCCCGGAGCGCTATCCCATCACCACCTATGTGCTGGAATACAACGAGGAGATCCTGGCCCAGGCCGTTTACCATGAGATCGAACGGGGCGGGCAGGTGTTTTTCGTACATAACCGTATCGAGGATATCCACCGGGTAAAAGCACGCCTGGAGGAACTGCTGCCCGGGGTGAAGATCGGGGTGGGACACGGGCGGATGCCGGAAGAGGAATTGTCCCGCACTATGTTGGACTTCATGAATAACCGCTTTCAGCTCTTTCTCTGCACCACCATAATAGAATCAGGTCTGGATATGCCCAATGTCAATACCATTATAGTAGATGAAGCCGATAAGATGGGCCTGGCCCAGTTATACCAGCTACGGGGCCGGGTGGGGCGCTCCAGCCGGGTGGCTTATGCTTACCTGTGTTATCGTCCGGATAAGGTGATCACTGAAACGGCTCAGAAGAGGCTGAATGCTATCCGCGAGTTCAATGAACTGGGTTCTGGACTGAAGATAGCCCTGCGGGATCTGGAAATCAGGGGAGCCGGCAATATCCTGGGTCCGGAACAGCACGGTTTCATCCATGCCGTAGGCTTTGATCTCTACTGCCGTCTTCTTGAACAGGAAACGGCTAAACTGAAGGGAGAGGTTCCGCGGGAAGAGGTCTCCACCCAGTTTGACATCGATGTCGATTACTACATACCTGATTCATATATCCCGGATTCGGGGACCAAGATACGGATCTACCGGCGCCTGCTGCTAGCGGCGGAATTGGAGGAGATCGAAGAGATCCGAGCTGAATTGCTGGATCGTTTCGGTGTCATGCCTGGGCCGGTGGACAATTTCCTGAAGATATCAGCCTTGCGGGTAAAAGCCCGCAATAAAGAGATCAAGGCCCTGCGGCGGCGGGGCAAGGAAGTGGAGATCAACCTCGGGCGCAGTCTGCCGGCTGACTTCAATCAAAGGGCCGAA
This sequence comes from Deltaproteobacteria bacterium, assembly GCA_050258735.1. Taxonomy (GTDB): domain Bacteria; phylum Bacillota; class Syntrophomonadia; order Syntrophomonadales; family Syntrophomonadaceae; genus Syntrophomonas_A. Next base: position 5,615 of record JBLMZJ010000077.1, on the reverse strand, counting down.
GGCTTCCGCATCAAGAAGCTGGGTGCTACTAGCGTGGTCTTGTCTCTGGAAGGCTCGCCCTCCCTGGACGGGCTGGGGCAGATCCTGGAGTTGATTTAGACTTGGATCTTTTCTGTTGAATTATAGCTGCCACCAGGATTATGGCAGGATACAGGAGATTGACCGGGAAGGTATAGGCAGGAATGTACTTGAATCCCAAATCCATGTATGGAATATCTGAAGGGAACATATATAAGGTCAGGATCCCCAGACATAGACCAGTTGGGAGAATAAGGGGTTTATAGCTTTTAAGCCTTAATATATCCTGCATAATGAAATTCATTCCCTGGTAGAGGATTATGATGGGCGTGATGCCGGATATCAGCCAGAGCACCAGGAAAGTCAGTTCCAGCCGCTTGAATTCACCAAAGCCAACCAAACGGTAGATCTCAAACAAGGGGAAACGAGTGGCTTTAGTTATATCTGGACCGAGGATGGAGAGGGTTTGGACATCCAGGATCACTAATACAACGGCACTGATAAGATACCAGGTATATATCTTCTTGGTATTCTCTTTTATCGAGGAGACCATGGGAAGAAACAAACCCCAGATTACCATCAGATCAAACGGCCAATCCGCACTATAGATACTCCCTGCTAATAGCGGCTTCCATGATCCGATCAATGGCTTCAATTTTGAGAGATCAACCAGGGGCAGGGAGAATAATACCCCGATAATAATGAAAAACAAGCATAACCAGACGAACAATTCACCCAGCCGTCCCATGACATTCAGACCCTGATACAGGCAATATACACAAGTCAGTATGATAATAAAAAACAGAACGGGGTTGGGGATGGCGGGATAAATGATGGTCAATAAGATGACTATTTCATAAAGCAGGCCTGCGGTATATATAAAAATCGACCAGTAGAACAGGATATTGAGTATGGTTCCCGGGATCTTTCCCAGTACCTGTGTGCTGACCTGGGTGATCCGTTGTTCGGGAAACATGGCCTGCAGCTGTAAAACTGCATAAAGGACAAATAGGCCGGGGATCGCTCCCAGCAGGGTCGCTATCCATGCGTTCTGTCCGGCAGCATTTCCCGGTACATAGACCAGCACGCTTCCGATCAGCAGCAAGAAGGTCATAGCAGCAAATTGTTGGCTGGATATCGGTCGGTTTTCCATAAATATTTCCTCTGTAATTATTGATTGACCTGAAGGGTTTTTTCGAATACCTGGGATACGGGCTTAACAAAAGTGATCATTGCTCTTGGATTAGGCAGCTTCATCCAATCCATGGCGAGATCGGTTCCATAGGACAGAGCCAGCAATAATAACAGGGAAGCTACAGCTAATTCCTTGATCATGTTCTTTTTTATCAGCGGTCTGACCTCCAGAATTATGAAAAGACATATAAACAGCAGCATTATACAGATTATGGATGATGTCATTCAGGTCCCCTCTTTCGAAGCTCTTATTGGAATTTGAATGATTTACTATCTAAATATGACCGGTCGATTTGTGTTCTCACCTGTATATCACTCGATACTGATGGATATATATCGCCCCACCTTGGGTAAAGTCGTTTCCATTCCTCCGGGTTATTGATCCTTATCTCCTGCCCCCACCCCATGATATCGCTGCCCAGGGATTGCGACCGGTTTATGCATGCGGTGATCTGACGGTTTATCTCCTGATCGGCCGCTTGTTCCAGTTTCCTGGTCATGGACGGTTTAAGTAGCTCTCCGGTGCCATCCTGTTCATAAAAACCAAGATCAGCCTTCACCTTGATACTGATTGTTATATTATCTCCATTTACCTGTGGTTTTACTTTGCTGTTGAAATCAATGATTTCCAGACCTATGGTTTCCCGGGGGTTGGCGGGTGATTTTATGGTCATGAATCCGCCCTTTTTAGAAGCGGAAGCCAGCCAGCGATAGCCCCGGCTTTCATATTCATCAAGTGAACCTATCATTTTTTTGCCTTTAAAGACAGCCATACCGGATAAAGTTGGCTTCAAGCCCTTTTTTGAAGATGAGCCGGAACTTCCGCTATTTTCAACAAGTTTTATCTGTGGGATCGCGGGTTCTAAGCCGGGGCTGCTCAGACGGTATGTAAACTCTTCTATGGTTACAGGAACATAAAACCCCAACTGCACCTCATTTTCGCGCAGCATATCATTTAATCCCGAGCCCAGATTGTTGTTCAGGGGAATCTGAGATCGGAGGACATCCTCCGGGGTATCGCCGACACACACCATCAGGTTGGTGTCAGGCCGGATATTACGGTTACGGGTCATGAAATCTAGACAGAGCGACAGGTCCTGACGGGCCAGGCGTTCTCCCAGCAAGAAGGTCTTGACATGGGTCCATTCGGGTACCATGGACAAGGAGAGCATAGTACGGCGTGCGGCCATCGCTACACTATAGTCAACAGCACTGACCGAGGTGGGATGGGACTGACTTGATCCGGATTCACTGGGGGCCGTGATGTGGAGTAATTGAGCAGTAAAGTTTATTTTATCTGCCTCTGCCAGGTCTATACCAATTCCTGAAGCGATAACACTGGCATTGATCTCCCGCAGATCCCAACATCCGCTGACCAGCAACATTCCCATTAATAAACCGACAGTCAATAAGCGTTTTACCACCTTTAGCCTCCATCTAGTATTTTGTTAAATCTAATTGTGTATATTATTTGTCGAGAAAAATTCATGTAGGACAATGCGGAGGAATGAGTAATACTGGTTGTATTGCGATTGACGACAACGCAGTCATACATGAATTTTACCGTCAAGAATATATAGAATTAGGTTTAACAGAGTACTATTGTTGCATTGGGATATACATATAGGAAACCAGTGCATTGAAGGGTTCCTGCAGCGGCCAGTGAAAGTAAAAGGCCAGGCTGAAATAGAGCCCGATCGCAAAAAAAACCATGAAAACGCCCAGTTCCCGGTACATATGGTCTTTTATCAGGAAGGGGGCTTCGGTGAGCAGGGCCAGCAGATTTATTAAGAGTAACAGCCAGACCATGATTTTAACTCAGCCCCCTATTCACGGAAGACAAATGAGCGATCGGTCAGGTAACTGCGTCGTATATCGAACTTTACGGAGACCTCGCTTTCGACTTCGGGAAAAAATTGTTCCCATTGGGGGCCAATTTTTTTCCACACCTGAGGATAGGCCGCGTGAACCAGAGTCCCCCAACCAAAGATATCGCTGTCAAGGGCCTGGGCCTTGGCGATACAGCTGGATATCTCACTGGTGAGCTCACGATTGGCACCATCCTGTAATTGTATGAACGTTTCCGGTGCAAACAGCTGGGCCGTACCGCTTTGTTCATAAAAGTTGCCCTCACCGGTTATGTCTATCTTGATTTTTATTTTCTCCCCTTCGATCTGCGGGGTGACCCGGGCGATTGACCGTGATAGCTCCAGGGTCACCCATTTTTCCGGTTCCCGGGGATTGGGTATGGTAAACAACCCCCCCTGGATCATTTTTGTACTCATCAAGCGATAACCGCGGCTTTCCTTTTCATTGAGGGTACCTACCATTCTCCGGTCTCTGAACACTGCCATGTCCTGCAGCAGCAGCTGCGGTCCCTCAGTACCTTTTTTCAGGGTTATCATGGGGATGACCGGTTCGATTCCGGGAGTGGCAAATCTGTTGATCACGTCCTTTAGGGTTACCGGAGTATAAATCCCCAATTCGCTTTGTTGAATCTGCAGCAGGTCCTTTATGGCTATGGCGGTGTATGAAGTGGCGATAGGTTTAGTGTTGAATATTTCTTCGACAGTTGCACCATTCGTCACTACGACTGGGATATTTTTGCGAACAAAACGGTTGCGGGAGACAAAATCCATAAAAAGAGCCAGGTCAGAACGGGCCAGGTCTTCTCCCCATAACATGAGGCTGGACTGGCTCCAGAGGGGGAACTGTGAATTGGACAGCGACACCCGCCGGGCGGCTTCAGCCACGGTGGAACCAGTTGTAGACTGAACCGTAAACTGAGGCTCGCCTGCACCTTTTCCTGGTGAAGAGGGATTGGCGATTTGGGTGGTAAAGATTATTTTATTGTTCTGATAATCAGCTCCAAACCCCAGCGGAATGGAAGATTTGTTTATCTCAACAGTGCCGCAGCCGGCCATCAGTAAAACGGGCAGGAGCAGTAATAGCAGCAATATCTTTTTCACTGTGCGCCTTCCTTTTCATTGTTGCTGGCCTGACGTACCTGATTTTTCATGCCCTCCAGGAAAGGACGTTTTTTATTGTTGAACCAGGGCCGCCGGATGATGATATCCCCCATTTGCTGCAGGTTGAATGGTGCTATCGGGGCCAGGTAGGGCATCCCGAAGGATGATAGGCTGGCCATCCTGAGTGCCATAAGGATCAGTCCGACGATGATACCTAAAAAGCCCAGAGTGCCAGCGGCCAGCAGGAAGCCGAAACGTGCTATACGGATGATGATCCCGGCATTGTATGAAGGATTAACAAAGGATGCTATTCCGCAGAAGGCAATTATTACTACCATAGGGGTAGAGACCAGACCTGCCCGCACCGCAGCATCACCAATTATCAAAGCGCCCACTATACTGACTGCAGGGCCGACCGCCCGGGGTAGCCGCAAGCCGGCTTCTCGCAGCAGTTCAAAAGTGGCATCCAGGAGCAGTGCTTCAACAAAGGCCGGGAAAGGTACCCCTTGTCTCGTCGCAGCTATAGTCAGCAACAATGGGGTAGGTATCATTTCATGATGATAGGTGATAATGGCGACATATAAAGACGGCAACAAAAGTGCGATAAAAAAGGCAAAAAAGCGCAGCATACGGAAAAGTGAGGCCGGGATAAAATGAACGTAGTAGTCCTCCGGGGATATCATATATTCAGGAAAGGCAATGGGTACTATCAGAGCCATGGGTGTTCCATCAGCCATTATACATATCCTGCCTTCCAGCAAGGCGCCGCAGACTCGGTCAGGCTTTTCCGTGTGTTCGGCCTGGGTGAAGATAGTCCATTTGTTATCAGCTATCAACTCAGCGATATATCCGGTATCAAGGATGGCATCGATATCTATGCTTTCGAGGCGTTTTTTAATTTCAGCCACTAACTCCGGGGGAGCGATGTTATCGACGTAGCATACTACAATATCGGTCTTGGAGATTCGCCCCAATATCATGGATTCGATCTTCAGGCTGGTTGATTTGATCCTTCGCCTCAGCAAGGCGGTATTGAATCGCAGGGTCTCGGTAAACCCTTCTTTCGGACCAAATACCACGATCTCATTTTCCGGGGACTGCACCGGCCTCGCCTGCCAGGAGCGAGTACCCGTAACCAGACCGGAAGTATAACCATCTATTAAAAGTACAGTATCACCAGAGGTTATGTGATGACATATCTCCTGCAGGGATCCCACCGTTTTCAAATCGGCCAGGGGCAGTACATTCTTCTGTATGAAAGAGAGGATGTCCGGATCCTCCAGGCCATCGTCCGTTTCCTGCATATTCAGCTCCAGCAGCAACGGCTTGAGCATATTGATTTCTATCTCTTTTCTATCAGTCAGGCCATCGATAAAAACAATCAGACCCCGGGTAGAGGGATGGCCAAAGCTGAACTCCTTGGTCACAGCATCG
>JBLMZJ010000076.1:0-6354 GCA_050258735.1 Deltaproteobacteria bacterium | reverse complement strand
ATATTAGGCGTCAAGCTCCCGGCCTTAAACCATCCCCTCCGTCGTCTGAAACAAATGGGGGAGGGTAATCAAATGGCTCGTCGTATATTGATAATCCTCCTATTTGTCCTAAACATTCTGGCGATGTCGGGGTGCTGGGATCGAACTGAGCTGGAAGACCTGGGGGTGGTAAACGCAGTGGGAATAGAGCATGGAAGCAAAGAAAGAATCCGGACCGTCGTCCAAACCCTGAATACCGCCGCCCAATCCAAAACTACCGGCGGCCGGGGGGTGGAATTTGAAAAGGGCTATCGCAATTCTGTAATCGAGGATACTACTTTTGCCGGCACCATAAATAGAATGACTGTATTGACTGCCACCAAACGCAACTTTTCTCACAATACTCTGTTTATTATATCTGAAGATTTTGCCCGGAAAGAAGGGGTACGGGATCTCCTGGATTTTTTGGAACGTGACCCGCAGATCCGGCTGGATGCCTGGATCATTATAGGGAGAGGCAGTCTGGTGAACATGTTGGATGTACCGGGCAGGATAAGCGGTTCACCGGGACAACGAATCAATGATATTATCAAATTTCATAATGAATCTTTCTCCTATGCTCCCCTTAAACTGGAGGAATTCATAAGACTGCTGGACAGTAAAAGCAGCCAACCCTATACAGCAGTAGTAGAAATCCAGCCCAATGCCTCGGTTCCCACCGATAAGGGCCACGGAATACTAAATGGGAATGTCCCCGAACCGTTGAATAACATTGTTATGGATGGAACTGCATTGTTTAAAAAGGATAAAATGGTGGGATGGTTAAACGATACTGAAAGCAGGGGGCTTTTATGGCTGCGAGGGGACGCAAGGCAGGGAACCCTTACATTTCCGATGCTGGAGAAAACACCGAAAGAAATCACCACTTATTTGCTGAAGTCTAAAATCAGGCTGCAGCCGGAAATTAAAGAAGGACAGGTTTATATGACCATAAAGGTGGAAGTAGAAAGCTACTTATTGGACAACCAGGCGGGTATAAACCCGGCTGATCCCAAGGAATTCGGTAAAGCCGAGTCGGCCCAGGGCCAGGAGGTAAAGCGGCAAATCAAAGCTGCACTAAAAAAAGCCCAGGAACAATACCAGGTAGATGTATTCGGCTTTGGCGAAGCAGTGCATCGCAAGTATCCTCATGAATGGAAGCAAATGGAGAAGGATTGGCCAAATCTGTTTCCTGCCGTACCGGTGAAAATTCAGGTCAAGTCCTCCATTCAACATACCTCTTTGACGATTGGAGCACCCGAATCGGCCCAGCGATAAAGTCTCAATGGGGAGGGATCTTACTATGGTTTTGGCTATTGGTCTGACCGGTTTGGCTTATGTCGGAATGGCTGTAATAGAAATGCCTCATATGATAAAAAGCAAGTTATGGCGAGAACTGTTAGTATTCTGCTTTTTGATGTTAACAACCATGATCTACAGTTTTGGTCTGATCTTAAACTGGCATCTTCCCAATCTCGTTCATGGGTTGGGCCTGTTATTCGACCCGGTAACCGGGCTGATGCAAAAGCTGCTGTAACCAAAGGCATCACAACTTATTAAACGTTGAAATTGAAAGGATTCGGCCCAGAATGAACAATGATGATATACAAAAAATCGACGGCTTCTCATTAACCTGGATATTGGTAAATCTAATGGGTACAACAGCAGCTCTCTTTATCCCCTTTTCGGCAGCCACAATCGCTGGTCATGATGCCTGGATGGCGCCTTTCGTCGGGGCCTTGTATGGGGCATACGCTATATATATCGCCTATCGCCTGGCTAACTTGTTCCCCGGCAAGACCTTTTTCGAGTATCTGCCTTTAATAGTCGGAAAAGCAGCTGGAAAGGTACTAGGCCTGGCATATATCGTGTTCCTGTTTTATCTAACCTCTTCGGTTATCCGTGAATTTGTGGCCCTGCTCTATGGAACCGGCACTTACAAGCTTACGCCTCCCATAGTTATTTTGTTGATTTTTATGGCGGCAACAACCTATGTTGTATTGGCGGGGATCGAGGTTCTCGGCAGAACAGTTGGCATATATGCATTTATCATCAGCATTATAGTAACAGTTTTTATAATCATGGCTATACCATATATGAAATTTGATGCACTTCTGCCTTGGGGAGAAGCCGGGTTAAAGGTCATTGTAAAAAGTGAAGTGGTGGGTTTTGCCTACCGTAGCGAACTGTTTGTCCTGGGCATGATATTACCCTATATCAGAAGCAACCGGGAAGGCTATATAGCTGCCAATATCGCTAATTTGGTGCTGACCTATTTCATGGTTATTATAATAATTGCTATGATTACTGTCCTGGGTGTGGAAACCACCAGCCGTTCGATATATGCTGTCTTCTTTCTCGCTGATTTCATCCCGCCCATCGGGATAAAGGTTTTCCTGGTAACAACATTTGTAGCAGCTTTCTGGGGAAAGATTGCCGTGCTCCAGTTTGCCTTAAGTGATGGAATCGCCAAAACTTTCGGCCTTAAATCCTATCATTACATTGCCCTGCCAGTTGCCGCTTTATTATTGGCCCTTTCATTCAGTTTCTATAATAATATCCCTGATATGTTGGTCAGCATACCAAAAACATTTCCGGGGGTGGCCTTGTTTTTCGGGTATCTCATCCCAACGCTGTTGCTGCTGATAGCATGGCTCAGATCAAAATTCGGACTAATGGCATATCCAGATCAGCCCGCCCCAACCGTTTCTGATGCTTGATCGTCAATCAAGTTTAATATTGCTGTAGGGCACAAGGGGACGGTTCTGCTGTGTCTGTTTGACACAGCAGAACCGTCCCCTTGTGCCTTAAGCGGGATCTGAATCCCGCTTTACTATGTTCTTCCCTATTTACTCTTCCGAAAAGCCGGCGGTATCAGGTCGGCCAGAGTAGCCTTTGCTACCCCGATGCTGGTGTCGGCGGCGCCATAGTAGACCAGGATCTCATCATTGTCCTCCAACACCTCTTTATCAGTACCGGCTACTGCCCCGCAGGTAAAGACCACATTAGGGACCCATGAGCCGGAAAGTCCGATCTCGAAGTCCTCCTCTGGTTCCAGTATCGGATTAGGTGAGCGATATAATACCTTCTGGGGATTGTTCAGGTCTACCAGAAGGACCCCCAGGCGGTAGAAGTAATTGTAATCCACACCATGATAGATCAGTAGCCAGCCATAGATCGTTTTTATCGGCTGTGCTCCGGCCCCGATCTTAAGCGAATCCCACATACGCCCCGGCCGTGGGCCGGCGATGATGGCGTGTTTCTCCTTGATGGGGAATTTGAGGTCCTTAAGATAAGTTACCCAGATGCTGGGCTCGATCCGGTGATATATGACATACTGGCCATTGATCTTCTCGGGAAAAAGAATAGCGTCTTTATCCCATATATTTCGGAATGCTAGGCCTTCCCGATGCCATGCCGTATACCTGCCGGCCAGAAAGTCATTGAGCTTCATGGAGGCAGCAGCTATCTGGGCCAGGTTACCGTCATAGGCGGTATATATCATGAATATCTTATCTTCGATGACTATCAGACGGGGATCTTCACAGCCCCGCTTTTCTTCGGGAGTCTCCGGAGAAAATATCGGCTGCGGAAGCCGCTCCAGCACCTTATATCCGTCGGTGATCGCCAAACCGATGCGGGAGACATCATCCTTACCCACCGCACGGTAGAAAAGATATACTTTATCCTTGATCCGCAGGCTGCCCGGATTGAGGACGTACCTTGACTCCCAGGTGCTCCCTTCCAGTGGCTCCAGGATCGGATTGTGCTCACAGCGCTGCAGATGACGGCTGGGTTCGTTGGTGATCTCCTGCACCACCACATCGACATCCCTCGGCCGGGCAGGCAGCAGGGTGTCCAGCAGGATATGGTGGCTCTTGCCGCTCTGGATAAGCTGCATCACCATTTTCTCTATATCGGAGGGATCGTAACCTAATTCCAGGTAGAGCATCTCGAGAAAATCATGGTTGAACCAGCGATTCTCTACACTTGTGGTCAGCGGGGTAGGTATCTTCAAGCCCCCTTTAAAACTATAGCTGGCCCAACTCCAGGCTGTACAGGTCAAAAAAGTACCGTTTTCCAGGACCTGAGTCAATCCGTAGCCCTCGACCATCAGACGAAATAACCGTGCAATGTCCTTCATACCTTTCTTATCAAGATTTTCGGCCAGTATAGATATCTTCTCCGCCAATCGCCGGTGGTGCAGGTTCTCGAACAAACTGAAGGCGGAGAAATCATCCCCCCGTTGCAGACCCATCAGGGAGTTCCGAGCTTTCAGACCGATATTCTTTCTTTGCGAGATATTCAGCTTGAACAGGCGGGAATAGCTGTCAGCCACCGCCAGCCGGCGCACCAGGCTGGTGAAATATCTAAGTTTGGGGAATTTCCCGCCCTTGCCCGGTTCACAGGAACGCACCAGAATGCGCCCGGTGATCCGGTTCAGGTTGCTGATCTTGCCCTGGGTCATGATCCCCATGCGCAGGTCACCGGTAAGGATTATCGGCTTGATGTCGATCCAGTTGAAACTCTCGGGCTTTAGATTATCTACCAGCCAAAGCAGATCACGATCGGTATAATTCCAGCTCTCCACCAGGTTGGAATAAGTGACCGCATCCCGCGGGTCCATACGTGAGATCAGATCCTCCGGTTTGTAGATACCCAGCGGGATCATGAGGTTGACCGGGGGAAATCTCATCAACATCTCCCGCAGCAGTTCAGTACTGATGGTAAACATGTGATGAGGGGCAAACAGGGCAAAGGTACTCCGGACAAAGTTCTGCAGGCCGTCACGGGTAGAAAGATCACCGGGCAGGAGTTTATCCAGGGCCATTTCGAGATCCGCCATAAAGGACTCCACCCCGGCTACCATCTCAGCGGGTGAAGCAGATAAGGGTATGCCCAGTCCCTGCTCCATAAAGCTGCTAAATCGCTCTTCATATTTCTTGCGCAGGCTTTTAAAGATATCGTCAGTCGCAACGATCCGCTGGTCTTTGCCAGCGATTTTTTTAGGCACTACTACCGGTTTACCCGGAACATACTCCATATATCCCAGTGGCACGATAGCAGGTTTCTGTTGATCGCTTTTCTGCAGCCAGCGTTCAGTCAGGTGAGGTTTCATCTGCCAACACTGACTGGTGAGATGCTGACGGATAGACTCCATCTTATGCACCATGAGCTCATCTTTTTCTTCATCCCGCGCCTGGCCCAGCTTTTCACCCAATGAGCGCATCTCCAGCACATAGCTGGCGATCCTCCCATTATAGAGAGCCGTCAGAGCTGAGAATATATCACTGGTATCCTCATCTTCAGCGGCAAAGGCATAGGCCAGGAATAATTCAAAGAGAGAGGATACCCAGAATTGGTCGCACAGGCGGAATTTCTGCTGGGAAAGGTTGACTAGATACGTAATATCACGTTGGGCTTCTTCCTGGTTGAACAAATAATCATAGGCCTGGCAGCCCTCTGTGAAGTTGCTGAGCAGTTGAGGGACCGGATAGTCGATGATATCGGCCTTTTTCACTTCACTGCGGGCACCGATATCCGCTACTTTGATCACCAGTCGTTCCTGTATCCAAATAGCGCTGTCACGTTTTAAGCATTCGAAAATTGTTAATGCCGTATCGCGGAAGATACGGTTGCGGGATTCCAGGCTGTGCCGGGGCACTACTCCCCCCATGTTGACCTCGCAGATCTTTTTGTCCCAGGCCAGAGCACGGGTGAGCAGCCAGAAATCGATGCCGGACCCTTGGATGGTGCCGCCCCAGAAACGCATCTCATGAGCCAGTTCATCGACCAGGTCATGGGATAAAGCATAGATACCGCCCAGGGGGTCACTGACCCGGCAGCCGTAAAAGGCCTCTAATATAGGTGTGGCAAGCATATATGTTATACTGTCGATGGATAAATAGCGGCGCAAACTGCCCAGTACCATATCGTAGCGGCCTTGGATGGGGCTTAAGAGGCTATCAAGCCAGACCGGTTCAATGCCCGGCCCCTGTTCATTGGCCATGTTAGCATTAAAAATCAATAAATCAGCTTCCAGCTTCTTGCCGATCTCGATCATAGCCCGGATACTGTTGCCGCGCCCACTGATCTCTTCTGGCAGAAGGAAGGCTATTACCTGATGTTTTAACTGTTGTTGTTCGATTATCTCCAGGCACTTTACTGCCGAATGATCCCCTACACATACGATAACTTGTCTGCGCCCTATCCAGGAGGCCATGACCCGGTCAACTGATTGGAGCAGGTCAGCCAGCACATCTTGCTCATCGATAAAGGGTATGCCTACTACGGTCTCGTAATTAGCAAACTCACTCAAGCGGGGTGCCAGGTCAT
>JBLMZJ010000075.1:0-29962 GCA_050258735.1 Deltaproteobacteria bacterium | reverse complement strand
CGGAGTAGAAGGGATAATCGAAGTGATCTGTGCCGAGATCTTCACACTTGGTCTGAGCGATGAGGGCCATCTCCAGCAGCAGTTTAGCACCGAACAGTTTGCCGGTGGCATGAAGTATGCGGGTAGCGTAGACCTTTACCAGATCCTCTTTTCCTTCAGCCCGCCACAAATTAAGGATCACCTGGATTTCATCATATATCTGGATATATTTTTTAAGGATAACGAAGTCATCAACAAATGCAGGATCATTTTGACAGCTTCCGGCAAAGGCTTTGATATCGTCCAGCCAGTCACCGAAAATCTGGCCCTTCTTCATGGTCATCTTTCTTCCGACCAGGTCCATCGACTGAATGTAGTTGGTGCCCTCCCAAATGGGATAGATCCTGGCGTCCCGGTATAATTCTGCGCAGGGATACTCCTCGGAAAAACCATATCCACCATAGATCTGCAGAGCTGCACTGATGCACTCCAGGGCATGATCCGAACAAAAGGCCTTTACCAGCGGGGTGTTTATTTCGATGCGTTCTTTGGCTTTTTTCACTACTTCCTTATCAGCATGGTGGTTTTTTATGTCCACCAGATAAAAGGTACTGATGACCATAGCCCGGAAAGCTTCGATGTAAGCCTTCTGCATCAGGAGGCTGCGCCGGATGTCTTCATGGTTGATGATGGCCACCTGACCGCCTTTGGGGTTGGCGGTAGACTTGCCCTGGATGCGCTGACGGGCATAATCAGCGGCATTATTATAGGCTACTGCTGCCAAGGCGGTAGCGGAAAGACCAGTCATCAGGCGTTCCTCGTTCATCATATTGAACATCTGCATGAGGCCCTGGCCGATACCATCTTCACCGGGAATGTCACCCAGCAGGTAGCCGATACAATAATTATCTTCGCCGAAATTGACGATGCAGGTAGGGTTGCCCTTCAAGCCCAGCTTATGTTCGATCCCTCCGCAATTGACATCATTGAATTGGCCACGATTGCCGTTTTCATCAGCCAGGTATTTAGGCACCACGAAGAGCGAAATGCCTGCGGTACCAGGAGCACCTCCTTCGATCTTGGCCAGGGTCAGATGGATAATGTTTTCGGTGACATCCTGTTCACCGCCGCTGATAAAGCATTTAGTACCCTTGATTTTATAAGCACCCGGCATATCAGTCGGTATGGCACGGGTAGAAAGGTTAGCCAGTTCCGAACCGGCGCTCGGTTCGGTCAGATCCATCGTTCCGGCCCACTCACCGCTGTACATCTTGGGCAAAAAGGTCGACTTCAAGTAATTATTGCCGAAATCCTCGATCAGTCCCGCAGCTCCGCCGCAGGCCAGGTACAGGGTAGAGAGAGAAGGGTTGGCTCCGATTATATACTCCAGCCATGACCACAGGACACACAGGGGGACGGCTGAACTGTCGTGCGGATCATAGTTGCTGGTGCAGAGGCCATTGTTCTGTATAAAGTAGTAGGCCTCACGGGTGGAGGGGGGAGTTATTACTTTATCGTTTTCGTAACGGCAGCCTATCTTGTCTGATTGCTCGCAGGTGGGTGCAATTACCTCCCGGGCACCCTTAAGTGCATTATCCAAAATGAAGTCCAGATCATCAACTGTATAGCCTCCGGCAAACCTTTCAGAAGTCAGTAACTGTTCAAGGTCCAGCCATTCCTTAAGAATAAACTTATGATCCCTGGTGGAATGTAAAAAATTCGATGACAACAGAATTACCCCCTAAATAAATATTTCTCTTATTCAAACTGTACATTAAATAATCGTACAGTCAAGTAAATTATCCATCCGTGAAGTACGTATAAATAAGATGTAGGCTGGCTATTATTTAGAATTTTGAAGTCTTTACATCAGGGCCGGAAACACATGGACCGGGATTTTGGGGGAATGAGATTAGGAGGTCAATCTTTCGCTGAAGGGGCAGCATCCCACTGCAATACATAAACATGACGTGGCTGCCGGCTGATAGCCGGCAATATGACCCGGTTGCTGAAGCAGGCTTTATGCTGGGGATCGAGCTGGTTTGCGATGGCATGATAGTTCTTATCACTTATGATGGCCACCAGATGATGACCAGGTTGAGGCGCCCCGGTCCGAAGCGGAACCAGGCCTTCACTGTCTATACTAGCAGCCGAGGTGATGGGCAGTTCCCGGTAAGTTCGGGAGGTAAGGGCCAGCAGACTGGGGAAAGGGCTGTTCTCGACCGGCAGGTTCTTGTCCAATAATACGAGCGAACCTGGTTCAGAAGACATATCTATGGCTGCACTGACTACATCCAGGGCCAGCCGGTTTGAGAGATTGGTATCCAACCTGGCTGTGCAGTATACCGCATAAGGGATATATTGCAGGGAGGAAACCAGCAGAACTGCGGCCAGAGCCACTGGCACTGCCTTGCTTGAAAGCGGTTTATTGACTAGGGAGAATAAGTGGACCGATGCTTCCGCTGTCATAAGCAGGCTACAGATGACAACGGGCATAATGTAGCGGGTGGCCATATAAAAAACATAACGCTGGTTGATGGCAGGCATGACCAGGAAGGCGGCCAGGAGCAGCCAGAGGGGAAGAGTACCGATGTCATGCCGGAGAAAACTGCGATAAGCACCGTATAGCAGCAAAACCAGAGCCAGAATAAAGAAAGGATGACTCAGGTATTGCCACAGGTGATCATGCTGCCCGTAGCAGGAACTCAGGGTCCTCACCAGTTCGGCAGCCATTTGCTCAAGGTTAGCCAGGTAACTTTGTAAGCCCAGGTGCTGTTCCAGGGCATACTTCTTGGTACTGAGCCACCGAATGCTGCCGCCCCGTGAAGCGATGTTATACCAGATCATATTGAAATAACCCAACAAAAATACGGAAAGAGTGGCGGCATGCCACTTCAGGTGGATGCTGCTGCGTTGCCGGAACCCCGGACTCAATACATAAATCGCTATGACCGGAATAAATATGATAACTGAGGCATGGGTCTGCAGGGCAGCAGCCCAGAGCAGGCCGGATAGGATCAGGCACCATCCCTTCTTTTCTTTTTCAGCCGCTGCCAGAGCCAGCAGGGCTGCTGTAAAGAATGCAGGGGTAGTGCAGTTGGCCCAGGCCATATGACTGTTCAGGATATGCATCCCGTTGAATGCGAGTAATACCGCAGCCAGTAAACCGGTGTATTTTCCGTATAGTCTTTTGCCCAGATGATAGACCAGTACTACTCCCAAGGCTGAGATGCAGGCCACATACAGCCGTGGCCAGTAAATACTGGGTCCCAACAAACGAAAGAGACCAGCTAGTAAGTAATTATGCATGGCGCCAATATCATGGGCAGCATTGTGCAGGGGAAGGGCTTGCCCCAGATATATCTGATAGGCCAGATTGACCTCCTTGAGTTCATCAATGAAGCGTGGAAATTCCCATAACCAGGGAACGCGTAAGGCCAGGGCCAGGGTAAATAACGCGCTGCTCCAGGCCAGTGGTCCTAAAACCGGCTTTTTATTTTCTAGTTCATAAAGGTTTGCGGCCAGTGATACTTTGACTCGGAGGATATCGAGCAGCATTCTTATGGGGTCCAATAACTTGTTTACCCGACTGCCGGGGCTGTCCGCAATACTGACCGGTATTTGTTCTATGGCATAACCCATTGTCCGGGTCAGGGCCAGGATCTCCACATCGAAGGCAAAGCCATTGATCACCTGGCGGGAGAAAACACGATGGGCGATATCACTTCGAAAACCCTTGAGTCCGCACTGGGTGTCACTGAATCCTGGTAAGATAAGGCCCTGGACCAGGCGGTTGAATGTCCGGCCCATCATGCGACGGATTCCCGATTCCCCTTGACTGCGTTCACCGTCCCGGGTCTGGCGGCAGGCGATGACTACCTCTGATCCCATTTGCAATCTTCCGGCCATCAGCTCGATATGTTCCGGGCTGAAACTATCATCGGCATCGGTGAAAATAAGGTATTCACCCCGAGCTTCGAGCATACCGGTTTTTACCGCCTGCCCTTTACCTTTATTGGGATGGTAAGAATGACAATTGATATTGGGATAATGATCAGCAGCCAAACGGACCAGTTCTGCAGTGTCATCCGTGCTGCCGTCATCTACTACCAGGATCTCCAAGGGAAAACGGTTGGACAACGAACTGGCCAGTGAGACCAGACGCTGAGGCAGACGGCGGCTCTCGTTATAAGCCGGGATTATTATACTGGTTAGGCCGGGTACTGTGTCGGCAGACTCAGTTTTGGCTGCTTCCAGAGGCCTCTTGAAGACCCAGTGCCGGTAAAGCAGAAAGTTCCAGACTGCCGAGATGACAGCCCCGCATAGTTTGCCAAGATTAAGTGCTTCGGTTGCCGTCCAGGGGGTGAATACTGCTAATTTTGAGAATAGCATCACCCCCAGACTGTTAAGGGCCATGCCACATAAAGTGGCTATAATGAATTGGCGGAACTGAGTGCTTTGTGCCGATGCACGGAAGGTATAATGGCGGTTCATATAAAAACTGTTGGTGGCAGCTGCCGTCACTGCTATTAGGTTTATGACCAGTAGTCCGGGCCCATTGGTCCAACCTGTGAGAGAAAGAAAAAGATTGAAAATTGCGAAATCTATTACGGTATTTATCAGTCCGGTGAAGCCAAACCTCATTAACTGGCCCAGCATTTCGTGATTTCTGCCTCCTGCCATCGTTATTCTAATGGCATTATTCCCCTAGACTGCCCACTTTATGACTATGTAAAAAGAAGCTTTTAGGCAGGATAAACCGGGTCACATATCGAAGAAAAAGATTAATGCCAAATAGAAAAAAGAATTTTGGCTGGTATTTAATGTTATATAAAGAAAATGTCGCGGCGGGAGGCTGCGTAACATTAAATATACTTTGGGGGGTATTTATAGAGATGTACAGAGAAGAGTACAAGAGGAAGCTGGTTACTGCGGAGGAGGCAGTAAAGGTCGTCAAATCAGGGGATATAGTGGATTACGGTTTTTTCTGCGGGAAACCGGTTCTCTGCGACCAGGCGCTGGCCAAGCGGACAGATTTAAAGGATGTTCAGGTTTATTGTGCAGTTACGGTGCCGCCGGTACCGGAGACAGCCAAGGTCAAAGGGAGCTTTATCTACAATGACTGGCAGTTCAGCAAGATATCCCGGGTTTTGCAATCTTATGGTCTATGCAATTACGTGCCTATTCTCTATCATAATGCGAATAACCTGTATCGGGAGGCTATCGCCCCCCACCGTAATGTTGCCATATGCCAGGTTTGTCCGATGGACAAATACGGATATTTCAACCTTGGACCACAGAATTCGGAGACCCTGGCCAATATAGAAGTGGCCGACTACGTAATACTCGAGGTCAACAAGAACCAGCCGGTATGTCTGGGTGGTGCTGAAGAATCAGTACATATTTCTTTGGTGGACGCCATTGTTGAAGCTCCGGACGATCAGTTCTTACCAGACCTGCCCGGCATCAAGCCCACAGAAGTGGACAAGGCCATTGCCGGGCACCTTATGGAGTTTATCCATGACGGCTGCTGTATCCAGTTGGGCATTGGGGGCATGCCCGGAGCGGTGGGGACAGCTATCGCGGATTCCGATCTGAAAAACCTGGGCGGCCACACTGAGATGTTTGTTGATGCTTATGTGGATATGATCGAAGCTGGAAGAATGAACGGCATGAGCAAGAACATTGACCGCGGGCGGGTAGCTTATACTTTTGCCATTGGCAGCCATCGCATGTTTGAGTTCATGAACAACAATCCGGTCTGTGCTTCCTATCCTGTGGGCTATACTAACGATCCCCGGGTCATCAGCCGGATCGATGATTTTATATCTATCGTCAATACAGTTGAAGTAGACCTTTATACCCAGGTCAATGCTGAAAGCAACAATACCGCACAGATATCTGGCAATGGAGGTATGTGGGACTTTGTACTGGGGGCTCAATGGTCCAAAGGCGGCAAGAGCTTTATCTGCCTGGCCTCGACCTACACCGATAAGGATGGAAATCTTAAATCGAGAATAGTGCCGACCTTTGCTCCGGCATCTATTACTACGGTACCCCGGCAGATGGTAGATTATATAGTGACCGAATTTGGTGCGGTCAGGATGCGGGCTAAACCGACCTGGTGGAGAGCCGAGGAGATAATCAGTATCGCTCATCCTGATTTTCGCGATGACTTGATCAAAGAAGCTGAGAAACTGGGTATCTGGACCAAGACCAACAAGCTCGAGGGGTAGGAATACTAGAAATTAACACAGATAGAACACAGATACTTCGCAACACAGATGAACACAGATTAAATCTTTTATTTTATTGATTAAGCATATTGATAAATTGATAAATTGAAGATGTTCACTTTTTTCCTGTGTTGGCAGAGAATTAAAACGGGTATTAGGGTTTTGCCCCCGATACCCGTTTCTGTTTTGAGCTGTATTAGGTACTTAAAACGATTACAATTGCACTATTCCAAAAACAAATATGTTTCTATCTGTCGTTAATTGTTTACTTCTGGCCGAAGATCTGCTGCTTGCCCTTATCGATGTTATGCATGACCAGCATGATCTGATTACGGTTTTCCAGGGCGAGTGCCGAAGCCAGGCCGGCGCAGTCCAGGTTAACGTTGATAGCTTCCTTGGTCAGCTTGATCTGCATGGGATCCTTCTGGACAATGTCAGCGGCGATCTCCAGGGCGGTCTCCATTAGATTTTCCCGGGGAACACAGCGGGAGCAAAGCCCTAACTGCATGGCTTCTTCAGAGTTCATAAAACGGCCGGTGAGCAGGAATTCATAGGCTCGCCCGGTACCGATATGACGGGGCAGGAAATAGCTTGAGCCCATATCCGCTCCGCCCAGCCCCACATTGATATAAAAGGCTGAGAATCTGGCATCCGGTGAAATGATCCTGATATCAGAAGCAATAGCAAAGGAGAGGCCAGCACCTGCCGCTGCTCCATGGATCAGGGCGATGATGGGCTGGGGGATCATGCGCATAGCCAGCTGCAGCTCGGCCAGGCGTATCTGCCAGTCATTAAAGTTGGGAAGGTTCATCAATTCAGGATCCAGCCCTTCTTTTACATCCATTCCACCGCAGAATCCTTTTTCTCCTTCTCCCCTGAGGATGACCAGACGGACTTCACTATCGTGCCTCAGCTTCGCCCACAGGTCTTCAAGCTCGCTCAACATGGCTTTATTGACCGCGTTAAGTTTGGTTGGTCGATTAAGACTGACCACCATAATGTTGTTTTCCAGCATCTCAGTCTTTATAGTTTCGTATTTATCATAGGACATAACACCAACCCCCGTTTATGTTTATATTTTTAAAAAGGAAAATTCGACTTCAAAATGTTTTTTCCTTTTTTACAGTCAGATCAATGAAAAGAGGGTAGAATGAAACCAGGAGCCAGATGAACATGTTCTGGGCGTTACCTATTTTTATGTTATTATTTTCCTGCGATCAGCAGGGAGCGTTACTGCGGATCAACACGAGTAGGACAGGTGAGTCAAGGTGGATTGCCCTGATTACGTGAGAGAAGTAATGAACCGGTTGGAGTCTGCCGGCTACCCTTGCTTTTTGGTGGGCGGGTGTGTGCGGGATATCCTGCTGGGCAAACCACCCCATGACTACGATCTGGTTACTCCGGCGACTGTTGAAGAGATAAAGTCCTGCTTTGGACGGGTATTTACCATCGGGGAAAAGTACGGCACTCTGGGGGTACCCGCTGGGAGCAATTTGATAGAAATATCTACCTTCCGGGGAAAGCCAGGTATAGATAGCTGTGCGGCTCTGAAGGAAGACTTGGGAGCCCGGGACTTTACCATAAATGCCATGGCCATAGATCGGCGGGGAATCCTCCACGACCCCTGGGATGGTGAACATGACCTGGCCTGTAGAATTATCCGGGCGACCGGGGGAAAGGCCGCCAGGCTTTTCAGTGATGACCCCCTGCGTATGTTGCGGGCGATCAGATTATTTGCTGTTTACGGTTTTAGTATCGAAGCTGGCACCTGGGAGGACATCCTGCAGCTTAAGGGCTTACTGGTT
Organism: Deltaproteobacteria bacterium; assembly: GCA_050258735.1. Taxonomy (GTDB): domain Bacteria; phylum Bacillota; class Syntrophomonadia; order Syntrophomonadales; family Syntrophomonadaceae; genus Syntrophomonas_A. The sequence continues at coordinate 21,942 of JBLMZJ010000075.1, read as the reverse complement.
TTGAGCGCACCGGAAAGGATAAGAGAAGAATTCAACCGGATCCTGCTTTCCGAGCGTCCGGCCCAGGGGGTCAGGATGCTGTATCAGTCCGGACTGCTCCAATTCATCATTCCGGAATTGGTGACTGCCGCCGGCTTTGATCAGAGGAGCCATCATCATGACCGGGATGTACTGGAGCACAGCCTGGCCGCCCTGGAGAATACGTCACCCCGCCTGCAGCTGCGTCTGGCAGCTCTTCTGCACGATGTGGCCAAGCCGGCTTGCTTTAGTCTGGATGAGGCGGGGAAGGGCCATTTCTACGGGCATCACCTGGTAGGCACTAAAATGGCTGCTAATATTATGGCCCGGCTGCGTTATGACTCCCACACCATTGAGAATGTTGCCCTGTTGGTAGGAGCCCATATGAGTCGTTTCGAAAAAGTGCGTGACCGCCCTTTGAAAAAGCTTATTATACAGGTTGGACAGAACAATATAGAAGATTTATTGGAATTGCAGCGAGCCGATATAATCGCTTCGGCTCCTCCCTGTGATTTTACTTCGCTCGACCGGATGGAAGAAGATATCCGGCGTATAATACAGGAAGGCTTGCCTCTGCGGATGAGCGATCTGGCTGTAAATGGCGATGATCTTATTGCTCTGGGATATCGACCTGGTCCAGAAGTGGGCAGGACCTTGAACACTTTATTGGAAATCGTCCTGGACGATCCACTTCGCAACGACCGTGACCTGTTGTTGGAAATGGCCCGGAGCAGATTGCGGAGTCTGGGGACAGTATAGGGACCGGCTGGTACGATGTATACACAACATGTGGGTACTCAAGTTCTTTTGTTGAGGTATAATATAGTTTAATAATTCAGGACCGCGCTGACATTACACAAATATGTAATGCCTGGGACGGATCTATAACCAGAAGGAGATGACCCCATGACTACAGCGATAGGTATTCAGAAAACCACCACCCCTAAGGCCAAACCTGATCAAAACAACCTGGGTTTCGGCCAGATCTTTTCCGACCATATGTTTGTGATGGATTACACCGAGGGCAAGGGCTGGCATGATCCCATGGTCGTGCCTTACGGACCGCTGGAGCTCGATCCTTCAGTGATGATGTTCCATTATGGCCAGGCCACCTTTGAGGGTTTGAAAGCTTATAGAACGAAAGATGGCAGAATCCTTCTTTTCCGGCCCTTTTCGAACATGGAGAGGATGAACAAATCCAATGAGCGGCTGTGTATACCGCTGCTGGATGTTGATTTCGCGGTAGAGGCTATAAAAACAGTAGTATCGGTGGATCAGGACTGGATCCCTTCTGCGGAAGGCACTTCACTCTACATCAGGCCGTTTATTATTTCTCTGGACCCCTACCTGGGTGTAAGGCCGGCTAACAGATATAAATTCATGATCATTCTCTCGCCGGTAGGTGCCTACTATCCCGAGGGCATCAACCCGGTCAAGATCTATGTTGAGAAGAATTATGTCCGCGCCGTAAAGGGAGGCCTCGGGTTCACCAAGACCCCGGCCAACTATGCAGCCAGTCTAAAGGCACAGGAAGAGGCTCATCATCAGGGCTATACCCAGGTATTGTGGTTGGACGGTGTCGAGAAGAAGTACATCGAAGAGGTCGGGACCATGAACGTCTTTTTCAAAATAAACGGAGAAGTAATCACTCCTTCCCTGGAAGGCAGTTTATTACCGGGTATCACGAGAGATTCTACCATAAAGCTGCTGCAAAGCTGGGGAGTCAAGGTCACTGAACGTAAATTGTCCATCGAAGAAGTAGCCCAGGCCAATGCTGCCGGCAAGCTGGAAGAGGCCTTCGGTACCGGAACAGCAGCGGTCATTTCGCCCATTGGAGAACTCAACTTCGACGGTGATATCATGAATATCAACAACGGGCAGATCGGTGAGATGTCTCAGAAGATATATAATACCCTTACCGGAATCCAATACGGAGAGATCCCGGATCCCTTCAACTGGATCGTAGAAGTGAAATAGCAACAAAAAGACTTACGGGGTCGTTCCATTGGGAACGGCCCCGTTTTTTACTGCGTGGAGCAACAAGCCGTTTGGGCTATCTGGGTTGGGTAAGCATGTAATTGCAATTAGCAGATGCCACCAGTTTATTATCCTGATTATAAGCTTCAGCTTCCATATGGATGATAGTGCGGCCTTTGGTTTTTACCCGGGCGGTGATGGTCAGTTCATCACCGGCAAAAGCCGGCCGGTGAAAGCTGTTGTTGATATCTACCATGGCAGATGCCCTGGTGCCCGAAGCCAGATAGCACAGGGGACCGAACACGTTGTCAAAGGCGGCGGTTATGAACCCGCCCTGCATGGTTCCGGCCGGGTTTAGATAGTTTTCCGAAACAGGAAAGGAAACTGTCAAACCTTTATCAGGATCATATTCTACCAGTCTGGCTTTCATATGCATATAACAGGGGGGCGGTGTCCCCAGTTCGATATTGAGATTGCCATATGGTCTATACTCCTGCTTGTCTGCGTCTTTCATGTCATATCCTCGCTTCCGTGATGAATTTATCTTATGCAGCTATGATTTAAATCAATTCGGCACGCTGAAGGGGATTCCTTTTTCAAAACATGAATAATGAATGTGCATAATAGGAAACACCGGTAAGGGGACATGATCGGAGAAGGAGTATTAGAAGTAGTGTCGGGATCTTCAGAAAAAAAGAGGCCCGCTTACTATGGCAAGCGGGAGGAAAAAGATTGGGATTGTATGAAAAAGCCGTATGGCGTTTTTCCTTAAATAATCCCGTTTTTAGAAATACCAATATAGCCCCCGCTGCCGTGTGGGACACACGATGGGGATAACCGCCTGATTAAACCAAAAATGAACAGATACCAGCAAAAAAGCACAGTTCACCTGTCCATCACAAGCGGTACTATACTCCTTTCCAAAAATACGGGGAGGCACCGGGGTTTCCCCCTGCACCCAAAGGCGCGTATACCATACTTTCGCTTAGGTTATACGAACTCGGAGCAGCATATTCATTTTGATATAGTCTATCACATCAGTTTTTTCTGCGCAAGATGTAATTTATATGACTTGTTTATCTCTTCTAAATATATCTGCGAATGCTTTGACCAGGCTGGGATCAAACTGGGTGCCGGCAAACCTCTCAAGTTCCTCCAGAGCCTGGCGCGGCGGCATGGCTAACCGGTAAGGACGGTCGCTGGTCATAGCATCATAGGCATCGGCAATGGACAGTATGCGGCATTCCAGAGGGATGTCGGCTTCCCGCAGCCCCATGGGATAACCATTTCCGTTCCACCATTCGTGGTGCTTTAGGATCCAGTCGGCGATCGGTACCAGGTCGGGGGCTGACAGGGCGATGCGATGCCCGATCTCAGAGTGGCGCTGCATCTCAAAGGTCTCATCCCTGGAAAGCGGCCCGGGTTTGAACAGGATGCGATCGGGGATCCCTACCTTTCCGATATCGTGAAACTCGGCAAACAAACGCAAATCGCTTATGCGATGCCCGGGCAGGCCGATAGCTTCCCCCAGCATAGCTACCATATCCTGCAGGCGGTCGGCATGGCCTTCAGTTATAAAATCGCGGGCCTGCAAGGCCTTCATCAAGGTATTTACGATGGCGCTGCGGGCGCTTTGCCTCCGATGGAGTTTCTCACGGTACATGTTATTGTCCGCGGCCTGGTATACCTCGGTCATGGTCGTGGTCGAATTACTGCGGACTGAAAAACCGAGTGACAGACTGAGGGGTATTTCAGGATTTTGAGCATTATACATATTGACTGCTTCCCGGATCCGCATACAGGCGATTTCCGTTATAGCCTCATCACTGCGCGGCATCAGGATGGCGAATTCATCACCGCCTACCCGGGCAACCACATCTTCACCCCGGAAGCAGGACTGGAGTACCCGGGCTACGCTTATCAGCAGGTGATCCCCGGCATCGTGGCCCAGTGTATCATTGACAAGTTTCAAACCGTCCACATCACAGATCAGCAGACCAGTTGGCTGGAAACGACCTGATTCCAGCCGGTTGATCTCTTCCTCAAAATAAGTCCGGTTATAGAGGCTGGTAAGTCCGTCATGCAAACTCAGGTAACGCAGTTGTTCCTCGAAATGTTTTCTCTCGCTGATATCGCGGATCGACTCTATGGCACCTACTATCTTGCCGTCAGCATCCATCAGAGGTGAAGCCTTGACCCAAATATAGGCCCCCTTGGACTCATACATGCCGGGAGCGAATATCTCTGTATAAAGACTATTGCCTTCCCGGCGGACCTCTTCGTAATAGTCCGCCGCATCGAGAGACGGGTTGCCGATCAAGTCTGCCAGCATCGGACGTGGGGAACTATAAAAAGGAATGGAATAGAGGAAACCGCCGCGGCCGATGATGGCATTCTTGTTTACACCGGTCATCGTCTCGATAGCCCGGTTCCAGGAGATCACTTTCCCAAATTTATCGATAACAAATGTAGCATCGGGCAAAAACTCTATGATATCCAGCAGACGCTGATTAGTTGTCCGTAATTCGGTTTCCATCTGTTTTCTTTCTGTTATATCGCGAGCAATTCCCTGCACACCATAAGGAACTCCGTTTTTCTTGAGGAGGCGGGGCCGTACCTCCAGTGGCACCAATTGCCCGCCCTTGGTGATCATCTCCAGTTCATAGGTGGGAGTCAAGCCCAAAAAAATGTCACGAACCATGGTGTGACTGACCAGCACGTGATAGGCGGGTGCGATTACCTCAATGAAATTCCGGTTGATGACATCTTCCAACTGGTAACCGGATATCTCCAGGGCCCGTTTGTTCAATGCGACGAATCGTCCCTTGAGGTCATGGATATAGATGATATCATTGGCATTCTCAAAGAGATCGCGGTAGTGTTCCTGGCTCTCCACCAGGGCGGCTTCGGTTTGCTTGCGGCTGGTTATATCCATAAAGTTGCCAAGAGTGGCGGTAGCGCCCATGTATTGGATAGAGGTAACGGTCTCCATTATCCATTTATTATTACCATCTTCCTGGACGACTCTATACTCGTAGGGTTCGGTTGATTCGCCCTTTAACATCTTCTTGGCATTGACAGCAACGCTTTCCCGGTCTTCCGGTACTACCAGGCTGAGCGACTCCCGGCCGATCAGATCTACTTTAGATATACCAATGAGATTTTCAAACTGCGGATTGACATTGACGAATTTTCCACCCTGTACTATGAAAATACCGATCGGCGAGCTGATGAACAATGCAGTAAACAGTTCCTGTGACCGCTTGCTGCGGATGTCCATAAGTTCCAGATCGGCAATCTGTTGTCGAATGCGCTGCAGGCTTAATTTCAATTGGGTTTGTAAAATTATTTCTCTATCCATGATAATCTCCATCTAGTCGTTGTGGAGGTTGTCTGTAGAAACAAAAACAGGCAAACGCAAAAAGCACCGCTCATATACAATATTTATGTGGTACTATTAACATCAATTACTATTGAGCAGGGGATATAAGCTTATTCTACGCTTGTTCATGGATTACCTGCTGTTACTGTACAAAATTTTCATCTAGAACCAGACTGCCTGTTTGTTTACCTTAATACGGAAGCCACTGGATATTATGGTATGCAAAACTACCAAAAAAGGTGAGAGCAATGAAGGGATTGATAATAACTGAAAAACCCTCGGTGGCCCTCGATCTTTCGCGGGTCCTGCCCGGACCTTTCAGTCGGAACGATGGATGGCTGGAAGGAGATTCCCTGTTGATCAGTTGGGCACTGGGTCATCTATTGGAGTTAGCTATGCCGGAGGACTATGATCCCGCTCTGGGAAAATGGGATCTGGCTATATTACCGTTTATTCCGCCGGTTTTTCACCTGAAGCCGCGGGGAGATACTCTGAAGCAACTTGAAACCATCCGCCATCTGGCTGGCAGACAGGATGTTGGGGAACTCATTAATGCCTGCGATGCCGGCCGGGAAGGGGAACTTATTTTTCGAAACATCATGGAGTACCTGGGTATTTGTAAACCTCACCGGCGGCTGTGGCTGTCCGAAACCACTCCGGCCGCCATCAGGACTGCATTCTTATCTCTTCGTTCCGATGCTGAACTGGTTCCACTGGGCAGGGCGGCTTCGGCCCGGTCACAGGCTGACTGGATAGTGGGTATAAATGCGACCAGGGCTTATTCCGCCAAAAACCATGACAAGCTGACGGTGGGAAGGGTACAGACCCCCACCCTGGCTTTACTGGTGCAGAGGGAGACAGAGATCGAAGCCTTTGTTCCAGTCCCCTACTGGGAACTGGAGGCCCGCTTTATAGTTGGGCAGGATGCCTATACCGGAAAGTGGTTCAGGGATAAACGGGATCGGTTTGACAGCGTGCTTGAGTCTGAAGCTGTTTTAAAGCGCTTGATCCCGGGTACTGATGCCCGGATAAGCAGTGTTGAACAGAAGGATATCAGAGAGCTTCCGCCGCAGTTGTTCAATCTGAATGAACTTCAAAAAGAGGCCAATAAGAAATGGGGCAATACCGCTGAGGAAACTCTTAATATAGCCCAGCGGTTGTATGAAAAGCACCTGCTGACCTATCCCCGGACGGACAGCCGTTATTTAACTGCCGTTATGGCAGAAACCCTGCCGGCGAGGATCAAGGCTTTGGCTGCAACCGATTTGGCGGCGGCTGCCGCAGGATTGGATCCTGTCACCAGTGACAAACGTTATGTAAATGATGCCCGGGTGAGTGACCACACCGCCATTATCATCACTGATACCCGACCAGCGTTGGAAAGTCTCACGCCGAGGGAACTTGATATCTATATGTTGGTCGCTCGCCGGCTGCTGGGGATTTTTATGCCTCCGGCCCATTCTCTGCAAACTACGATAATAACCCTGCTGCAGGATGAGAGTTTTATTACCCGCGGTAAAACGCAAGTGGATGCTGGCTGGAAGATACTCTACCCAAGAGAAGAGAATGAGGCGGATGAGGTCGCTTTGCCGCTTTTAAAGGCAGGGCAGGATGCTGTGCTCGACAAAGCTCAGATAGTGGCCAAAGAGAGCCAGGCTCCCAGGCGTTACACCGAAGCCGCTCTGTTATCAGCCATGGAAAATGCCGGACGACAGGTGGAAGACAGCGAACTTCGCGAGGTAATGCGGGGAAAGGGGCTGGGTACTCCGGCCACTCGGGCGGCTATAATCGAGAAGCTTATCGAAACCGCATATGTCGTCAGGAAAAAGAAACTGCTGGTACCTACAGAGAAAGGCAGGGGTTTGATCGAACTGGTGGATCAGCAGCTCAAGGACCCTGAGATGACGGGGGAATGGGAGAAAACGCTGCTGGATATAGAACAGGGCTATTATGACGATGAGCGTTTCCTGGTTTCGATCAAGGATTTTACCATCGCTCTCATCAATGGCCTGAAAAAGGATGCTGGCGACCGGAAAAAGACGCCGGCAATTGCCCCGGGTATTCAGGTGCTGGGCACATGCCCGCTCTGCGGAAACCCGGTTATTGAAAGCCCCCGGGGATACAGTTGCTCAGGCTGGCGAGAGGGATGCAAATTCGTTATCTGGAAGACCATAGCCGGAAAAAACGTGTCTATTACTAATGCCAGGCGCATGCTAAAGCAAGGGCGCACTAATCTGATCAAGGGCTTCAAGTCCAAGAAGGGCGGAACATTTAATGCCTTTCTCAAGTTGGATGGCGGCGAAGTATTGTTTGAATTTTCCGAATATGGCAAACGGGATGGCTAAATTGAATCAGATGTGCTAACTTATTAATTAAGGAAAGGAATTTACGTACACATAGCAATTTCCAGAGAAAACAAAAAATGGTCCAGATTTTTCAACCTATACTCGATCCATTCCGGACCTTGGCCTTTATATACAAAACCTGGTAGTGTTGTGAGTTCGGGAAACCGTGGTTCTTAGGTATGAAGGGATGATCGAAATGGGATGAATGCCAACACCAGTTTAATGCCATCATTTCCGCGCGTGAGCAGTGCTCTCACCTTTGCCCGTCGTTTTAAAGTCGATCTTCCTCCGGGAACTCTGTTCTATCCGCAATGTGGTAAGGACAGCGGCGAAGTTTTGCTGCAATTTATGGATTCGGTATCAGAATTTCATTTTGTCAATCGTGATAGTCTACCGGAACTTCCGGCCTTGCACTGCCGGGGAGAACATGAATCAAGATTTGGCTCCAATACCGAACGCCATTATCTATTTCCGTCTGAAATAGTTTCCTCGGTTCGGGCCTTGTCCCGAAGTCATCCCGCCTTTTTGCACCAGGCCCGGATATATGACCGGGGCAGTTATGAGGGAGAACGGAGGCCCTCATACGTCTCAACTGATGAGATATGGACAGTCGCCAGTAATGATGAGAACCGGGTCAGGGTCTATAGCCACCGTTTTGACGAGTTGGAATCCTTGAAGGCGCTAGAATCTATCTCGGTTTTCTATTGCCTTGGTCCAGCAAAAGAAAGAGTGAGTAATTTAGATATCGGGGCCAGCTATGGTATGACCGGGGAAACCGCCGCCGACCGCCAGGCCCAGCCCCGCTTGAGACTGGTAAGGCCTGAGGATGAATATATCGCATTGCTGACGACTCCTATTGGCCTGAACTATAAGGACACCATGGAAGACCGCAGGTCGATGTGGTTCGAACCGCAGAATTCAATAAAAGTCCTGGAGAAGTTGAATGACGGCGGCATCATTATTGCCGGTGCATGCCTGGAGGCCAGGTGTGACCTGCTATGGCGTCGGTTAGGTCGTCAGGCGGTTCGCTGGCGTAATGGCAGCGACCGGTACCGCCGTCCGGAAAACTTTACTTACGCCAACCGCCGTTTCCGCTGTCTGGGAGAATGCGGTTACCGCACCGGACCGGTATTTGCCTGGCAAGTATTCCGTCTGCCATAGAAAACATATACATAATCTGAGCCCGGAGTGTTTTTTACCTCCGGGCTTTTATCTTTATTTGAAAAAGAGGGGATTCGAAACCCTGCTTTGCTGCGCAGCACAGGTTCTGAGGCATTACTAGTTCGGTATATCTAAAATAAATGTATAATTATAAAAAGAAGTTGATGTAGTTAGTCCTGTCGAATTCAGATAATTCCTGGCATCCCCTATCATAATGATGTTAATTTCTATACCTCTTTTGATCAAGCGACTGTTTTGCCCCAGGTCATAGCATAGAGTCTAACTAGGGAGGGGAAGTTTTTGAAAAAACTTATTTGCATCGGCTGTCGTAAAGATGCGCCGGTGGTGCACTCATGTTTTTTTATCTTTGCAGCGGTAGTGGTCTTGCTCCTGGCTGGCGTTACTGCCCCAGTCCGGGCGGAAGTCCTCCCGATATCCCTCCAGACCACCGCACAGTCTTTTGGGGTCGGATACGGGGCCCAAGAATTAGGCATTGGAGATTATAATGGTGACGGCAATCCTGATTTGGCCGTGCCGAACAGCGACAGCGGTACCGTTGCCGTCCTGCTCAGCAACGGAGATGGCACCTTCAGTCCGGTAGTAGGAGGAAATGTCCCTGTCGGGCCAAACGTTGTAAATAGGTGTTACGGAGTAAGTGTTGCAGATTTCAATGGTGACGGCAATTCCGACGTAGCGGTACCGAATCTCTCTATGCGCGCCATCTCCGTCCAGCTTGGCCTGGGCGACGGCACCTTCGATACAGTAGTGAATTACGCTGTGGACTTTGATCCTATGGATATCGCCTTGGGGGATTTTAATAGTGACGGCAAGCTTGATCTGGCGGTGGCGGGCTCAGACGGAATGGGCGTCGTCGAAATTCTGCCCGGTAATGGAGACGGTACCTTCAATCCGTCTATAAACTTTTTTCGCCCTGGAAATGAAGCTAGATCTGGAGCCGTGGGCGATTTCAATAGTGACGGCAAGCTTGATCTGGCTGTAGCGAATGGTTCCGGCGTCTTCGTCGTCTTGGACGTTGATAACGCCGTATCCCAAAGGTTAGCGGTTTACAATACTGGGAGCTCTCATGATATAGCAATGGGTGATTTCAATAACGACAGCAAGCTTGATATGGCCGTGACGGACCCATTTAACAACCGTGTCGCAGTCCTGCTCGGCATGGGAGATGGTTCCTTCGGAGCGGCGGTGTATTATGGTGTTGGAACGAACCCGATCGATGTAGCTACCGGGGATTTCAATGCTGACGGCAAGTATGATCTGGCCGTGACCAACCAAAATAGCAACAACATTTCCCTACTGCTCGGTATGGGAGATGGTACTTTCGATGCGGCGGTAAATTACAATGTTGGGGCAGCAGGGAACGCCATTTTTGATGTAGCCACCGGGGATTTTAATAAGGACGGTAAGCTTGATATGGCCGTGACAAGCGGCATCCCTGATTTCATCTGCAACATCGACGTCCTGCTGAACACCACCCATATAGTGACCGGGCTGAACCTAACCGGTTCTATTCCAGACTTGATGGCAGGCGGCAACGTCTTCGACCTGAGCAACTTGCCGCTGACCGCCCAGAACCAACTGGGGCAGCCGGTCAATATAACAGATATGCCAGCAACTTGGGCCTGCTCGGGTACAACCGGCAGCATTCTCAATGCCCATTACCTGGAACCCCTTTTCATAGGCCAAGATGGAACAGTAACCATCACTGTCGATGGGGTGACCAGCAACGACCTGGGCTTTAACGTGCTCCCCAACGCCCATCTGGGCAGCCTGTCGCTTAGCACAGGAGATATAAGCTTCAGCCCATCGAACACCAGTTACACCCAAACGGTAACCGCTGGTATAGGAAGTGTTACTATTACTGCCAGCACAGATGATCCCCATGCCTCAGTGAACCTGAACGGAAGCCCGCTGCCAGCGGGAGATCCCAGAGCTATCGATCTAGCATACGGGCTCAATAATATCGAAATTGAGGTGGTAGCTCAGGATGCATCAACCAAGACCTATACCATAAACATAACCCGCGAGTACCCTTTAATCGCATGGGCTACAGGCAACCTGGAAGCCTCCAATGTTAATACCGCAGATCTGACCCTGACCTGGCCGCCTGCGATCTCTGATGCCGGGATTTCTTGTTACCGCTTGTATCAGGATGGCACACTCTTGTCCACGGTAAGCGGATTAGTCTATAGCTGCAAAGCGATTGGACTAAATGCCGGCACAGCATACACCTTTTCGGTATTCGCGGTGGACACCGGAGAAAATGTCAGTAATGAGCTTACTTTGACAACCAGTACCTTATCATCCATCTTACCGGAGATACCGGAGATGCCCGCTTCAGGTGGCGGGAACGATTCAACAGCTTCTTCTAAACCCGTAAGCAGCAATAACGGTTCCGTCACGGTCGATCCCTTGGCGGGCGGAACCGTGAGCTTGGGAGATGATGTATCGCTAAAGATACCGGCTTATGCACTGCACGGCAGTGGCAGCGCGCAGGTCGACGTACAGACTGTCAATACGAACCCGTCGATTCCTGCGGGTTTCATGCTATTAGGCAAGGTCTATGAGTTTACAGTAAACAAGCAGGCGCACTACAGTTTCAACCAGCTGGTTACCTTGACCTTCACCTTTGACCCCTCCCAACTGGGGCAAGATGAAACACCGTTAGTCCATTACTACGATGAGACCCAGGGGGAATGGGTAAATATCGGTGGTGCGGTGTCGGGTAGCACCATCACCGTCAATGTGGACCACTTTACCCAGTATGCAATTATTGTAGAAAAAGTTGTCCATCCACCGGCACAACGTCCAGCATTGATTTTTACCGATACAGCAGGACACTGGGCTGAGGCCAATATCAATGAATTGATTACTATGGGAACTGTCAGCGGGTATACGGATGGTACCTTTAAGCCCGAAAGCACCATCACCCGGGCCGAGTTTGCCGCTATGCTGGTGAAGGCAATAAAGCTTAAACAGCAAGGCGGACATCTTTTCAACGATACTTCCAGCCACTGGGCTGAGGACTTTATTTCTACTGCGGTCAGCTGTGGTATAGTCAGCGGGTACGATAAAAGCTGTTTCGGCCCGGATGATAATTTGACTCGTGAGCAAATGGCAGTGATGGTCGTAAAAGCCATAAAACTAAACCAGGCGTATGGAGAATTTGTTTTTATAGACAATAAAGACATCTCAGCCTGGGCAAAAGATCCAGTAACTGCCGCAGTGAAAAACCAGATAATGATGGGATATCCGAACAACTCATTCAGGCCCCGGGGTAATGCTACCAGGGCTGAAGCCGTTACGGTAATAATCAAGGCTCTTCAGGTATATAACAAAGAGATATGAAGGCTAAGTCGTACTTTGAAGTTTAAATAAAATTAATACATTTACCATATAACCAAATTAAAAGGCCTGGAATTCTCCAGGCCACATTATTTGTTTTTTATACTCCATAATATATCAAAAATGGTGGAGACGAGGGGATTCGAACCCCTGACCCCCTCGTTGCGAACGAGGTGCTCTCCCAGCTGAGCCACGCCCCCACTTTCAGAACAGAAATAATTATAACATAAAATACTTAGAAGTACAGAGTATTGGGGATTATTAATGTCCTGATGTCTTTTGCACTTATCCTTGTTTTTCCTTGAGCAAGCGAGTAAAAAAATGTCCAGCGAATCATTTCTCTGGACATCAAATCTATATAAGGGATTATTAGATGGCGACGATCATTTGTTGACGCGGTGATACCTCATTTCCATACTTTCATCATCTTTGGTTACCGTACTTTTGTTGGTCTTTTTATTAGAGAAATCCATATTTGTTTTGGTAGTAGACTTGCACCCCACCACGGTGAAAGTAAATATGATACATAACAATAAGGCTAAGAGCTTTTTCCGCATGGTAGACCCCTCCTTCTACCTAACCGACAACTCTATTTAACCCTTCACCAACTATCCATCATGAATTTTCTATCAATTCATGACCTTCGTCTAAATTATATCACCAACTTCTAAAAACTGCATCAATTTTTATATATTTTATGATTTTTATTACAGATGGACACACTTCTAGAATCTTCCCTGTAATAGCCCGGTAGATTCGAATAGAGCAGGCCTGACAGGCCATAATAATCACAAGTCTATCTTTTCTTATAAGCAATGCATATCATAGACTACGAATCCTATATAATTGGTTTTCAGCCGGTGTACCAGGAAGGACGGTGCCTTATGGTATTTTATATAGTAAACAAAAATGGAATCCTCCCGGTTAAATATCAATCCTGGGAGGCGGCATGTGCTGATTGCGAGTACGGTGAATTGGTTTTCATTGCTGATGACCTGGAAACACTTGAACAGAGCCTTGACGACCCCGAAGAACTCCCTTGCTAGCTTTTAAGTTGTTCACATCCGCTAGATTTGCATTTGGTCCCCGGCTGCAAAATAAATATAATTATTCTCCAAAACCATTTTGTCTTTTCAAGTATAATGTCAAGAGAAGATGGTTTTTATTTTTGGGGGAGAAGGGACGAGTAGGATGTACGAGGATTGCTGCTGGCTTGATATCGATATGCTGGAGACTTTTATGCGTGATGTTTTCATCGGCCTGGGGGTACCTGAAGATGATGCTGCCATTTGCGCCGATGTCCTGATCACTGCCGATAAACGAGGTATAGATTCGCATGGGATCGGGAGATTGAAACCGATATATTATGACCGCATCAGGGCCGGGATACAGTTTGCTGCCCCGAATTATGAAGTAGTTAGGGAAAGTCCCACTACGGCGGTTATCGATGGACATCATGGTATGGGACATGCTATCGGCAAACGGGCCATGCAGATGGCTATCGATAAGGCCAGGACTTACGGAATGGGTATGGTCGCAGTGCGCAACTCTACTCATTACGGTATTGCCGGATATTATGCTCTTATGGCCATTGAGGCTGGTATGATCGGCATGACCGGGACCAACGCCCGCCCTTCCATCGCCCCTACCTTCGGCGTAGAAAACATGCTGGGCACCAACCCGCTTACCATCGGCTTCCCGACCGATGAGGCCTTCCCTTTTGTGCTGGACTGTGCCACCTCGGTCTCCCAAAGGGGCAAGATCGAGGTATATGACCGTGATAACAAGGATATACCGCCTGGTTGGGTCATCGACCGCAGCGGCAATACCAGGACGGATACCCGCCAAATACTGGAGGACCTGGTGACCGGGGCCGCTGCCTTGACTCCCCTGGGGGGGCTCGGAGAAGACACCGCCGGTTATAAGGGCTACGGCTATGCCGCAGCGGTGGAAGTCCTGTCGGCCGCCCTGCAGCAGGGTGCATTTCTTAAGGCTTTGTCCGGCTACGATGCCGCTGGCAATAAACAACCCTACGGCCTCGGCCACTTCTTTATGGCCATCGATATTTCAGCCTTCACTGATCTGGAATCCTTTAAAAAAACAGCAGGAGATATCATGCGCCAGCTACGGGCATCAGAGAAAGCCCCGGGAGCAGAGCATATTTTTACTGCCGGTGAAAAGGAATATCTAGCCTGGCTGGAGAGAAAAGAAAAAGGCATCCCGGTGAATGAGGTCCTGCAGAATGAAATGATCCAGATGAGAAACGAATTAGGTTTATGGCACCACCATTTTCCTTTCGAGTAAAGAAGCAATGTGGTTGATCAGGTAGTGCTTTGATGTCTGCAACAGTCTAACTTTCATTTTCTATCCTGTTTTCCTTTTCGGGTCTACAGCTGTCTGGTTCACCATTCCGCCTATTTCCACTTTCTTCTGGAGGCTATTCGCCTATGACGGCGTCTGAGGTTTATGATCCGTATTGCGTACATGCAAAGGAAGATGATTACGACTGCCTTGATGATAAACTTGACCACCGCTATGGCAATCGTTTTGAATCGGGTGAGAACAGACGGTTTTGCGTCCACCGTATCACAGGCTAGAAGCCTGACCCGGGCCGCTTCCTTTCCAGCAAGGAGTATCTTACAATATCCCAGAGTCTGGCCTTTCTTAACGGGAGCTGTAACCTTATCCGGCGGATAGAGTGCATAGGAAAGGCGAGATTCCTCCTTATCGGTAACATTTATGGTCAGATCAGTCTCAGGTTTGACCCTGACCGTATTTGCCTGCCCGTTTTGCACGGGCACTTCAACTGAGATTTGCCGGGCTTGTTCTATGGTTTTATTATGGTAATGGGCGAAACCATAGTCAAACATCTGCTCCACGTCCTGCCACGCGGATTTTGAATTCAAGGTTACTGCAATCAGCACCTGGGAACCTTTTTGGGCTGCTCCGACCAGGCAGTTACCCGCTGGTTTGGTGTAGCCGGTCTTGACGCCGATAGCGTATTTGTATCGCCAGAGCAAACGATTGTGGTTGATAAGCAGGCGATCATAATCCTTGCCCGCCCAGGGGATATGATAGGTCTTGGTGGAGACTACCCGGCGAAATATCTCGGAATTCAAGGCCTCACGGCTTAGTAAGGCCAGGTCGTAGGCCGATGTGTAATGCCCGCTGGCGTGCAGACCATGCGGGTTTAGATAATGCGTGTCTTTCATCCCTAATTGTTGGGCGCGCAGGTTCATAAGCTTAACGAAATCTGCTTCGCTGCCAGCAATACTTTCTGCTAATGCTACTGCCGCATCATTGGCAGAATTCAGCATCAAGGCATAGAGCAACTGCTTGCGTGTCAACGTCTCCCCGGTTTCCAGCCAGACAGAACTCTCCGGTGTGCCTGCAGCATGAGAGCTTATCTTTACCTTCTGGTCCAGATCGCCTTTTTCGATAACCAGCAAAGCTGTCATGATCTTGGTAACGCTGGCCGGCGGGCGGCGTTGATGAACATTATGCCCGTACAGGACCCGACCCGATGAAGCATCTATTAAGATAATCGACTTCCCGGTGGTTTGAGGATAAGCCCCATTATTGCTGTTATCCGCGTACACCGGGGATAGAATGTTGAAAAAAAATATCAGAAGCAAGCAGCAAAGTATTAATCTGCGTTCAAACATCAGGTTAACTCCGTAAATATTGTTAAGGCTCAGAAAAGCAACACTTCCATTATATTAATTGTTTTTCTGCACTACACCAAGAGTATTTATTATAATGGTCATTTTAACCGGAAATATTGCTGTGAGCCATGATATCGACTAAACTGATCAGTAATTGTGAAAACTGAATAAATGGGGCAAAAGTTCGACATAACGCGGGAAAGTTTAAGATTTGGAGGGGGTGCCCCTCTTTAATAATCCCCAAGCGGGTGTTATAATTTCAGACGTAAAATATCAATAGTCTGTTTACTTGTTGGCGAAGTATCTGGCTCCAACTGATTCATTCTAAACCTATTTGTTTAGTTACCGCTTATGAGGGGGAAACCATATCATGGCCAGGAAATTTTACCGGGATCAATTCGATCCTAATGGCAGGAGGCTCGAAGTAGTCGAGAACTATGGGCATCCAGGCACTGCGGCCTACAAGATAAATCTTTACCGGACCTTATGCCGGGGGATGATCCGCAAGCATCGGGTAGTTTTCACCCATCCACGCTATGGCCGGGATGCCAGGTTCAAGCTGTATCAGACATCAAAGCGGAGGTGGTATAGACTATTTCAGGTACCGGATGACGTTGTCGTGCCATTTACCTATTTCGATCATTCACGGGCACTGGGATTTATGAAAGTCATCTCCGGGCTGGGAGTCAATTTTACCAATATCCTGCATCTGAAGAGCGAGATGTGGTTTTACAAACCACTGGTGGCCGGAGAACGCTATGTTATCGATTATGTCTTTGAAGATGTAGTCAAGGTCAAAAAAGACAAGGCCGCTATAGTAAGTTATTCGGCAATAAGCCGCAATGGTGAGCTTTACCAGGAAAACCGGGAGCATTTTATTATTAAAAATGTTCAGAAGAAATATCTGGACCGGCTGCGAAATGATGATATGAATCAGTTCAAGGGCATCACCCGCCTGCCGGCCGAGCCTATAGAAAATGTAAAGATAATAGACATATATATACCCATGGATCTGCCATTAAAATATACCTCGGCATCCGGCGATTGCAGCTATATGCATATAACACCTCGTGCCGCCAAGATTTTTGGCTTCGGCAAACCGTTCCTGCAGGGGTTGTGCACCGCAAACCTGCTAATGAAAGAACTGGTCATGGCGGGAGTGAAACTGGAGTATTTTTCGATCACCTTTTGCCTGCCGGTATATCTTAATGAAACAGTATATCTCAATTATAACGACTGGGAATATCGGCTGCAGGATGCGGAAGGGCGGGTGTTGGCTTTTGGATTACTGCAGACCGATGAAAAGGCCAGGGCAAACAGGTAACACCTTAGTCATCGCAAAAGTCCGGAGACATCGTCTCCGGACTTTTTAGATGCCAGACGATATTCAATTATTCCAAAGAATCTACGGTATACTAAAGATCTTCCTTTTGAACAGCTCCTGCATCACCAGCCCGGCCAGAAACCCCGCTCCCATGTTCCAGACCGCAAATCCAGCAGTGACCAATAGTATATAGAAATCTTTCTTCTCATCGATATCACGTGCCGTAACTGCCATTTCCAAACCCGCAAAGAACAGGATGACCCCCAATATACTCGGAGGGAAGAGTTTGAATATCAACAGAACAGAACTGCTGAAACAGAGTCCGACTGCCAGAAGTATAGCACCCAGGATAATAGTTGCTCCTCCGGTACGCGCTCCAAAACGTACATGCCCGGCCATGCCTCCGGCACCGTGGCACATTGGTATCCCGCCCAACACCGGTGAGACCAGGTTCATGATCCCCTGGGAGAGGGCAATCTTCTTTTCTGTTACCGGATGGTCAGGGAATAGCCGGTTGTTTTCTGCTGTCACTGCAACAACGGCATTTCCCAGAGTCAATGGAGACTGAGGTATAGCCAGTATCAATGCTCCCTTTACGAAATCGGACCAGGTCATATGAATAGGCAAAAACTGCGGCAGGCGGAAATCGAAGTGGATGCCGGCCAACTCTGAAGATAATCCGGGATTTTTGATCAGTGCTGCGGCCATACCCAGAACGATCAGCGCAAACATAGCTGGGATCCGTTTATTATTGAGCAAAAAGAATGTAAATAACAAGGCTATGACAGCTACAATAAAGTCTGACCTCATCATCCTTATACCTTGCAGGATAAAAGAAAGGCCCAGACCCAGGGTAATGCCCCGGACCACTGGTTTTGAAATGATTTTAGCAATGAAATCCAGTGCTCCGGTCAGGCTCATGGTCAGCCAGATCAATCCGGTAAAAAGACCGGAGCCCATGACCATTCCCGGTGTTACCAGGGTGGTCTGGGTTATGGCAGCACTGCCTATTGCCTTCATGGGTTGGATGGGCATTGGTGTCTTGTAGTAAGCTCCCCCGATGATCAGCATGATACCGAAGGTAACCAGTACACCAAGGGGATCCATTTTGACTACTGTGATATAGCCCACTACAAAGGGAATCAGAGTTCCCAGGTCACCGAAAGCACCAGCTAACTCACGTTTATCAAAGTGATTTTTCAGTGAAGGCTCAGGCTTTATTCTGGCTTCTGTTCCCGGGGTCGGCATTCGATCACAACTTTCCTGGCAGTTTATCAGCGTTTTCGTTTGGCATATGAATCCTCTTATATCATAACAGATATTTAAAATGCTTAATAAGTGACTCGGATCGTATTGCTTTTGGGTTCATTTAAAAAAGGTCTTTTGCGCTGAAAACAATACAAAATATGAAACAGGGCCTTCCGTAAGAAGGCCCTGTTTGAATAATCGAAAAGGTTATTGCATTTGTTGCTGCATCATGGAAAAGCTCTGCTGGATACGGTTGAGTTCATCTTGGGGAGCCGGTGCGACTTTATACCAGCCTTTTTGATTCATGACATCGAAGATCTGTTTTTGGTGATCAAGAGTTTGGTTGAGCAGGCTAGTGAAATGCTGTCTTACCTGCGGGTCGGCACTTTCTATAACGCTGCTGGTCAGCATACTGGCAGCCAGTTTGTGTTCGTATAAGAGAATCCCCATCCATTCCATATCTTTAGCCATTTTTATTCCTCCCTACTGCATGCTGCTGCTTCTGGATACTAGTGAAGCCGAGCTCTGGATCCACTGGCGGTGTTGGTTACTCATTTCCTGCATCAGGGTTTTTACCTGCGGATCAGTACACTCACCGATAGCATGCTGGCAGGTCTTCTGGATAGCTTCAAAGATCTTGCTGGAATCTTCCAGATACAGGAGCTCCCGGGTTGAAAATCTAGTCACTAAAAAACAACCTCCTTTAATAAATCTAATGGTTAGGATATGCAAAGTTGATCAGTATATACCAGGAGGTCAGCTCTTTCCCCAAAAAACAAGGTCCAGCGTATCAGGGCCGCCGGACCTTGTTCTATTATACATTTCTTGCTATGGCTACAGGGATAGGTACACGTCCAATGCCTGGCTGGAGCCGTGCCAGGCGGTATCAATGATCGAATAGGAGGTGGTATCGATCATTACCTTGGCACCGATCAAAGCATATGCGGTCCCGCTCACTGTGTAATGTGAGGGATCGGATATCACTATCTGGTCAAAGGTTATCCATTTGCGATTGGTATAAATCATGATGCTGTCGCTGATCCCATCGCGATAAAGGCTGTTGTTAAGATAGAATACATATTTTACGGGCTGCGATGAAGCCTCTGCAACAGTTGAAGTCGTTATAACAGGTATCTGCAATGAAGTGCTGTAGTCGATACTGTCGATATTGTAGGTTTTTCCGTCATAACTTACCTTGAAGCTGGAGCTGAGTGAGTACTGTTTGCCGCTGATCCTCAGCAAATTCTTGCTGACTATCAGTACCTGGTCCAGCTCGTAAGCTACATTATCTTTGAGTATCTTAACGGTCGAATAATCGTGGTAGATATTATTGATTAGCACCATGTTAGTTGTTGAGGATGTTGAGCAATAGAATATGAGCTTCTCACTCAAAAAGGAAACGTGGTCGATCTTATATTGTGAACCATCCAGGATCATCAAGACCTTGGTACAAGGGATGATCTCTTTGTTGATTACGAAATTGCCGCTGGCATCGATAGTAAGTGAAGACAAGCTATAGCTCTGGCCGTTGATTATGAAACTGAGAGTCGAAGCGCTGGTGGGGACTATGGATGTTGTACCGATAAAGATCGCGGAAATACTTGATATACTGTATCCGCGGGCAATCAAGGTTTCGGTTTTGGAGAGAGTGGGGACTGTATTGTTGGCGCCCAGTGTCAATCTGGTTATATCATAAAACAACCCGGACAACTCAACGGTGATCTTATTGGTTTTGAGGCTGTACTTGGTGCCCCCGATCTCAACGGTATACTCATCGATGACAACCATATCGCTCAGGTACTTGCCGGTGTTTGCCGAGTTTATATACATATTGACGTAGTCAGAATCATACTTTTTATTTTCGTAGGTGAAGCTCGCCAGTCTGCGGTTACCAGGGAAAATAACCAGTCGATCGCTGCTGGTTGAGAGCTGATTGATATCATAACGGGTATTGTTTACGATCACGTCCAGGTCACTTACCACAGTATCGAGTGGAAAACGGTATTGATTGTTGATATATAGATACCCCTGTTGTACCGAAAGGGACTTGGCGGGAACATTGTTCAAACCAACCATAAAGGAGACAGGTGTGATATCCAGGCGGTAAATCTGATCACCGATAGCCACGGTCGAACATGAATTTAAATTTGATGTGGTGGTACTATTGTTGTTATTTGTGGTGGTGCCATTGCTGGTTTCTGTATCTTCGTCCGAAGGAACATCCAGACCCTTATCCTGGGCGTTCATAAAGTTGATGATCACCTTACACATCTCTGCACGTGTGATAGTTTTAAGGGGTTTAAAGGTACCATCAGAATAACCGACCAGGAGCTTTAAATCGCAGGCAGCCTTAACATATCCTCCAAGTTTGGCTCCCTGGATAGCATCATTGTCCTTGAAATCAGTGGGGCTGTAATCGGGTTTTAGGCCCAGAGCCTGCACCGTCATAGCGCATGCCTCACTCCGCACCAGGCCCTCATCAGGACCAAAATTGCTGCCGTAAACATCAGGGTCTATAATACCTAATGCTACAGCTTTATTGACATATCCCTTGGCCCAATGCGAATCCATATCAGAAAAGTAGTTGGTCCCGGTACTGGGCTCGTAGCCCAGGGAGCGCATCAGGGAACTGGTGAACTCGGCGCGGGTAACGTTCTTATCAGGTTTAAAGCTGCCATTGGGATAGCCGGAAACATATCCGGCATTGGTTACTGTTTCTATGAAATCCTTGGCCCAATGGCTCTTGGTGTCAGTAAAGGCCGTGGCGGCCTGGACTCCGGTTGGGAAGACCATTCCGGCCAATATGCAAAAGACAATCAGGACAGCCAGTCGTTTCATAAGTAATAAAACCCCTTTCGTATGTACAGATTCCTGTATGTTAAAAGTGTCTGCATCCAAGCATACCTGTAAGAAATAATTTGCCGAAAAAGCTGATTTTCCTGCCAGAAATAGATAATCTTTTCGTATTTTATTTCAAGAGACGGTGATGCTCAGCTTTGATGCAGCATCTGTCGATGCAAATGGTGCCGGTATTCGCCGACAACTCCTGGACGTCCGGGATATAGATACCCGGTTGCAGCCAGACTACCGGTATTTTTAAATCAACGGCCTGGGCAACCACATCACTGGCGGCGTCGGTATTGCGGAATACATCGACCAAATCGACCGGGAAAGGTATGGATGCCAGATCAGTATAGGATCTTTCCCCCAATACCTCAGATATTTTTGGATTGACCGGAATGATCCTGTAACCGTGATCTTTCAGATATTTAGCCACAATATGGCTATAGCGGTTCGGATTGTTGGAAAGGCCGACAACGGCTATAGTATGTGTTCTGGTCAATATCTCATGAATCGAATCGTCCATAGTGCGGGAACACCCTTTCCAGCAGCTACTCAGGGATAAATTTAAAGATCGCATGACTTTGCTGCATATACTTTATACGCATTGGCCATTAT
>JBLMZJ010000074.1:0-9529 GCA_050258735.1 Deltaproteobacteria bacterium | reverse complement strand
GACCATTTATAGCAGCAGCCCCAGCAGCCAGGGTGACAGATAAGCCTCGATCAATGATCCTGCCAGGGTCAATAGTATAAAAACCAGCATCATCACCGTGTACCCCAGCAATCCACGCCCTAGCGACATACCAGCGGAAGTCCTGCTCTTTACGATATAAACTGAGAAATTCAAAGCAAGGACAGACCATACTATCAGCAAGGGTATATACACCAGATTCTGTGGTAAGATCGACACCAGGGCTATCCATATTCCGGCAGTATTCTGATCATGGGCCAGAAAAGCCAGGGTAAACCCTAGCGATAGGCCTCGGATAAAAACCACACCTAATATCAACGGAAGACCTATAACGGTAAGACCCAGGAACCAGATCAGAAGCATGGTCTTGCTCTGGGTGATAAATGCCGACCATATGATCTCACTGCCCGCCAATTGACCCTGCATGCCGCTTTGCAGGTAACCGTTTATCAAGCCTGAGAGGTGGCTACGCACGGTGGCGTCCAGGCTGCCGGCTTTATAGCCGCCGATAGTTACCCCAGCCGCAAAAAACAGGATAATGAGGAGGTATTGCACCCGGTTGTCCTTTAGATGTCGTTTTATCATAGCCTTGATGCTCATTGGCGCTCTCCTCACCGGCAGTATTGAGTTAATGGGGCCTGGTCCGATAAGCCTCCTTGCCCTGTCCGAAAATCAACGCCAGGAATTGCTATGATAAAGCTCCCTGGGCTCTTTAGAATAATATTTTCCAGGTCAGGAGATTATGCCATCCTTGACTAATTGACAGCTATTGACATATAAATCCAGTGGATTATTTTTTCTGGAGATAGAATTGATCACAAATATAAAGGACCTTCATATTGAAGGTCCTTTCAGCTTGTCAAAGAAGTAGCAGGCCTATCAAAAATGGCGAAGGTCAGTTACAAAAGACAATCATTCAGTTGAGGTAAGAATGATAAGCCACCTTAATAGTCCGGGTTTAGTAGGTCTTCGGTGACCCCATTTGTAGGAACTTCAATCTGAGGCACAAGCAACCCCGCGATTGAGGCGTACTTAGGGTACGTTGATTGAGCGGGGATTGCGAAGTAACGATGGGGTTGAGGTTCTTTTGATGTGATCAACGAAGATCCGTTAAAAGCCAAAGGTTAGGGTGTCTAATGACCCTAACCTCAACGGAAATATTTATTTACGAACTGGATTCGTCTTTTTTGACGGTCTGAAAGGACCTTCATGCTGAAGGTCCTTTATAAACCAATAAATTGTCCATGAACTATATCAAATTGTTATTCTGATAAATCGGCCCAATAATCTTTCGCTTTATGTTGCTACAGGCCTTCTTTCCTTAAAACCTCGTATATCACCGGTACTACCTGCTTCTTCCGAGACATTACCCCCTCAAGGAAGACACTCCCATGCAGAGGGCCCTGGCCGAATGCCTGCTCGGCCACCGCGTGTCTTTCCCCTGCCACCAGCAGTTCAGTGCCTTCCTTCATGATGTCAGTGACCATCAGGCACATAAAAGCATAGCCTTTCCTATGGCATAACTCGTCCATGGTTTTAAGCAGCAGATCGCGGCGCTGGCTGATGCGGGCTATATCAACGGTCTCGATCTGGGAAATGGCAAAAGTGGTATCACCGCTGACATACTCTTTGAGATCTTCGCAGAGCAACTCTTCATCACTCTGGTTTTCCCCGGGCAGACTCTTTTCGAATACCTGGCGTCCCCATTCTACCGGGTCAAGCCCGGCCAGGCCGGCTAGTATGTCTGCAATCCTGCGGTCTTTGCCGGTAGTGGTAGGAGATTTGAATATCATGGTGTCGGTAATGATCCCGGAAAGCATGAGACCGGCCATGCTGCGGGTCAAAGTGACCCGGTTGACCAGAAAACTCTCAGCCACCAGAGTACTGGTAGAGCCTACAGGTTCATTACGAAAATATATCGGTGAAAGCGTCTGCAGATCTCCGACACGATGATGATCGATTATCTCGATGATTTCAGCTTCTTCTATCCCGTCCACCGCCTGGTTTTTCTCATTATGGTCCACCAGTATCAATTGCTTGCGTTTCATCTTCAGCAGGTTATAACGGGAAATCAATCCAAGAAACCGGTTCTTTTCATCGACGACCGGATAGTTGCGAAACCGGCTGGCCAGCATCTGATTACGCACTTCATCCACCGGCTCATCCTTTTCAAACAGAATAAGGTCCCGGGTCTTCATGATATCGGCTACTCGCCGGTCGAGGATACCACGCAGGATCTGCTGGCTGTTCTCGATGTGGTCAGCCTGTCCCAGTTCGTTCATAAAGATCATGGCAACATCACCGACAGTTAGAAGTCCCAGGAAGCCCCCCTGGTCATCCAGTACCGGTACCGTTTTCATCTTATGTTCCCGGACCATTGCCCCAAGCTCTATCAGGCTCATATCAGCACCGACATGCAATATTTCCTCTTCTTCCAGCAGGTCTTCTACGGTCGTGCCTACGCTCCTGACGATAGTTGGCGGTTCAAGCTCCAGGTGATCAAGAATAAAATTGATTTCCTGGCGCAGGTCACCGGCGGCAGCCGGGATATATGCTCCCGCGTTATCGGTCAACTGCTTGTAAGTAGTATAGGCGATTGCAGCAGCTACGGAGTCTACGTCCGGATTCTTATGGCCGATGACATATACAGGTTTCACGGCTGTCCCCCTTACTTCAGAGAATTCCCCTGAATGAGCATATTGGCAATAAACTGGGCGGCCAATATATCCTCCATGGAATTGCGGCTGGCTGCGACCAGTGCTATACCGGTGTCACTATCCTTTAATTCCTGCAGGGCCCGTCTTACAGCAGTCAGGCTGGGTTGTATCCCTTTTTGCTTATATGTACGGGCTACGGTCCCTATAACAGCCCGGCCTCCTGCGGTTATGGCAGCGTCATAAGCTACCCCGCCGGTATCGCTGACTGCCACTACCACACGGTTATTCAAGTCCACCAGCTTTGGTGTCTCCGCTCCCAAGTTGGTAATAACAGCCTCGATCACTCCTTGTTCCTTCTCAATGCCCTTTATAAGGCGCTGGCAGCGGGCAACCCTTTCCTCGTTGCTTCCGACTCTGGGCTCAGTAGCAATGATGATGCCTGTCCCAGCTTCGCGTGCGAGGATCGCGGCCTCCCTGCCTCTCTGCTCCGGTGATACATCAACCGGCGCCCGGGTAAAATCTGGGCTGGCGCCCAATACCGCATAAGCGCCAGCATCCAGTGCACTCTCAAGAGTGGTTGACATATCGATGACATCGATGATCATGACCAGCATGCCCCGCAGTACTGCATCACATGCCCCGCTGGCATCACTGGAGACTATTATGCTTTTGGACCTTACCATAGCGACCGCCTCCTCCAGGAATTATCTCTAACCGCCCCAGCCTCATCCGGCCTATCATGGCTGCTGTCTCCGGGTTGCTGACCCGGGCTATATCATCCAGACTGGCCTCCTCGGCTGTCTTTATCTCATCACCGAATACGCTGATCAATTTGTTCAGGTTCTTGGGACCCAGACCCGGGATCTCTTTGAGCGGCACCCTGTAATGATAAGGAGGTCGGCCTACCGGATGCTGGGGTTCGTCATGATCACGGATAGCCATCACCCGGTCCAGGACCCCGGTGACCAGATGACGTCCGCCACAAACCGGGCATGCTTCTACTGGCGGGCTTTCTTCCACGATCAGATCACAATCAATACAATAACTCCTGTGGTATTTACCCAGACGCGGATCCATACCATAGTTGCCCAATACTCTTCGTTCATGCAGGTTCTCCAGAGCATAGCGAAGCTCAGTAAAACTCTTGTCGCCCATGCGAAACAGATTGTATTCCCTTCCGATATTCGGGGAAGAATGGGCATCGGAATTGGATAAAAAGGTAAAACCCCTGGTCTCCCCGATGAGATCAGCCATATCGGTATCAGCACTCAACCCCAGTTCCAGGGCTTTTATAGTCCCGGCCTGCCTTCCCAGCAGTGCTGTTAAACGCGGAGTCAGTGCACCGTAGATACCTTTATGCGGCGTGAAGGCATGGGCCGGGCAGAAAATGCCTTCCAGAAGCACTGTAAGGTTCATGATATCTGCTACAGAGACTTGAGCTTTTTGAGTAGACAGGGTCAAGTTCTTTATGCGTTTTTTCATGTACTGACCATATTTCTTGAGGCTTTCCAGGGTAGGCAGGTAGATGATGAGATGTACTCCCTCGCGGGTCTCCACTTCGCAGCCGGGTATCAGCAAAATCCCGTTGTTTGCCAGCATCCCTCCGCCAGGCAGCTCTTTGAGCCTGCCCTGTTCCAGCATAGTTTCGATCTCAGCCAATACTAACTGACTTCCCGCATCGACCACCCCTACCATTTCCAGTCCCTTTTTCGGAGCATCAATAAACAGGATGGTATGCAGGTCCATGCGGCGGGAAGCCGTTATCTTGACCGGCCGTCCGCCAGCACTTCCGATGTGTATATGCAGATCACCGTAAATCCTGCGCAATCAAGTCCTCTCCATTCTATAGTAGGCATATTGTATTCCTATAATACTCTTGCCGTCACATATTTGCCCCTGGAAAATCATATCGTAGGCCTGATCGAGCGGTACATCGGCCAATTCGAGGAACTCATCTTCATCCGGATCACTCTCTCCCGGGTAAAGATCCCGGGCAATATAAAGATGGAGTTCCTCACTGCAAAAACCGGGTGCACTATAGTATGCAAGTATCTTTTCCCATTGCCGCGCCCTTAGTCCAGTCTCCTCCTCCAATTCACGACGGGCACAATCCATGGGATCTTCACCTTTTTCCAGGGTCCCGGCTGGTATTTCCAACATTATCTTTTCGGCAGCCTTGCGATACTGTCTCACCATCTTTAGCTGTCCCTTTTCATCCAGGGCTACGATAGCTACTGCTCCATTATGGTCGACTATCTCTCGGGTGCCTTCACTCCCATCAGGCAATTCAACCGTATCGACCCGGACCCTGATGATACGGCCATTGAAAATCTCCTTGGACTCTTTGGTTCTCTCTCTAAAATCCATATATATACCCTCTTTTTTTGTCACAGCGACCTAAATTGCGCGAAGGCGCATCGCGACCGCAATGGCAACCGGTAGGTTGCATCGTTGCACTCTGGAGTGTTGTCCCCGTAGGGGGATTAACCCAGATTTTTTTAATCTATTATTACATATTTGACCCTCCATATGCATAAACTGGCAGCGAGGTGATTATCATGAAGCTTTATGTGCAAAAACATGGTTTGGTTTTTAGCGGGACAGCCAGCGATCTAAAGGATCTCTTTAAACAGTATTCCTTGGATACTACTTTGTTAGAATTCATCAAATTAAATCTGCATTAGTAAGTCTATTATATTTTCATCTATACATAATCTGTGCTAGTCTGTGTTAATCTGTGGCTAAATTAATCCCTTAAGCCAGGCCTATGGTTTGCAGGTCTTCACCGTCGATGACTTTGCGGGCGGTCCTGGCCGCTGCAGCCAGGGTAAGGAAGAACTCCCTTTCAGCGTCCGGTCCCCTTCCCATGGTGGTTATTTTCAGACCGCATTCTTCGAGAAGTCTAAGATCTTCGGTCCCGTCTTCCAGGCAAATCTGATAACGATCAACTATCTTCTCCCGAAGCAACTGTCCCATGAGCAGATTCATCTGCTCAATCTTCAATTGGGGAAGCGGGACGATAGCCTTTATCCGACATATCCGGGAGAGAACCGTCAGAGTGTGATGGCTTATCCCGCGATGACGCGCCCGGGAATCAGAAAAACTGATGCGGGGTATGGCTATAGCTTTACCCCCCAGGGTATCAACCGCATTAAGTATCTCTCCCTGTTCCACCCCAGAAAAGCCCCAGCGCGTACCTGTCCCTACTATACCCGGGCCCATGGCTGTAATTATAATATCTGCGCCGGCGACCCTGCGGGCTGCCAGCATACCTGAATATATATTAACTGCCTCCAGATCACCGCCGAAACTATGTCCGGTAGTCACTGTAGCTGCGAGCAATCCTTCCCTTTTCAGCCAGTCCACATTATTACTGAAGGCTATGGGCAGTGCTGCCCCATCGGTCATTACATATACTATTCTGAGTCCTGAATCGCGGAGGTATATGCACAGAGGAGCCAACATGGAATGAAGTGTCCCTGCCAGCACCGGTATCCCGTCCAAAGAGTCGGCCTTGACCATCTCTCCATGATACGGACTGTCCTCTTCCTCCACGCTGAGGACCTTTATCTGCATCGGTGTATAACGAAGCTTCATGATGTGGCCACCGGGCTGCAGTTCCCGGTTATATCCGTCCAGATTGGCTATAATATAATGGTACCCGCCTGTACCCAGGCCCAGAGTCTGGGCAGTGGTATTTATAAGCACCTCCTGGCCGGGTTCGATCTCTCCCACTAAATCTGGATAGGCTATGCAGGCCTCTTCCTTCCCTTCAAAAAAGGCTGTAAAACCTTTTATCCCAGGACGAGAGAACAATTCTTTCTTGATTACGGCACGTTTGAATTCGATCATCTGGTTACCTGCATCCACTTTCTCCCGGCTTGTTCAATAATGGCCAGTACCAGCCTGGCATCGTCGATCAGATCTTTGATCAGGATATATTCATCAGTAGTATGAACTGAGCACATGCCTGTGGCCAGGTTTGCGCAGCGGATCCCGGCACCGTTCACCATGCTGGCATCGCTTCCTCCGCCAGTGCTGACGAGCTGCGGGTCCAGCCCTATGTTCTGGGCAGCCGTAACCGCCAATTCCACTACCTCTTCCAACGGGTCCAGCCGCATTTCCGGGTAGAGGAACTTAACTTCCACTTCAGCTTGGGCTCCGCTGGCCTCTACCGTCCTGGTAAATATCTGTACCAGTTCATCGGTGATGGCATCAAGGTATTCACGTTTAAGACTGCGTGCTTCTCCCTTAATGCGACAGGAAGGAGCCACAATATTACGGGCCACTCCTCCTTCGATCGTTCCAAAATTACATGTAGTCTGAGCATCTATCCGGCCACAGGGCATGACCGCTAGCGCCCCGGCAGCGGCCTGAATGGCATTGATCCCCTGTTCCGGACTGATCCCGGCGTGAGCTGCCTTGCCGTAAACGGTGTATTCGATTTCATTTTGACAGGGCGACTGTACTACTATGCAACCCGGTTCTCCGCCCGAATCCAGCACATAAGCCAGCCGGGATCTGACCCGGCTAAAATCGAACACCTTCGATCCCATCAAGCCCTGTTCTTCGCTGACTGTAAAGAGATACTCCAGTGGCGGGTGCGGTAACCCCTGTTCCCGCAAAACCTCGAGAGCCTCGAGCATAGCCGCTATAGCAGCTTTATCGTCTGAACCCAGAATGGTTTCACCGGCACTTGTTATCCGGTCCCCCTCAACTTTCGCCTTGACACCCACCCCTGGCTGAACGGTATCCATATGTGCCACAAACAACAGTGATCCCGTATCCAGTGTCCCGGGAACAGTCACCAGCAGATTGCCGGTATCGCCTCCCAGCAGATCAGCGGCTCCGTCTTCCACCGCCTGGTACCCCAAACGCTGAAATTCCTCACGTAACAAATCGCGAAGTTTCCCTTCCTTCCCGGAGGGAGAATCGGTTTCTACCAGCCTGATGAACAGCTGAAGCAATCGTTGCTCATTAACCATCATTGTCACTCCAAATCGTTACTCATTATCATCACCGTTCAGCCTTGATCACGGCCCGTCATTTAATCATTCGAATGGGCAGCAGACTTGGGCCGGCCCCACTGGTCAATAGCCCGCAGCCATGAAATCTTTTCAATAGTATTACTCAAAGAGTATTTTTCCGTATAGATATGCATTCCAATCAAGAACAACAAAAATCCTGCCCTGCACCAAAATGGCAGGAAGAGCACTGTAAAATAGCCGAGAGATAGTCCCAGCACATTGGATCCGGCATCGCCCATCATAGTACGGGCTCCCACGTCAAATCTGAAATAATACAAAACCGCACCGAGTAACGGTGCCACCAGCATCCACTCTACTTTACCAGCTGCCAGACCGATAATGACCAGCAGGAAGAAGAGAAAGCCCTTTGCAGCTCGTCCCGGTCGCAAATCCAGGAGGTTTATGAGGTTGGTAAAAAGCCCGATAACCAGGCAGTTTATGACCAGATCCGTGATAGTGGGTGAATGGAAGAAAGCTAGAAACAATGCCAGAGCAAAACCACCCCCGGCCTTTAACCCTCCGGTGGTAAGCCTTCCCCGTAGCAAGGCCCCTATATGTCCTTTGAAACCCAGGGTATCCCTCTGCCCCAGCATATCATCAATAAAACCGAGAAATGAAATCGTCATCAAACCGAGCATGAAGAGATCATAGGAGGGTCGATAACGGGAAAGCAGCGCAGCCAACATATAGACGAACATAACTGCAGCCGGGAAGCTTATGCCTACGCTGACCGGAATATTGAGCCCAAGGTAGTTTGGTCTTACCGCCCCGGTATTTTCAAGCATATCCAACAAGTAACGCAGGATCAGGGCCTCGGCCAAAACACCGGCGATCAACGCCAGGCCGGGCACCAGGAAACTGTTCACCTCTTAACCCTCCTTATTTCCCGCAAAACCTGGAGCACATTCCAGAACTGGCGCCCCCGGTGCAGGAAACCCTGTAAATCTCGCCCGGTTTCATTATGACTCATGGTAGTCGGTATCTCCATCACTCGCAGCCCCTGTTCCAGTGCCTGGATGGTCATCCCCAGCTCGACTCCGTATGCCTCGTGAAAAGGTGTGACTGCTTTTAAAACCGCCGCCGTCATTGCCCGCTGCCCGGATAGAGGAGCTGTGCAGTCCGGCATTCCTGCCCGGCGCAGAGCGCGGGCGGCCGTACCCTTTACCAATCCAAAACCGCCCTTTTTCGTCGGAGGTGGAAATGCCGCAATCGCCAGATCGCAACGCCCCGCCAGGACGGGTTCGATGATCTTGCCGACCTCGGCTGCAGAGTTTCCCAGGTCAGCATCCAAAAAAACGATCACATCCGCGTAGAGTGACGGCAGGGCTGCGTTCATTGCCCCGCCTTTGCCCCGGTTGGGATCAAGATCGATCACTTCAGCCCCGGCTTCCCTGGCCATAGTCGAAGTATTGTCGCTGGATCCATCGTTTACCACTAAGATCCTGTCAACTGCCGGTACGGTTCGAATTGCCTCGATAGTGCGGACAATGCGTTCTTCTTCGTTGTAGGCCGGAACTACCACAGTTACATTAGGCATAGGAGACCCCCCCGATATCTATTCACCGCCAACAGCGCTCAGTGTAAGTGAAGGCATAAATTTCTGGGCGGTAGGCTTCATGCCATAATTGCCGACTTCACCTTCCATGGCCAGCACCAGTGAAACCTGTCCGGGACTCAGGTCAACATCGTCAACTGTACTGATTTTTTCCTTCTGGTAGTTCTCCATAGATGAATAGGTAACCCGCGAGGTCTCCACCCCAAAGGATTTGATGCCCTGAGACGAAAGATAGGATATCAATCCCCGGTCAAAGCTATCGGCATAATATG
>JBLMZJ010000073.1:0-40661 GCA_050258735.1 Deltaproteobacteria bacterium | reverse complement strand
AGGATGAGAGGCTTTTTATATTATACAGGGATCCCGTATCTTAAATGAGCGGCCAATAATGGCAATTTGGGTGGTACCGCGGGAGTCTAAAGACCTCTCGTCCCTTAAGGGATGAGAGGTCTGTTTTATTTTCAAAGGAGGAGTAAAAATGGCCAGATTGCAGAGTAAAGAGGGCGTGGATATGCTGGTTTCCCGCAGCGGAAAACCAGGCAATACTCAGATCAAGGTCAAAGGCTGTGTCATCGGTGGGGAACAGTTAGCCATAGTAGCTGGTCCCTGTGCAGTAGAAAATGAAGAAACATTAAAGGAGACCGCCTTCAAGGTTAGGGCAAGCGGAGCCAATATGCTCAGGGCCGGTGCCTATAAACCACGGACTTCACCATACAGCTTTCAGGGACTGGGCGAGGCAGGGCTGAAGATACTGGCCCGGGTAGGTGAGGAGATGAATATGCCGGTAATAACCGAGGTAATGGACTCGGATGATATCGGAATAGTATCAGATCATGCCGATATACTACAAGTCGGCGCCCGCAATATGCATAATTTTTCATTGCTTAAAAAAATGGGCAAAACCAATAAACCGATCGTACTTAAGCGAGGTATGTCGGCTACCATTGAGGAATGGCTGCTGGCGGCAGAGTATATCCTGGCTGGAGGTAACAGCCAGCTGATACTCTGCGAGCGAGGGATCAGGTCCAGTGAGCCCTGGACCCGTAATACCCTGGACCTGGCGGCAATGGCAATGGTCAAGGAGATGTCTCACCTGCCGGTACTGGTGGACCCAAGTCATGCCACCGGGGTAAGGAGCCTGGTAACACCTATGGCCCGGGCGGCGGTAGCCGGTGGTGCTGACGGCATCATGGTCGAGGTCCACCCTCGTCCGGAAAAGGCCCTGTCTGATGGGGATCAATCGCTTACTCCCCGGGGCTTCAGCCAGTTGATGAAAGAAATAGAGCCGGTAGCCCGGGCAGTAGGAAGGAGGGCCAGGTAATGGCTTACGCGGTTTTGGGCCCGCGCGGGACCTTCAGCGAAGAGGCAGCCGGGGTATATTGGGGTGCCGGAGTTGAAATTGAAGTGGCAGGAACGATACAGGAAGTGTTCCAACTGGTGGAGAGCGGCCGGGTGGAAGGAGCCCTGGTCCCTATTGAGAATTCATTGGCCGGCACCATCCATCCTACCTTTGAGGGACTGCAGAATAATGAGGTGCAGATCAAAGGCGAGATATACCTTCCGGTCCAGCAGCACCTGCTGGCTTGCCGCGACCTGGCGCTGGAGGAGGTAGAATTGTTGATTTCCCAGCCGGTGGTATTGGTGCAGTGCGAGGACTTCATAAAGACCAGTTTGTCCGGGGTACGCACTGAAATATGTCACAGCACTGCACGTGCAGCTCAGATACTGCGTTCTGAGAGCAAACCCGCGGTATCCATAGGCAACAGTTCTGCTGCCTCCCTATATGATCTAAGGATAATCTATCCGGACATTGCAGAAGACAACAATATAACCCGCTTCATCCATATTGGACGGCCGGACCAAAAGATTACGGGAGAAAGGAGCAGTATCATCTTCTCCCTGCGCGACCGTCCCGGAGCCTTGTATGATACCCTTGGTATATTCGCAAGGCGTCAGCTCAACCTGGGCAAGATAGAGTCACGGCCCAGCCGTAAACACAGTGCGGAGTTTTCCTTCTACATAGAAGTAGACCTGTCCCATGAGGCAGGGATAGAGGAATTGTTGAGCGAATTATACGAAAACTGCCAGGAAGTGAAATTCCTGGGTTCATATATGAAGCAATCGGAGGCAGCAAGACGTGATATATCTTGATCTGAACCAACCGTGGCTATATGATGCCGTTCACGAATTAGTACGGATGGCCTTTCCCGGAGAGGACATCACCCGTCAGGCCGACAGCCGGGCTGAGATCGTGGTGGTTATATCCTGCGAATTATCCGGCGGGCAGGCCGGCGCGGAGATGATAGTGACTTCAAAACTAGGCACTACCCGGGCTGCCCGGGTATTCGATATCACCGGTTCTGAACGGGATCGAGTACGGCAGGTCAAGCAAGGGGTACGCTATCTGTGCTATGGGCTGCTCTGTGACCATACGTCCAGAAATATCAATGCTTATGGCATCCTGACCGGCATGCGCCCGGTCAAACTGGTACAGCGTATGCTGGATCGTGGAATGGATGAAAGTGTAGTTATCAAGACCCTGAAGGGGGATCACCTTATGCGTGAGAATAAGGCTCGATTGCTGCTGGAGGTGGCTGTCAATAACCGGCCCTTTTTACCTGAGCATCAGCTCAGCAGCAGGACTATTGGGCTTTATATAGGTATACCCTTTTGCGCAAGCCGCTGCATCTATTGCAGCTTCCCTGGTGCGGTCCTCAGGGGGCGGCCGGGTGAGATGGATGAATTCTTGAAAGTTCTGGAATATGAGATCGAAACCGTAGGAACTTGCCTGGAGGAGTTAGGTTACCGGGTACAGAGTATTTATCTGGGCGGAGGCACCCCTGCGGTGCTCTCTGTGGATCAGACGGATAGACTGTTCGAGTTGCTGGCCAAACAGTTTATTTCCCCGACCACGGCAGAGATCACCGTAGAGGCGGGCAGACCGGATGCACTAAGTCGCGAAAAACTTCACGCCTATTACAGGCATGGGGTAGACCGGATCTGTATCAACCCTCAAACTATGGTTGATTCCACTTTAAAAAGAATCGGCCGGAATCATGACCGGGAAGGAGTGTTGCGAGCAGTAGATTGGGTGAGGGACAGTGGTATCAAACAAATCAATATGGACTTAATAGTTGGATTGCCCGGAGAGGGGATCCGGGAAAACACACACACAGCAGAAGAAATCTTAAAACTGAATCCAGAGAATATAACGGTTCATACCCTGGCTTTGAAAAGGGGTTCCTTGCTGTTTGATTCTCATAGCGCTCTGGCAGTGCAGGCCAGAGTGGAGGAGGCCGAACAGGGGGTGGAGCTTTTTGCCGGGATCTTACGCGGGGCAGGTTATCAGCCCTATTACCTGTACCGTCAAAAGTATATGCAGGCCAGTATGGAGAATATCGGTCATGCGCTCCCCGGTCAATATTGTCTGTACAATATACAGATGATCGAGGAGAGGCAGACCGTTCTCGGCCTGGGGGGAGGAGGTGCCAGTAAATTCGTGGATCCGCAGGACTGGAATCTTACTTCGCTATATAATCCGCGAGATCCTGTAAGTTACTGCCGGACCATAGATATTCTGATCCGGCGTAAAGTTGACAAGCTACGGGCCTTAAATTAGAATTATCAGGGAATAAAACGTGAAGATAGGGTGCTCACTGGAGGTTTAAAATGGAGACCAAGGCTCCCCGGGGTACATACGACATATTACCGCCTGATTCGGCTGCCTGGCACTACCTTGAAGGGGTGCTGCGCAATACTGCAGAACTCTATGGTTTTCAGGAGATACGTACCCCCATGTTTGAACACACTGAGTTATTTGAACGTGGGGTGGGCACCAGCACTGATGTTGTCAGCAAGGAAATGTACACCTTTTTTGACAGGTCCAAAAGAAGTCTTACACTCCGCCCGGAGAACACTGCTTCCTGTGCCAGAGCGTTCATTGAACATCGGGTATACAGCGGTCTGCTGCCGGTAAAATGGTATTACATGGGACCCATGTTTCGGTATGATCGTCCTCAAACCGGCAGGTTCAGGCAGTTCAGTCAATTCGGAGTTGAGGTTTTCGGCAGCCGAAGTCCCGGGTTGGATGCCGAGGTCATAATATTACTGGTGCATATCCTAGCTAACCTGGGGCTGGATGAATATGAACTGCATCTCAATTCCGTTGGCTGTTCAGAGTGCCGGACCAGCTATCGTGAAAAACTGATTTCCCATATTGCACCAGTAAAAGAATCATTATGTGAGGACTGTCAGCAGCGGTACTCGGTTAATCCGCTGCGGGTTTTGGACTGCAAGAACAAAAACTGCCATAAGGCAATCGAGGGTTATCCGACCCTGGCCGATAATCTCTGCGATAATTGCCGGGAGCATTATGAAAGTGTGCAGGAGATCCTGGCTGACCATGGTATCGATTTTTTGCATGACGATAATCTGGTTCGGGGGCTTGATTATTATACCAATACCGCTTTTGAGATCCATATTCCCGGTATTGGTGCCCAGAGCGCGGTTGGCGGAGGTGGCCGTTATGATGGCCTGGTGAAAGAATGCGGAGGACCGCCGACTCCCGGGGTAGGTTTTGCTATGGGTCTGGAACGTGTGCTTCTTGCTCTCAGCCAATTAGAGGCCCAGAAGGATCTAAAGTCTGGGCCGGAAGTGTTCGTAATAACTGCCGGAGGAGAGTATGATGCCCTGGCTTTCAAAGTGGTCCAGGAATTGAGGTTTGCCGGTATAATTGCGGATAAGGACCATAATACACGCGGTCTCAAGGCCCAGATGAAGTATGCTGACCGCCTGGGAGCGACTTTGGCAGTCATCATAGGCGACGATGAAGTAAAAAATTATCAGCTGACGCTTCGTAATATGTCCACAGGCGATCAGGAATCGGTGGGGGTTGATGAGGCGATACCGCGGATCAAAGAAATGCTCGTATAGTTTGGTAGGAGGAACGGTTGAAGATGAAAAGAACCTGCATGGCAACAAGCCTGGCTACAGCAGATGTCGGAGCAACAGTAGTTCTTAACGGCTGGGTGGATACGCGGCGTGACCACGGTGGTCTGATTTTTATCGACCTGCGAGATCGCTCCGGTATCATTCAGGTGGTGTTTAGCCCTGACACCGCTAAAGATGCCTTTAAACTGGCGGAACAGGTACGCAGCGAATATGTCGTGGCAGTTCGCGGCGAGGTACGGCTGCGCCCGGCCGAGACGGAAAACCCCAATCTGAAGACCGGCAAGATCGAAGTGTATGCTGAGCAGATGGAGGTTCTAAACTCTTCTAAAACCCCTCCATTCTATATTGAAGACGATATCGATGTGGACGAGACCCTGCGGCTCAAGTATCGTTATCTCGACCTGCGTCGGCCCGAGATGCAGAAGAATATGATGTTCAGACACCGCATAATCAAGAGCATGCGGGATTGCCTTGATGAACAGGGTTTTATCGAAATCGAGACTCCCATCCTTACCAGCAGCACCCCGGAAGGGGCGCGGGATTATCTGGTACCCAGCCGGGTGCATCCGGGAGAGTTCTTTGCCCTGCCTCAGTCACCGCAGCTTTTCAAGCAATTACTGATGGTGGCAGGTATGGAAAAGTATTTTCAGGTTGCCCGCTGTTTCCGGGATGAGGATCTAAGGGCCGACCGACAGCCTGAGTTTACCCAGTTGGACATGGAGATGTCCTTTATAGATGAGAACGACATCATGACTCTGGTGGAGGATATGGTGAGAAGGGTCATTTCGGAGGCTACCGGAAGGGAAATCCCCGGTCCTTTTCCGCGGTTGTCATATGATGAAGCTATGAGCAAATATGGCAGTGACAAGCCCGACTTGCGTTTCGATCTGCCCATAATCGACCTGACTGATCAGCTCAGAGGGGTTGAATTCAAGGTTTTCGCCGGCGCCATTGAGAGCGGAGGAGTAGTCAGGGCGATCAATGCCCGGGGTTGTGCATCTTTTGCCCGGCGTGAGATCGATGATCTGGGTAAACTTGCGATCGAGTTCGGTGCCAAGGGCATGGCCTGGATCGTGGTAGCGGAAAACGAATTGAAGTCGCCTATAACCAAATTCATGACTGAAGAGCAGGTTTCCGGTATACTTGAGACACTGGAAGCCCAACCAGGCGATCTTCTTATATTTGGTGCTGATCAGACCAAGGTAGTAGAACGCGTACTGGGTATGCTACGCCTGGAACTGGCCAGACGGCTCGACCTGGTGGACAAAGACCAGCTGGCTTTCTCCTGGGTAGTTGACTTCCCCCTTCTGGAATATGACGATGAGGAAAACCGCTGGGTCGCCATGCACCATCCCTTTACCTCGGCCAGAGAGGAAGACCTGGCCATCATGGAAGAGAAGCCGGGAGCGGTGCGGGCCCGCGCCTACGACCTGGTGCTAAATGGGACCGAGGTTGGCGGTGGCAGCATCAGGATACACCGCAAAGAAATACAGGAAAGAATGTTCAAGCTTCTGGGGCATACACCCGAGGACGCCCGTGAAAAATTTGGCTTTATGCTTGATGCGTTTGAATATGGAACTCCGCCTCATGGCGGTTTTGCTTTTGGCATAGACCGCCTGGTGATGATTTTGGCCGGACGCCATAGCATCAGGGACGTGATAGCCTTCCCCAAGACTCAGAGCGCATCCTGTCTGCTGATGTCTGCACCATCGGCAGTAAGTCCCAAACAGTTGCGGGAGTTGGCTATCAAGATCCGCGAGAAATAGGCGGGTAAATGGAAGAATTTACGTATTGTGTTCCTTGCAGTAAGCCCGGGTCTGTGCTATTATTGTGGCAAGGCTAAGGCTTCTTTCAACGAAAGAACCCCCTGCTGTGTGCGTGTTAGGTCGTTCAGTTTTTGCCAACACCCGGATTAAGGGAGCTTAAGCTCTGTATGTGGCATGTAGGCCCAGTCAGTGGGACACATTAATCATACAGGCGGGCACCCACCTGCTTAGCAGGTTTAAACCAGCGGCTACACGGCAACAGTGGGGTTTTTTTGTGCCCGCAGGCAAGCTCAATCACCAAACCTTCAGTCCCGTTTTCACTTATTCAACTTTTAAGTCTGCATTTTGACCCACTTGACTCAATCCCTATGAAACAGGTTTGTCATATTTTTATTGTTATAATTGATTCCTGTCGGTATCTTTTTAAAATGGATAATAAGTTTTTGCAATTTTTTGAACCATTTGCAGGAAAAATACTTGAGGAGGTAGAATAAATGAATTATTGGGATCGAGAAAAAGAGCTCATGCCCAGGGAAGAACTGGAGAAGCTGCAATTAAGAAGATTAAAAGAAACTGTAAACAGGGTTTATACCTTTGTCCCATCCTATAGAGCAAAAATGGATGAGGTTGGGGTAAAACCTCAGGATATTAATTGCTTGGCGGATCTCAAATATTTGCCCTTTCTTACTAAAAAGGATTTCCGCGATAATTATCCCTTTGGCTTATTGGCCGTGCCGATGAGGGATGTAGTGAGAATTCAATCCTCTTCAGGCACAACCGGTAAACCAACCGTAGCCGCATATACGAAGAATGATATTGATAATTGGGCTGAAATGATGGCCAGAGCTCTGACCAGCGCAGGCGCTACACGTGATTCAGTGATTCAGGTTACCTGGGGGTACGGGCTTTTCACCGGAGGGCTAGGAGGCCACTACGGTGCTGAAAGATTAGGCGCCGCGGTTCTCCCAGCTTCGGGTGGAAACACCAAACGGCAGGTCACATTGATGCATGATTATGGTGTCACTATGCTGGGTTGCACACCTTCCTATGCCCTGGTTATTTATGAAGAACTTATGAAATTAGGAATGGACCGTTCGGAATTCAAACTCAAATCAGGGATATTCGGTGCCGAACCTTGGTCCGAAAATATGCGCAAAGAGATCGAGAGCAAGTGGGAAATCGATGCCTATGATGTCTATGGCATGACTGAGTTGGTTGGCCCGGGTGTGGCAATAGATTGTGCTTATAAGAATGGGCTGCATTTAGCCGAAGACCATTTTATTGCTGAAATCATCGATCCTGATACCGGCGAAGTTCTGCCTGAAGGCAGTCATGGAGAATTGGTAATAACGTCATTAACCAAAGAGGCCTATCCGGTCATACGTTACCGTACCAGGGATCTGACCCGTATTAACCGTGAACAGTGTGACTGCGGAAGGACTCATGCGCGAATTGAAAAAATCCTGGGGCGCTCGGACGATATGCTCATCATTCGCGGGGTCAATGTATTTCCTTCTATGGTGGAAAGTATTCTATTGCAGATACCGGGGATAGAGCCAGTATATCAACTGATCGTAGAACGCAGAAATAATTTGGATCGTCTCGAAGTTCAAGTCGAGGTTTCAGAAAATGTTTTTAGCGACGAAGTGAAACGCTTGGAGGAACTGGAGGCCACCATCTCGAGGGAACTGAACAGCGGGTTGGGGATAGCTGTAAAAGTCCGCCTGGTAGAACCTTCCTCCATTGAACGCAGTGAAGGCAAGGCCAAACGTATAATTGATAAAAGGAATATATAAAGGAGGGTTAACAATGGCTAAACAGATTTCGATTTTTCTAGAAAACAAAGCCGGGCGTTTAGCCCACGTTACCAAAGTTCTTGGTGATGCAGGCATTAATATTCGTGCACTCTCTATTGCAGATACATCTGACTTTGGAATCCTGCGGGTTATTGTTAATGATCCGGACAAGGCCTACCGCATTTTGCGGGAGGCCGAGTTTACTGTAAGCGAGACCGAAGTTATTGCCGTCCAGGTCCCCGATTCTCCAGGCGGTCTGGCCAGTATCCTGGAACAGATGTCCGAGGAAAATCTCAATATCGAATATCTGTATGCCTTTATCGGGTCGTCCGGTAACGATGCTCTGGTTATCTTTAAGGTAGAGGACATTGAAAAGGCACGCAGCAGTTTCAAGGAAAGAGGGATCAAGTTTCTGGATGAGCAGGAGTTGTACCGGTTATAGCAGTGTTTCAGGATAAGTCATGTAGTATCCCTGTTTTTCATACAATTAGTATATAGCATATTAGTATTTCTTTCCTTTAAAATCAATTTTGCCTAATGTTTTTTTCAGGTTTGCTATCGCTTCAGCACTGGATGTACTCTTTTCGCAGCAATGTTCGAAAAATTGTGACAGAAGGAGGTGAATCTATGAAAAAAGCTATTGGTCTAGGACTGCTGGTAGCAGTGTTCTTCGCTGTATTTGTTCTCTGCCAGGATCTAATAGGGGCAAAGGCCTTTTATATGGCGGCGATTTCCATGGCTATGTTTGCGGTTATCGGACCCTTTGGGGATTACTTCAAAACTGCGCTGGCATTAATAATTGGGGTGGTCGTTGCCTTTGCCGGCATCATCTTGCTGGCTCTCAAAATGCCGCTGCCGCCGAACAATCTGGTTTATGTTGCAGTAATTTGTGGTGTTTCATTATTCCTGCTAGTACTCGTGTCCACTGCTGGTATGAGGATAGATGCGATGTTCCTGGGGTGGGCTTCCGGCTTTGCTGCCATCTATGGCACTTATGTTGCGAGTCCCACGGCCCTGCAGGCTGCGGCTGGTCCGGCCCTGGTCGGTGTAATCGTGTCTTTATTGGTTGGACTGGTTATGTCACTGATCGTAGTGAAGATTGCTATGGCAGTAAACCAATAGTGAAAGGGGGTATGAGAATTTGCTGAAAAGATCCAGATTTAGAGCCTATATAGTATGTATTTTGGCTCTTACTATGCTATTATTACCGGTTTCACTGGCGATGGGGCAAGAGACCGGAAGCGGGATCCATGATGATGAGCTGGTAGTAACCTCTCTGGATAACCAGGGCGGGATCGCCAGTATTCAGGTCCTGGATAATCTGCGTATACCGGCTGGCAGTCCGGCAGAAATCCAAGACGGCATGAGCTATAACCTTTCATCGGTCAGGAACCTTTACAGTTCCGAAGCGATCGTAAAGAAAACTGGCTATGTAGGGGTTCAGGCCGGCGGGAGAACGTTAAAAGATTTATATTATTTGGCGGCTCTGGACAAGAATGAATATGCAAATGTTAAATTTCCGGTAAGTGTCAAGATTGATTACTATCTGGACGGCGAAAAGCTCCCTGCCGATAAATTGGCCGGGAAGAGCGGACACCTGAAGATAGTCTGCACCATGGAAAACCTCACCGGAGAAAAGAAGGTATTGGATTACACCAACGCCAAAGGCAACCCCATGAAATATGAAACAGAAATCTTTACTCCTTATGTTGTATCTCTCTCTGGATGGGAATTTGACAACAAGATATTCTCTAATGTCAAAGCTCCCGGCGTCGCTCAGGTATCACCCCAGGGTGTTCCGGTCAACGTCCAGGGAATAACCCAGGTCAATTGGACTGTTCCTTTGATTCCACCCAAATATCCGGCAAAACAGTATACCACTCTGGAAGCCGATGCTACCAAGATCAAGTTGCCCAGCTGCAAGATCGTAGTTATTCCGATCCTGCCTACTACCTCAGAAATAGACAATCTACCCACGTTTACTGAAAGTTTCAATAAACTATATGACGGATTTGATCAGATCCAAAAGGGTGTAGGGGCGAGTAACCAAAATCAAACGATCCTCTTCGGCCTTGGTGCGATCAAAAACGGCTTGGGTACAATAAGCGGTGGGCTGGGAACCCTGGTCGAGAAAATGAAGCTCATAC
This sequence comes from Deltaproteobacteria bacterium, assembly GCA_050258735.1. Lineage (GTDB taxonomy): Bacteria > Bacillota > Syntrophomonadia > Syntrophomonadales > Syntrophomonadaceae > Syntrophomonas_A. Next base: position 30,332 of record JBLMZJ010000073.1, on the reverse strand, counting down.
GGAATGGTCTGTCGAATTCCGCTTTTGATGCCAGCTCATACAATGCCGCTTCGGGTGCTGATGCCAGCGGCAATACGCCTGGTCTGAAGGATGCTGTAGGGCTGCTCAAGGCCGGTGTTCAAGACCGGGCTCTGCCTGCTTATGAGATGCAGAAGATGATCCTTGGCCTTTTGGACACCAGCATCGGTCATGCCGGTGAAGAAGTGGTAGAACCCAGCGATACCACCAGCCTGTATAATGATATTGCGTTCTTAAAGGCTCAGGCAAATGCTGCTCAGAAGCAGATCATTACCACTAACATCGAGCCCAAATTGGCTCGCCTGTCTACCAATATCAAGGTATTCCGCGACGGCGGAACTTTGAATACCGGCAGCGGCACCATGCCCTTCCCCGCCAGTGTCAAGGCTCTGGAAGAAGGCAGTCAACAGACCCTTGGTGCTCTGGAAAAGATCGATGCCGGTCTTGGCATGATGGTGGTAGGGGTAGGCTCGTTTGACGCCAAAGGTAAGCCGATTAAAGTCGTGGTTAATGGTTCCCCTGGAACTGTTACCTATGCTCTTGCCGCTATGAAAGAGGGCATCGATGGTCAGGTTATGCCAGGCCTGAATCAGCTTTCTGAAGGTGCTGGCAAGATCGGTACCGGAGCCGGCGGAGCCAAAGATCAATTATCTGCAGGCTTGGTTCAGCTTGAATCCTCAGGATCTCTGGTTGCCGCACTGGGAACTAATGCTGACAAAGCTGATACCTTCCTGGGCAAGCCCGAAGGTGCAACTGGACGTGTTGTATATGTATTCCAGACGCCGGCAGTTGACCAGTCAGCTAATGCGATGAAGGTTGGCGCTGGACTCATAGTATTGGCCCTTATTCTCCTGGTAGCCATCGGACGTACTCCCAAAGAGATGTTCCAGGCTCCCGCAGAAAACCAGGCCTAATAAAACAAAGTATAATAAAACATTATAAGGGGGCTAGTAATATAATGAAGAAAAAAGTCGCATTACTTATGGCTCTGGCCATGTTGTTGACCCTATTTGCCGCTCCTGCTATGGCAGGCAATATCAAAGTGGTTGTAGACGGCAAGGATGTTGCCTTTACCCAACCGCCCATCATTGAAAATGGAAGTACCCTGGTTCCCATGCGCGCCATATTTGAAGCCATGGGCGCTACAGTTTCTTGGGATGCAGCTACGAAAACTGCAACTGGTGTAAAGGGAAGTACTACGGTTGTACTTAAGATCGGGTCTACTACGCCTACAATAAATGGCGCAGTTAAGACGATCGCAGTTCCCGGTAAGGTCGTTAACGGCAGCACCCTGGCTCCCCTGCGTTTCATCGGTGAAGCCTTTGGCGGCACCGTGACCTGGGATGGTGCTACCCAGACCGCTACCATTACCTCAGCTGGCGGCTCCGCTCCGGCAGTAACCAAACCTGCCGAGACCAAACCCGCAGTAACCAAACCTGCTGAGACTAAGCCTGCTGAGACCAAACCTGCTGAGACTAAGCCTGCTGCTACCGCCGGAACCCCGGCTGATGCAATCAAGGCTGCTATCGCTGCTTTCAAACCGGCTAACGCTACTTTCACCGTTAATGCCAATGTTCTTGGTACCAGCATGGGTGATATCGCTGTCAAATTAGACGGTACCGGAACCATCGGAGCTGACATGAAGGGCAGCAGCAAGTGGAACGGTGACCTGGGTGCCCTGGGCACCAGCAGTCCGAAAGGCGCCTTCGTACCTTTCTCCGAGCTGATTTGCGGTCCGGAAGCCGATGCCGCTAAACTCTTAAGTGGTGCAACCATGTCCGGCAATGTTATTACGGTCAAGGGAGTTGCCATACCCAATTCCTTGAAATCTGTACTGGATAGTTCCAGCTCTACCGTACCGGTACAATTTACACTGACCATGGATGCCAAGATCACTCTTGATAGTGCCAGCGGAAGAGTAACATCTATCGAAGTAACTGGCATGAAGGGCATTGGCAAGGCATTAGGCAGGAACCTGGATGCCAATGGAAGTGCCAAGGTGACCTTTACCTACTAATCCATTTATAAAAAGAACAACAACTAGAGGGCAGAGACTTGGGTCTCTGCCTTCTCTATTTGGCGGCGGAAAAGTACCGAGCGAAAATTCTTTTAGGCCAACATTAACACTCTTATGTCCATCTCCCGGGGTCCGTCCTGGACCATATCATGCCAGAAATGCAACTAGGACCAAGGGCACATTTTTCAATATGACATTTTCCCTCATAATGTATTCGGATTGAGGAATAATGGGGTTTTAAGTCTAAATGCGGAGGTAGAATTTATTGGGCAAAGATTGACACAAGTTTCACAAAGAAGGTGACGAGAAATTTAAGTAGAATAAGTAGTGGTGTAAAGTGGAGCAAAGTGGAGCATAATCCCTAAAAACAATCCACAAGGGGCAGAACAAATGTTCTTGGGCAGATATCAACATTCGCTAGATTCCAAAGGTAGAGTTACCATTCCATCAAAGCTGCGGGACCAGTTGGGTGAAAGGTTCATCGCAACCAGGGGACTGGATAACTGTATTTTTCTGTATTCCCTGGATGAATGGAAGACTATCGAGGACAAACTGCGTACCCTTCCTGGTACTCGAGCAGATGTAAGGGCTTTTATGCGAAAATTTTTATCTGCAGCCTCAGAATTAGAGATAGATAAACAAGGAAGAACAGTTTTGCCGTCGAATTTAAGAGAGTATGCAGATATTATTGAGGATATAATAATAATTGGGGTTCACACCCGGGTCGAAATTTGGGCTCGTGACAAATGGGATCTTTATGATGAAGGAACTGATGCTACATACGAGACCGTTGCTGAGACCCTTGATCTGGGTATATAGGAGGGGCAGGATTGCACCAACCGGTTTTACTGGGCCCGACCGTTGAGAATTTGCTGACCGACCCGCATGGGTGTTATATAGACTGCACCGCCGGGGGAGGCGGGCACACCAAAGCCTTGTTGGAGAGGCTCATGCAGGATGCACTGGTGATAGCGATTGATCGCGACAAGGATACCCTGACCAATACCAGGCTCCAACTGAAAGATCATCGGGTTAGATTCATTGAGGGCGATTTCAGAAACCTGAAAGAATTGCTGGCTGAAGCGGGGATAACTCAAGCAGATGGTATTATGATCGATTTGGGAGTCTCTTCGTTTCAATTGGACCAACCCGAACGGGGCTTCAGTTTTCACGAAGATGCCCGACTGGATATGCGGATGGACCGCAGCGAGGCCATTAGTGCCTGGGACGTGGTAAATCATTACGATCCGGCTGACATCGCGGCTATTCTCTTCAAATATGGGGAAGAGAAATACGCCAGGTCGATTGCAGCAGCTATTGCCAGGCAGAGGGTAGAAAGACCAATTGATACTACCCTGCAGCTGGTCGAAGTGATACAGGGTGCAGTTCCCGCAAAGTACCGCAGAGAAAAACACCCGGCGCGGAAAACCTTTCAGGCTCTCAGGATAGAGGTCAACCGCGAATTAGAAGCCGTTGAAGCGGTAATGCCCCAGGCAGTAGAAGTGCTGAGGCCTGGAGGACATCTGTGTGTTATTACTTTTCATTCGTTGGAAGACCGCCTGGTAAAAACATTTATGCAGGCAGAGAGTAAAGAATGTATATGCCCTCCGGGATTACCGGTCTGTATATGTGATCACCAGCCGAGGCTTAGAATTATAAACCGAAAACCAGTGATAGCGGATAAAGAAGAATGTGAAGCAAACCCCCGGGCACGCAGTGCCAAGCTGAGGGTGGCAGCCAGGATATAGTTCTATATCGCAAGAAGGAGGAATACTATGGTACAGGCGGGGCACAGTTATGCCCGTAAGTGGGAAGAAGAAGCATACATACCGGTCACGCCGGGAGTTAATTATCAACCCCAGGTAAGAGGTGCCTACCGGAAACCTAACATCGGCAGGTCCCTGGTAATCAAGACCATATTGTTCCTGTTTGCATATGCCCTGCTCCTGGTATATCTCTGCATTAAGAGTTCCACTCTGGGTTACCAGATAGTAAGCCTGGAAAATGGTATCGCTTCTTTGGAAACCGCTAATCATAGTTTGGAATGCAGCATTGCCCAACAGACTTCTTTGAAGAGAATCGAAATGATTGCTACCAGAGACCTGGGGATGCACCGCAGTGACACAACGGCTACTGTCTGCATGAACGTACCCAACCTGGTGAAAGTTGCTGACAATAACACAGCCACTCAAGCGGCTCAGGCGCAAAACGGGACACTGCAGAATATCTACAAGAACCTCAGGCGTTTGGCTATAAAAAACTGAAACTTTTTTTAGGGGTACTGAGATATGCAAACCAACAGTTTGCTAATTAAAAAGCGTATAATCACGCTTTTTTTGTTATTTATCATCGGCTTCCTGGCTTTGACCGGGCGGATATTCTGGGTGCAGTTCATTGACGGCAAGAAACTCTCTTCCATGGCCGAAAACAACCGCATGCGGGATGTACCTGTAGCAGCCAAGCGTGGGATAATTTATGACCGGAACGGACAGGAATTGGCTATTTCGGTCAGTGCTGATTCGGTATATGCCTGCCCTATCGAAGTCAGAGCAGGGAAAAAGGAACGGGAAACTGCTCATCAGCTGGCCCAGATACTTGGCATGGACGAAGAGAAATTATTGAAAAGGATAACCAGGTCCAGCTCTTATGAGTGGGTCAAGCGTCAGATCGATCCGGCTCAGGCCAAGAAAATCAGAGAGTTGGAACTGCCCGGTATACGACTGGCCGAAGAGAGTCACCGTCAATACCCTAATGGTACATTAGCAAGCCATGTTTTAGGTATCTCAGGGGTGGATAATACCGGCCTGGAGGGAATAGACAATTACTATGACAAACTTGTCGGCGGGACCGCCGGTCGCATAGTTGTAGAAAAGGATGCAGCCAATCGCCCGATTCCCGAAGCCACTCATCGCTACATTCCACCGGTGGAAGGGGCCAATCTGGTTCTGACCATCGACCAGACTATACAATACATAACCGAACGGGAACTGGATAAGGCCTACAAAGAACGTCATGCCAAAAGCGCTTCCGCCATTGTGATGGATCCTAATACTGGCGAGATCCTGGCACTGGCTTGCCGGCCGAATTTTAATCCAAACCACTATGAAAATTATCCGGCTGCTTTTCGCCGCAACCCTGCCATTAACGATGCCTATGAACCGGGTTCAACCATGAAGATAGTTACGTCGGCCATTGCCATGGAAGAGAATGTGGTCGATGCTCAAAGCCGTTTCTTTTGTCCAGGTTATGTAAAAGTAGGCAAAGAAACCATCAATTGTGCACAGGGCAAGTCACATGGCAGTCAGGATTTTGCCCAGATCGTTGAGAATTCGTGCAATGTGGGTTTTGTGGCTGTTGGATTGGCTCTGGGTGCCGAAAAATACTATAACCATATCTATGATTTTGGCTTCGGTAAGAAGACGGGTATCGATTTGCCGGGCGAAGCGGCTGGTATTACAGTGCCGGAGAGCCGCTGCAAACAAATTGACCTGGCTACCATGGCAATGGGGCAGGCCAATGCTGTGACTACGATTCAGATGGCAGCTGCTGTTTCGGCAGTAGCTAATGGGGGCAAACTAATAACACCACACCTGGTTAAACAGGTAATCGATAATAAGGGAAAGGTCATCAGGGAATTCAAACCGGTGACGGTCAGGAGAGTTATATCCGAGAATACGGCCCGACAACTGTCATTAATATTGGAGGGCGAGGTCATCAGGGGCACCGGAACCAATGCAGCAATTGAAGGCTATCGGGTAGGTGGTAAAACCGGAACCGCTCAAAAGATAGCTCCGGGCGGGGGATATCTGCCCAATGCATATGTTTCTTCATTCGTGGGTTTTGCTCCGGTGGATAATCCCAAATTGCTCTGTATTTTTGTCGTGGATTCGCCCAAGGGATATCCGTATTTTGGAGCCTGGGTAGCAGCTCCCCCATTCAAGGAGATAATGCAGGACTCCCTGCGATATTTGCAGCTTCCAGCGACCAATAGCACCCAAAAACCTAAACCGGTTGAAGAGGTTGAAACCGTTCTGGTGCCGGATTTGATCAATCTGACAACATCTGAGGCTTCATCCCTTCTAGGGCAGCGCGGGTTGAAAATTAGAGTTGAAGGTACTGGTACGGTAATTTATCAGCAGACTCCCCAGGCCCTGACCCGGGTCCAGCGGGGAGCTGAAATAATAGTCAACTTGTCACCCTATGCACCCAAGAACAAGGAAAATCAGGTGACGATACCCGATCTGACGGGAAAATCCATGAAGGAAGTTGTTCGGATACTATCCAGCCTCGGTTTATACCTGGTACCGGAAGGGCATGGTCTGGCCAGTTCGCAGTCACCGGCCCCGGGCAAGGTAGTCAGTACTGGGTCGCGGATAAGGGTGAAGTTTCAGCCTATCAAACAATAAATGAACTGGCGGGCAAAGGGGGTTAGATACACGTTGAGGTTGGAGGAACTCTTACGGGGGATCGACTATCGTGTTCTATCCGGCAATTCACAATTAGATATCCAGGGCATTGCTTTTGATTCAAAACAGGTCAAGCCAGGATTCCTGTTCGTTTGTATTTCGGGAATGAAAACGGACGGGCACCTCTTTATTGGCGACGCTGTTAAGAATGGAGCTTCTGCTGTACTTGTTCAGAATGAAGAGACGATCGATCCGGAAATCACCTGCATTTTAACGGAGAATACACGCAAAGCACTAGCGGTTGCGGCCAGTAATTTTTACAGGGAGCCTTCCCGGACTATCAAGGTGATAGGAGTCACCGGGACCAACGGTAAGACTACGACTACGCATCTGATCAGGGCTATCCTGGAAGAGGCAGGGCATCCTACAAGTATTATGGGTACCCTTTATGCGAAGATCGGGGAGTCCTTGCTGGACATGAACCATACCACCCCGGAAGCGACGGTAATTGAGGAATTTCTTGATGCCAGCAGAAAGTCCGGCTGTGAGTATGCGGTCATGGAGGTTTCTTCTCATGCCCTTGATCTGTTCCGGGTCGACCGGATCAACTTCCATGCAGCGGTGTTTACTAACCTGACCCAGGATCATCTGGATTACCATCTTGATATGGAGCATTACCTGGCCTCCAAAGTAAAACTATTTGACGCCTCCGGGCGCGAGAAATCATTTTACACGGTGGTCAATGGCGACGACTACCACTCCACAGCCTTTGTGGATGCCAGTCTGGGTACGAGTCACACTTATGGGATACAGGGCACGACCGAGCTAAAGGCGGTCGATGTACAAACGGGAGTCAAAGGGACATCGTTTACCGTGCTCAATGGGTCAGAAAGCTTCATGGTGAATATGAAGATCATTGGAATGTTCAATGTATATAATGCCCTGGCTGCCATCAGTGTTGCCCTCAAGGAGGGAGTCGATATCCCGATCATTCAAGCGGCAATGCAGAAGGTAACGGGAGTCGCCGGGCGTTTTGAACAGGTCAATTGCGGACAGCCCTTCACTGTTATAGTCGATTACGCGCATACCCCGGACGGTCTGGAGAATATCCTCACCACCGCAAGAGAACTTTGTACCAACCGGTTGATAACTGTTTTCGGTTGCGGCGGTGACCGCGATCGGGGCAAGCGCCCTTTAATGGGGGAAATCGCTGCGCGACTGAGTGATTTTTGCGTAGTTACTTCAGATAACCCGCGCAGTGAAGAACCGGAAGCAATAATTGCCGATATCGTACCGGGTTTGGAAAGAGTAGTTAACTCACGCTATGCGATTATCATTGATCGGTGTGAAGCGATAAGGCATGCGCTCTATCTGGCCCGGGAGGGAGACTTTGTTGTCATTGCAGGCAAAGGACATGAGACTTACCAATTGGTAAAAGGAGAAATATTGGATTTCGATGACCGTAAGATCGCGGCCGGGATCTTAACAGAAATACAGATGTAGCTTTTGATGCACAGGGGGAATAGTTTGTGCCGGAACATGTATTTATGGTCTTGCTGGCAGCAGGGATGTCATTGGTTATAACGGTTATATTAGGCCCGTTGATGATTCCTGTTCTGACCAGGTTAAAATTTGGCCAGAGCATCAGAGAGGAAGGGCCGCAAGGGCACTTAAAAAAGGCGGGCACCCCTACCATGGGCGGTATCATATTCATAACCGCCATAATGCTTACCAGTTTCATTTTGGGGGGCGGAAATGGGGAGGTACTATGTGCCGTTTTGGTGATGCTTGCTTTTGGAGCTATTGGATTTTGGGATGATTACATAAAAGTGGTGCTGAAAAGGTCGCTGGGACTCAGAGCACGTGATAAACTAGCCCTGCAGCTGATAGCAGCAACCGTTTTTTGGCTGCTCCTGGAGTTTTATCTGGGGAGAGGGAGCAGCATTATGGTACCTTATACCACCATAAGTTTTGATCCGGGTCCGTATCTCTACCTGGCTTTTCTGATCATAGTATTGATGAGCAGTTCCAATGGCGCCAACCTTACTGATGGGTTGGACGGTCTCGCTGCCGGTGTAACCTTTTTTATTGCGGCAGCGTTTGCATTTATAATCCTGATAACGTTACACTACCCTTTGGGAATATTCGGCGGTGCTGTGGCGGGAGGTTGTCTGGGATTCCTGGTTTTCAATCACTACCCCGCCCGGGTCTTTATGGGTGATACAGGTTCTATGGCCTTAGGTGGAGCAGTAGCCGCGGTTGCCGCTTTGACAAAATCCGAGCTGTTATTGATTGTTGTAGCTGGAGTCTATGTCATCGAAACCTTGTCCGTGATCATTCAGGTGGCTTGTTTTCAGACTACCGGCAAACGGCCGTTTTTGATGGCTCCTCTTCATCATCATTACGAATTGAAAGGCTGGCATGAAACCAAAGTCGTGCGCTTTTTTTGGATGTGGTCCTTTTTGTTCGCTCTTGTAGGTGTAGCCGGGTATTTGAATATTTGGCGGTAAATAATCCAAAACAATCGTGCTAGGAAGTGAGATCTATGAGTTTTGAAAGCAAGAGAGTTCTGATCGCCGGCATCGCCCGCAGCGGCATTGCTGCTGCCAGGGTGCTGGTTAAACGCGGAGCGGTAGTTTCGATCTGTGATCGCAAGAACCAGGAACAGTTGAATGACAGGCTTTTGACGGAACTGGACAGCCTTGGTGTAAAGATATATACCGGCTCATATCCCACCGTCAGCCGGCAAGACTTTGATCTGTTGATAGCCAGCCCGGGGATCCCGGGTGATATCGAGCCCTTTGTGCAGGCCAGGGCTGCCGGTATTCCTATTGTTGGCGAACTTGAGCTGGCATATGCCATCAAGAATCCTGAAGTGGAGATTCTTGCGGTTACCGGAACCAATGGCAAGACCACTACAGTTTCATTGCTGCATTCGATTATGGAAGCTGATGGCCGTAATTCATCGGTGGGCGGTAATATCGGGGTCCCCCTCTCTGCGGTTGTGGACCAGATGAGTGCTGGTGTTATTGCGGTTGAGGTATCAAGCTTTCAATTGGAGAGTATCAAGGATTTCCGCCCGCACATCTGCGGGATATTGAACATAACTCCGGATCATCTTGACCGTCACAAAACACTCCAAGCTTACACAGAAGTCAAGGGCCGTATTTTTACCAATCAGCAGGCGGACGATTTCGCCGTCCTCAACTTTGACGATCCGGCGATAAGGGGATTTGCGGATTTTTGTCCCGCTCAAGTAGTCTTCTTTTCGGTTGACCAGCCTCTGGAAAAGGGGATATCGGTTCATGACGGCATTATCTGTGCTTCAGATTCTGCCGGGATTCAGCAGATCTGCCCAGTGAGCCATCTGTTACTGCGGGGCAAACATAACCTTGAAAATGTGCTTTGTGCTGTAGGTATGGCTTTGTCAGCCGGGGTACAGCCTATTGTAATAGCCAGAGCCTTATCTTCATTTTCCGGTGTACGACACCGCATGGAGGAGGCCGGGGTCAAAAATGGAGTCTTATATGTTAACGATTCCAAGGCAACCAACCCTGATTCGGCTATAAAGGCCCTGCAGTCTTTCGATCAGGATTTGATCCTGATTGCCGGGGGCAGAAACAAAGGCTCCAGCTTTTCCGTACTGGCCAGTTATATCAAGGAAAACGCAAAAGCCCTGATACTGCTGGGGGAAGCCAGGGAAGAGATAAACCAGGCAGTAATAGAGGTTGGGTTTTCTGGCCCGATAACTATCGTCAATGATCTGAGGGAAGCAGTGCGGGAAACATGCCTTTTGGCACAGCCCGGTGATGTTGTTTTGTTATCGCCTGCCTGCGCCAGTTGGGATCAATTTGACAACTATGAGCAGCGCGGTGATCTGTTCTGTGATTTAGTCAAGCAGATGTAAGGGAGATAGAATTAACCACAGATGGACACGGATTTAACACGGATGAACACAGATAAGTATAACGCACATAGGAAAAAAATTTATGTTAACACAAGTGTTGAGATATTTAATATACCGATTTAATTTATCTTACCTGTATGGTGGATACTATTAGTCTTTGTTTATTCTGTGATTGATACGAGACACAAAATAAACATAGACATTTGTAGTCGGTTATTTATAAATATCTGTGTGTATCTTTGCAGCCAAAGGCATCTGTGTCCATCTGTGTTAAATCGAATTCCTTATGGGGGAGTTTGTTATGAGATTGAAAAAAGGGCCGCCGGATTTTGTGCTGTTTATTACAGTAATGGGACTGCTGGGCATCGGACTCATAATGGTCTTTAGTTCCAGTGCCGTTACCTCATATGTCGACTATCATGACCGGTATTACTTTTTCAAACGGCAATTGCTCTGGGCAGCGATCAGTATTGCCTTCATGGTAGTTATAATGAAAATAAACTTCACCAGGTTAAAGGATTTTGCCGTTCCGCTTATGATCCTTGCCGTGGTCTGCTTGATCCTGGTCAAGACCCCGCTGGGAATAGGGGCCAAGGGTTCTGAACGCTGGTTGGGGATAGGAGGATTTCGCTTGTTTGCTCCTTCCGAACTGGTGAAACTGGCTATTTGTCTTTTTATGGCCAAGACTTTGGAGCTCCATCTGGATAGAATCAAGTCATTTACCCGGGGAGTACTGCCATTCCTGGTTATTATGGCTGTAGTGTGCGGTCTGATAATGGCGCAGCCCGACCTGGGCACTTCCTTTGTAGTAGCTGCCACCATATTCTTCATGCTAATCGTAGCGGGTGCACAGTGGTCACAGCTGCTGGGGATCGCAGGGGTGGGTATGGCTGCGGTATTTGTGGCTATCATGACGGCCGCTTATCGTGCCGAAAGATTGATGGCCTGGTTCAATCCCTTCAAGTACGCCAGGGATGAAGGTTACCAAACGGTGCAATCACTATACGCGCTTGGCTCTGGGGGGCTATTTGGCATGGGTCTGGGACTCAGCCGCCAGAAGTTTTTTTACCTGCCAGAACAACATACTGATTTTATCTTTGCCATTCTGGGAGAGGAATTGGGCTTCATTGGGGTTTCTTTGGTGATAGGCCTTTTCCTGCTTTTTGTTTGGCGTGGTTTCCGTATTGCCGTCAAGGCTCCGGACACCTTCGGGACTTTGTTGGCAGCCGGACTGACTGCTGCTATAGCCTTTCAGGCTGCTGTAAATATTGGGGTGGTATGCGGCGCCCTGCCGGTGACTGGAATAACTCTTCCCTTCATAAGCTACGGGGGCTCATCCCTGCTGTTCACTATGTCTGAGATCGGTTTGTTGCTCAACATATCTAGGTACTGCGATTGATTAATAGCAAACAGACTTTACGAGGTAATTTGTTATGAGAATAATACTGACTGGCGGAGGTACTGGAGGCCATATCTACCCCGCGCTCGCGGTCGCCGAAGGGCTCAGGGAGCGGATACCGGGGGTAGAGTTGCTGTACGTTGGGACAGCCCAGGGCATGGAAAGCACTATCGTCCCCCGCATCGGGATCGATTTCAAAACAGTAGATATAACTGGCATTGATCGCAGTTCTATGTTGAAAGCTTCGCGTTCGGTCGCTAAACTGCCCCGAAGTTTTTTTCAGGGCTGGGAAGTGGTGCGTTCTTATCGCCCCGATATCATCCTGGGTACCGGTGGATATGTATCTTTTCCTGTTGTATTAGCTGGTACTATAATTCCTTCATGTCGCACCTATATCCATGAGCAGAATGCAGTATTAGGTCTGGCTAACCGAAACCTGGCCCGCCGGGTCAATGGAGTGCTGCTGACCTTTGCAGAGGCTGGTGCCGGCTTGAAAGCACCAATGGTTAAGGTTACCGGTTTGCCGGTAAGAAAGGATATTTTCATAACTGATCGTCAGCGGGCACGAGCAGGGCTGGGTATCCGAGAAGACGTTTTCACTCTGTTGGTTTTTGGAGGCAGTCAGGGTGCTGCCAGTATCAACCGAGCTATGGTAGAGTTTATGGAAAGATGCCAGGATGAGGATATACAGGTCATATGGATGGCCGGCCAAGCCAATGCCGCCGAGATAGAACGTACGCTTCGAGACCGGGTCGATCTGGACCGGATGCGCTGCCGGCTAAAGCTGCTGCCTTATATTCATAACATGCCGGAGGTGATGGCTGCAGTTGATTTAGCGGTTTGCCGTGCCGGTGCCAGCACGTTGAGCGAACTGGCTATACTTGGTTTGCCGGCGATACTGATTCCTTATCCCTATGCTGCGGAAAATCACCAGGAACATAATGCACGAGCCCTGGCGGCAAAAAAAGCTGTGGAAATGATTATCGATGAGTTCCTGAATGGAGATACTCTTTACAAGAATGTAATGGAATTAAAAAGAGATCCGGCCCAGCTTGGCGAGATGAGCACCAATCTGAGAAGGGAGAGCCACCCCAATGCATTAAACGATATACTCGACATTATATTGCAGTAATTATGGTAAAGATAAGATAGAAAACCATTTTTCACCATATCATAGGGACAGGCTAGCTAAAATGTAACCACTTTTGTTAATAATGCATACTATACATTGCGAATGAGAAATCAGCAGGCGAGGAGATGAAGAAATGGTCGTAGCTGCAGGGCAACGGATTCATATGGTAGGCATCGGAGGAGCCGGTATGAGCGGTATTGCTCGGGTTTTGGCCGAAAAGGGCTGCAAAGTAAGTGGTTCAGATCTACAGGAAAGCAGTGTTACCCGGACGCTAAGCGATATGGGGGTAACCATATGCCTGGGTCATGCTGCAACCAATGTGGAAGATGACGTACAGATGCTGGTCATATCTTCAGCAATCCCTCCTGATAACCCGGAATTGCTGACAGCCAGTTCCCGGGGTATTCCAGTTCTGAAGCGCGGCCAAATGCTGGCGCAGCTTTTCAATGACAAAATGGGCATTGCCGTAGCAGGGGCACACGGGAAAACCACCACTACTTCAATGATATATTCTATTTTTGTTCATTGTCATTGTGATCCTACTTTTATTGTGGGCGGTGAATTACAGGGAACTAAACTCAGTGCCAGGTTGGGTAGAAGCAACTATGCTGTGGTGGAGGCCGATGAAAGTGACGGTTCTTTCCTGGATCTGCAACCCTATGTAGCTGTAGTGACCAATATCGAAGATGATCATCTAGACTATTACCGATCCCTGGATAATATACGCAAAGCCTTTCGGCAGTACATTGAAGGCGTGCAAGAAGGCGGATTTGCTCTGGTTTACGGTGAGGACATATCCATCAAGGCTATAAGCGGGGGAATCAATACCCGTCTTGTAACCTATGGTGATGATGAGGCTAACGATTATTATATACGAAATTGGCAGGCTGAAGGCCTGGGTTCTTATTTCGATCTCTACCACCATGGTGATCTGGTAGGTCAGGTAGAGATAGCAGTTCCGGGCAGGCACAATGCTCTCAATGCGGCAGCTGCGATAGCTTGTGGTCTTGAAATGGGTTTGGATTTTGTTGAAATCCAAAAGGGTATTAAGCAATTTAACGGAGCAAAACGCAGGTTTCAGATTATAGGCAGTAGAAAAGATATCCTGCTGGTAGATGATTATGCCCACCACCCAACCGAAATAGAAGCAACCCTGGCGGCAGCCAGGGGTTTTCATCCCCAGGGCCGACTGGTGGTAATTTTCCAACCGCATCGTTATACACGGACCCAGCTGCTGGGCCGGCAATTGGGGGAATCCTTGAGACAAGGTGATCTGGTAGTCATTACCGATGTTTATCCTGCCGGTGAACCAAGCATCCCGGGTATTAGCGGAGAAATCGTTTTTGAAGCAGCCCGTGAGGCTGGTATAGAGTGTTTATATCTTCCTTCACTGGATCAGGTCGAAACCTGGCTGCTTGGTGCCATCCAACCAGGTGACCTGGTGATAACCATGGGGGCCGGTGATGTTTGGAAACTAGGCCCCGTCTTGCTGGAGAAGATTTAGGCCGGGAATTTTGATAATCCAGGCGGAGGTGTCTTTTTGGATACTCTGGTTATTCGCGGAGCCAGATCCCTGCAGGGGCAGGTAAAGGTAAGCGGTTCAAAAAACGCTACTCTTCCCATAATGGCAGCCAGTCTGCTCTCATCAGGCGAGGTAACATTGTCGGGTGTCCCAGATTTGGATGACATAACGGTTATGGCCGAAGTCCTGCGCATGCTCGGAGCCAAGGTTTACCGGGACGAGGATGCTATGGTAATCAACGCACGTACTATCAGTTCTATAGAGGTGCCCGAGAGCATTACCCGACGTATGCGTGCCTCCAACCTGGTTATGGGTGCACTGCTGGCCCGTTTTGCCCAGGCTCGGGTGGCCTACCCCGGTGGGTGCGCCATTGGCAGCCGTCCCATGGATCTACATCTTAAGGGTTTTCGCAATCTAGGCTATGAAATAGATGAAGAGTATGGATTTATGGAGGGCAAAGCCGGCAAGTTGGCAGGCAATGAGATACTTCTTGATTTCCCCAGCGTAGGGGCGACTGAAAATATAATGATGGCAGCGAGCCTTACCCCGGGCGTAACTATAATCAGGAATGCCGCCCGGGAGCCGGAAATAGTAGATCTGCAAAACTTTTTGAACCGTATGGGAGCAAGGATCCGCGGAGCAGGGCTGGATACCATACGCATCGAAGGGGTCAGGGCCCTGGATGGGGTAGAACATACTGTCATACCTGACAGGATCGAGGCCGGTACTTTTATGGCTGCTGCAGCCATCAGCCGGGGGGATGTTTGGCTTGATAATGTGGTTCCCGAACATATCCAGCCACTGATAGCCAAATTGAGAGAGATCGGTATGGAGATCAGCACGTGGAGTTCAGGAATCAGGATCATAGGTAATGATAATCTGCGTCCCACTGATCTTAAGACCATGCCATATCCGGGATTTCCTACGGATATGCAGGCTCAGATGATGACGCTCCTGGCTACCGTAAGTGGGACCAGTGTGATCGTTGAGACCATTTTTGAGAACAGGTTCATGCATGTTCAGGAATTGAGACGTATGGGGGCTGATATCAAGATCGAGGGTCGGGTAGCAATTGTCAAGGGGGGGAGGAAACTGCAAGGTTCTGCAGTAGAAGCTACTGACCTGCGGGCAGGGGCTGCCCTTATTCTGGCTGGCTTATATGCAGAAGGAGAGACCACCATCTCCCGGGTGGAACATATAGATCGAGGATATGACAAGATACACCAAAAATTACTTGAAATAGGGGCCGATATCGTCCGGCAATAGATTTGGGTCACGTATTTCCAAGTTCATATTATTGGCAAATATAATAATGCTTTTATTATTTTTTTTTGCTATAATCGTGACAGTTATTATGGGGATGGGAGAATGGACATGACTACTGCTTCACGTCGTCGTTTTTTCTTTAAAACCTCCCTGTTCATACTCTTGCTGGTGCTTTGCCTCTATTTATTTTTGCACAGCTCCTTTTTTAAGGTAGACAAGATATACGTTACCGGGATCGACAAGGTCCAGTCAGGCGAGATAATCCATATGTCCGGAGTAGTAAAAGGGGTAAACGTTTTCCTCCTGGATGAAAAAGAGGCTGTTCGGGCGGTCAAACTTCATCCGCTGGTGAGAAATGCTACTATAATCCGCCACCTGCCCCGTACTATAGAAATCAGGATCGAAGAGAGAAAGGTCTGGGCTCTGGTTCCCTTCAAAGGTTCTCTTGTCTGTATTGATCGTGATGGGGTCTGCATAGACAAGGCTACAGAACTGTCGCTGATTGATTACCCGATCGTGACATTTGATCGTCTGCCCCCTTACATCAACCTGGGACAGGAAGTATACCCACAAGGGGTCAAAAAGATAACTGCCATCTGGGACTCCATGACTGCTGAGCAGAGACAAGATATTTCCGAGTTTTACTTCGATACAGGCAAGAATGAGATTACTCTTTACACATCATCCGGTACCGAGATAAGGTGGGGAGATAATAGCCGGTTAAAAGAGAAGGTCAATTTTTTGGAACAGACTTTAAAGTTGGAACGCGAGATGTCAGGACAGGGCAAGGACGTTCTGGAATATGTTGATCTACGATTCAAAGGACAACCGGTAATCAAAACCGGGGCGTCAACTTAAGTACATATTTATTTTAGAAGGTGATGGGGATGCGAACCAGGGGAGCTCAGGCTACAATAGCAGCTGTATGCCTGGTGCTGGGAATCATGTTGGCCATTCAGTTTAAGACCACGACTACCTATAATGAACAATACCCGCAGGAAAGGGTCGAGGTTCTGGCAGAAAAACTCAAAACAGTGACTTCTGAGCGTGATGCCATGGCGGAAGAGGTCTTGTCTCTGCGCAGCCAATTGAAGAATGTAAGAGAAAATAATCAGGCTATGGCTGATCTGCAGGATGAATTGCAGAAGAATAGTCAATTCGCCGGGTTACTGCCGGTCAAGGGCTCGGGAATAACTCTTACAGTGAATGATATCCCTCGTAACATGCAAAATGGGGATAACCCCAATAATTTTATTGTGCATGATCAGGATCTCTTATTCCTGGTCAATGAATTGAAAGCGTCAGGAGCTGAGGCAATTTCCATAAATGGAGAGAGAATAACCGCCATGTCAGAAATTCGCTGTGCCGGCACTATGATCCTGGTCAACACCAACCGTATAGCGCCGCCTTTTGTTATCAAAGCGATCGGCAATCCGGATATGCTGGTTTCCGGTATGGAACTGCAGGGCGGTTGGCTGGCGACCATGAAGCTGCTGGGGTACCCGATCCATATTCAAAAATCGAGCAAAATCGAGATGGATGCTTACAACGGAAAGATCAAATTTTCATATATGACCCCGATAGAACATCCTGAAAAGGGGGGTCGATAACATGTGGCTGGTAGTATTATTTAGTTTGCTGATAGGATTGATAATAGGGTTAAAGATGCCCTTCCTGATCCCCTTGCTGTATGCCAAATATATGTCAATAGCGGTTTTGGCTGCATTAGACTCGGTATTTGGCGGTATTCGGGGCTATATGGAGGACGGTTTTGACAATATCGTCTTTATCAGCGGTTTTATTGTAAATACCTTGTTGGCGGCAGGACTGGCCTATCTGGGAGATCGTCTGGGCGTCGAGCTCTATATGGCCGCTGTTGTAGTTTTTGGAGTGCGCATATTCCAGAACCTAGGCATAATACGTCGATATCTCTTGAAAAAATACTAAAGATATTTCTGTTAAACTAAAAGGAATAATTCCATGTATGTGGTATTTTTAGAAAAGGAGTATCAGGTAGGGAGTGCGTTGTTATTAAGAAGCGAAACACGGTAGTTGCTCTTGATATCGGAACCAGTGCAATAAAAGCTGCCCTGGCTGAAGTTTACTATGGCCAGGATTTAAACGTGCTGGGATTGGCCCGGGTCCCTTCAGCCGGCGTAAGAAAGGGACAAATAGTTGATATTGAAAGCACTGCTCGAGCTATTAACGACTGCCTGAATGAATTGGAGCGGCTGACCGGAATTGAAGTCCTGAGCACATTGCTCGGGTTTTCGGGGGTCAGTATCGGAGCAGTCAGCAACCACGCCATGGTAGCAGTCGGGAATCCCAATTATGAGATAGCGCTGGAAGATAAGGAAAGAGTACTGCATTCAGCACGCAGTATTGCCTTGCCGCCGGACAAGACCATCCTGCAAACTATCGAAAGACAATACATCGTGGATGGCTTCGACGGGGTACGTGATCCAGTGGGCATGGTCGGCGGTAGACTTGAAGCGGAAGTAACCATAATAATCGCTGCCACTGCGGCAGTTCAGAATATGCAGCGCAGTGCCAACCGGATCAACCTGCATATTAATCAGGTCGTTTACAATCCAATGCTGACCGGGGAAGCCGTGCTGTCTCCAACTGAAAAGGACATGGGCGTTCTTTTGATAGATATTGGCGCCGGAACTACGGAAATCAGCCTCTTCCAGGAGGGGACCATCACACATACTGCGGTTTTGCCTCTGGGTGATGAGTATATAACTAAAGACCTGGCCATTATCCTGCGGACTTCTCCGGACGAGGCGGTTCGTATCAAGGAGAAATATGGGGTCGCCCGTATAGAAATGGCAAAAGAAGAGGTATCCATAAACGTTAAGAACTTGCAGGGAAAGGATGCCCAGCAGGTTTCACAAAGGATGGTGGCAGAGATAGTTTCGGCACGGGTCAATGAAATGATGGAGATAATATACTCCGAATTGACCCAGTTGGCATCCTGGGATAGGGTGCCGGGAGGAATCGTGATCAGTGGAGGGGCAGCACAACTGGCAGGAATTTCTGAGGCAATGGAAGAATACTTTAATATGCCAGTTAGGATAGGCGTACCGGATAATATACGGGGCATGGGGGCGGATTTTAATAATCCGCAAAATGCTGCGGTTTTAGGGGGGCTTATCTATGCTGCTAATAATTCAGGAACGCGTTATCAGGCAAAGGAGAAAGGTGTTTCAGGTATAAAGAACGGTATTAGCGACTGGATTAGGGATCTATTCAGGTAAAAGGCTTAAGGAGGTTAGGACATGCCGTTAGACTTTGACGTAGAGATGCAGCAATTTGCTGTAATCAAGGTAATCGGAGTAGGTGGGGGCGGAAATAATGCCATCAATCGCATGATTGAAGCCGGTCTTAAGGGAGTCGATTTCATTGCGGTCAATACAGACGCGCAGGCGCTGTATCTGTCCCGGGCTGAAACCAAGATCCAGGTGGGTGAAAAACTGACCAAGGGTCTGGGTGCAGGGGCTGACCCTGAGAAGGGTATGAAAGCTGCCGAAGAGACCGCTGACGAAATAAAGAAAGCTCTGCAAGGAGCCAATATGGTATTTGTCACCGCTGGCATGGGCGGCGGGACCGGAACGGGCGGAGCGCCCATCATAGCCAAAATAGCCCGTGAACTTGGCGCGCTGACGGTTGGAGTCGTTACCAGGCCTTTTACCTTTGAAGGACATAAGAGACGTCAACAGGCAGATGCCGGAATCCAACTGCTGCGTGAAGAAGTCGACAGTCTCATAATCATTCCTAATGACCGCCTCTTCCAGGTGGTTGATAAACATACCGGTTTTAATGAAGCTTTTAAGATTGCTGACGAGATTTTGCGTCAGGGGGTACAGGGCATTTCTGATATCATATCCGTTCATGCCATGATCAATTGCGATTTCGCTGATGTCGAGACTATCATGAAGAATACGGGGTCTGCTTTGATGGGTATAGGTCGTGCCTCCGGTGAAAACAGAGCGGCAGAAGCAGCCCGCATGGCTATCTCCAGTCCTCTATTAGAAACCTCGATAGAAGGAGCCCGCGGGGTATTATATAACATTACTGGCGGTAATGACCTTACTCTCTACGAGATCCAGGAAGCTGCAGATATCATTCATCAGGCTGCGGACCCCGAAGCCCATATCATCTTCGGTGCTGCTATCGATGAGGATATGCAGGATGAAATCAGGTTTACCGTGATAGCTACCGGTTTTAGTCCGCCCCCGCGGACAGCCTCGGCCAGTGAGACGCGCACTACCAGGTCATCGCGGGTCATGGAATCTCCTCCGACCTTCCTCAATCGCGGAGACGAACGGGCTACTGACATGGATATACCTCCCTTCCTACGCAGGGGCAGATAAGGAAAATATAAACGAGTTAAAAAACCGGAATCGAAGATTCCGGTTTTTTTAGTTTGATCAATTGCGGAAGCTTTCCTTTCTTGTATTTTTATGCCCATAAATAGTTCTCATGTGATCTTCTAATCAGACAAATTATCTGCCTGTCTCCGCGGTATAATTTGGGAAAACTACTTGCTGAGCACAGGTCATATAGTTAATAGGTAACCTTACCCTGCCAGCAGATTAACCGGAAGTGGTGAGGAAGCTGTCTAAAACCAAGGTATATCTTGATATCACCTTTATGGTCAATTTTATAATGGATTTCGTAATTTTACTGGCGGCCGCCCGCCTGTCGGGCAGCCGCATAAACTTTCCAAGAATGATCCTCGCCGCCGGGCTGGGAGCTGTCTATGCCTGTGCCGCCCTGTTCTGGCCCGGAAGCCCCGCCTATAGCCTGCCGGCAAAACTGGGGTTTTCTGTTTTAATGATAATTGCAGCCTTTTACCCAATCGAATGGGACCGCTTTTTCAAACAGTTGACATATTTTTATTGTATCAGTCTGTTTGCTGCCGGGGCAGTGATGGCATTGCCAAATTTGAGCGGGGCTTTGGGGAATACGGCAGAACCTTCATTGTTTTGGCTGGCGGGAGCGGCGTTACTGGTAATTCTGTTGGGCCTGGCCGGGGGCAGGTATCTGGCCGCGAGGATCGTGCCGGGAATTCTTACCTTCGATGTTGAGATGCGTTTCGATACCAAGAGATGCACTGGTTGTGGTTTTCTTGATACCGGCAATTCACTCAAGGATCCCCTGACCAACCGACCGGTATTGGTGGCGGAATACAGTCTGCTCAAGGACTGTCTGCCCGCGGATTTTCAACAGGCAATCGAAGCGGGAAGTAACGAGAATGAGGTGGTTGAGAACCTCACCGGAAGCGGATGGGCGCATCGTCTGCGATTGATACCATTTCAGTCTATTGGTCAAAAAAACGGGATCCTATTGGGGGTCCGGGCTGACGAAGTGATGGTCAATACGGGCCGGAAGTGTGTTGCCCACTATGACCTGGTGGTAGCCCTGTACCGTGATCGCTTAAGTGCAGATGACAGCTATCGGATGTTGATACCGGCAGCGGTTTTGGAAAAATGAAAAGGGGGTTGTGCGTTGTTTGATATCAGGCATTGGCTAAACAAATGGAAACTACAGTTGCTCAAACGATATCTTTCCCGTAGGTTGCCGCAGTTTATCCACTATATAGGTTCTACCGAAGTCCTGCCCCCGCCATTGCGTGAACCGGAAGAATCGATGCTGATATCACAATTGGCCCAGGGAGACATGACAGTAAAGGCCACTCTGATAGAGCATAACCTGCGTCTGGTGGTGTACATTGCCAAGAAGTTCGAAAACACTGGTATCAATATCGAGGACCTGGTATCTATCGGTACGATAGGTCTGATCAAAGCGGTAAATACGTTTGAACCCAGTAAGAACATAAAACTGGCCACATACGCCTCACGTTGTATTGAAAACGAGATATTGATGTATCTGCGGCGAAATTTGAAAAACCGGGCCGAGGTATCCCTGGATGAACCTCTTAATGTAGACTGGGATGGCAATGAACTTCTGTTATCTGATGTGTTGGGAACTGAGTCCGATATGATATATAAAAAGATCGAGAGCGAGGTTGAACGCAATCTGCTCCACCAGGCTATGCATAAGCTGACCAGCCGCGAAAAAACAATAATACAACTGCGTTTTGGTCTGGATAACGAAGGCGAAAAGACCCAGAAAGAGGTAGCAGATATACTGGGGATATCCCAGTCCTACATCTCTCGCCTCGAAAAACGTATTCTCCGGCGTTTACAGCGGGAGATCCGCAAAATCGAATAACCAATACTATAACATACTGTTACCCCTACATATCTTAAATCAACTGCCCCCGCAATCAGCGGGGGTTTATTTTTGAAATCTTCTTGGTTTCACGGTGCCTGAACAGAATATTATTATGCAAAAAAGTAAATAATTTATAGTAAAAATGCGCGGGGAAGGGGCTTAGATTATTTGATAAACAAAGTAGAAATATGTGGCGTAAACACCTCCAAGCTCCCGGTTCTCAAGAATGACGAAATGAGACTTTTGTTCCGGGCCATGCAATCAGGGGAAACCAGTGCCCGTGATAAACTCATCCAGGGCAATCTGCGTTTGGTCCTGAGTGTGATCCAGCGATTCAGCAATCGCGGTGAATGTGTGGATGATCTCTTCCAGGTAGGATGCATAGGTTTGATCAAGGCCATTGACAATTTCGATCTCAGTCAGAATGTCAGGTTTTCTACCTATGCCGTCCCGATGATCATCGGTGAGATCCGCAGATACCTGCGTGATAACAATGCGGTACGCGTATCCCGTTCTCTAAGGGATATTGCCTATAAAGCGCTGCAGGTAAGAGAAAAATTAGTCTCCGATAAGTCGGCAGAACCCAGCGTGGCAGATATTGCCCAGGCCCTAGAGTTGCCCCGGGAAGAAGTGGTATTCGCCCTGGATGCCATCCAGGAGCCCGTCTCTTTGTTTGAACCCATTTATAACGATGGCGGCGACCCTATACTGGTCATGGATCAGATCAGTGATGAAAAAAATACGGATGGGCTATGGTTGGAGGAAATCTGCATCAAGGAAGCCCTGAAGAAGTTGAATGAACGTGAAAAAAACATCGTAGCACTTCGGTTCTTTGCCGGCAAGACCCAGATGGAGGTGGCAGACGAGATCGGGATATCCCAGGCCCAGGTGTCACGTTTGGAAAAAGCGGCTTTGAAACAACTCAGGAAGTATATTTGAATGGGGGTGGTATAATGGCCCGCAGTATGGTAACAACGGCACTGATCGCGATTATACTTGGATTAACAGTATATGTAGCCGGTATGTTCTATCAGAATGAGCCGGCCTTTACTGCCAACAACCTTATCGTGATCTCAGACCTGTCATCTCTTCTATAAGTCTGAACAAAAGATAGCCAAGGCCCTGGATTCGGGATTTACAGCCTCCGCCGACAAATGTGGATGGTATTAAGTCTATGGAACCGGGCCTTTTTATGTTAATATTTGCTTGGACCTTAAAGGGTGGTGGCGAGATGGAGTTTGATAATGAAGTCAAATTGTATTGGCCGGGCAAGGAGCAGGGACCGGGTTCTGATACTATAACGGCAAAGATGGTCAGCAGTGTAGTTCACCCTAATCCTATATCTGAAACTGACAGCCTCTTTGGACCCTGGCTGGCAAGGGAAAGAACGGAGGCATACTTTTCCCGGCAGCGTATCATCCAAGGAGACAACCTCACCGCTCTTAGCTGGCTGGCTGGTTCAGGCCATAGCAGTAAGATAGATCTTATCTATATCGACCCACCCTATCTCAGCCAGAGTAATTATCATTCGCGGGTCCTACTGGTTGATGGTATCAACAAAGGGTGGCTACAGCGCAGCATTTTCAAAGACGACGGAAAACCAGGCCTATCTGTTTACCTGCAGCAATTATACCAGCGTCTCATCCTGATGCGTGAAATGCTCTCTGAGACTGGTAGCATATTCGTCCATCTGGACTGGCATGTCTGCCATTATGTAAAAATAATAATGGATGAGATCTTTGGAACAGGCAACTTTATCAATGAAATAGTCTGGTGTTATACGGGCGGTTCTGGGACAAAACGTCATTTCCATCGTAAACATGACACCATTCTCTGGTATAGCAAGGGGGAAAACTATACCTTTCACCCGCAATTTCGCAGTTACAGCGAAGGTACATTGCAACGTGGCCTGACCAGGGTCAAAGGAGAGCGCTTCCAACTGCATGAAGAAGGGGCTATGCTGCAGGACTGGTGGGTTGACATAAATAAAATACTCAGCCCGACTGCCTACGAGAATTTAAAATTTCCTACCCAAAAACCCGTGGCCTTGCTGCGCCGCCTTATCGAATGTGCTTCCAACCCAGGCGACCTGGTGGCAGATTTTTATGCCGGGTCTGGTACTTTGGCTGAAGCAGCCGAGCTAAGCGGCCGTGATTGGATCAGTTGTGATAATAACAGCATTGCAGTAAGAACGATGTTATATCGGCTGGTTGAGATGAAGAGCAGGGATTTTAATTTGGATGTTTTTGAGATGAATTCAGACCGAATGAATGATCGACCCGAAATAAAGCTGTATGGTCCTTATATAGGGGATAGTGGCGGCGACTCTCAGTGGTTGGAGATAGGTATAGAATCGTATACCCCGAAAGATAATGATGCAGCCAAACTTGAAAGAACCTGGCCCTGGCCGATATTTATTGATTTCTGGGAGATAGATACTGATTATCGGAATGATTATTTTCGATCCTATTGGCAGGTGATCCGACAGCAGCATCGATATTATGACCTCAATATACCGACCCGGGTCAGGATCCCACTGCCAGGTCGAACATCATATAACATCGCAGTCAGGGTGCATGATATTTTTGGCCGGGAAACGATCTGTTCGGCAGATATTCCACTATAATGCGACAGACCGGGACAAAAAGAGTCCCGGCCTGTTCCGCTCCCCAAAATCGCCTTATCGGAAACAGATGATTAAAGCCGGTTCTGTTGCAGCAGATGGACAATATCTGCTTCTTTTTCATCGCCTACCTGGAGCCAGACCTCTTCATAGATATCCTCACCCTGATATGATTCCTCTTCAGCCGGAAAACCCAGACGGCGGTTGACATATTTTAATGGTTCACTACTATAGATCCGCATATTATCCCTCCGGGGCTTTAATGAAGCCGGTCCCTGTGATTGGATATCTTGCTGCCCAGAACATATATACCAGTGATTGCAGCTGCATGAAAAACCCACCAGCCTGGTTCCATAAAACTGAAAGTACCAGGGTCGACCTTGTCCTCGCCGATCATCTTTTTACCTATTGAGTTTTTGTGGTCAAGGAAATCCAGCATTTTATGCACTCCTTTCCTCCGGTTATTTTATTGGGTTCATGATTATGTTGCCCTTTCACAGATGGCCTTAGAAACGAAAATTTTGCCATGGTTATTTAACAAACCGAAAAGGAATAATTATGCATTAATTACATTAGCAACAAAATGCTCTTGCATTGCTATTGTTTTTATGTTATCAATACCTTTAGACTTTATTACGGAAAATTACTGCTTCCTGAGGTATAGGATGGATCTTAAGGAAAAAGCATATTTATGTAGTCTCCATTCCATAAATGGCATAGGTATAAAAAGTCTCTGGAAAATCAAAGAGGTCTTTGGGAGTTTCCAGGCCTGTTGCCAGTCAAGCAATAATGAGCTTCGGGCGTCATTTTTAGCAAAAGATGTAGTTGAAAGTATCATTAGTATTAAAAACCGTGATCCAGTAGCCGACTTCGAACAGATGGCAGCAACCGGCATTCGGATGGTTACTTGGGATGAAGATGCCTATCCCGCCATGTTAAGACATATCCATAACCCTCCGTATGTTTTATATTACCGGGGGCGAATTGAGTGTTTGACTGGCCCGGCCATAGCTTTGGTGGGGTCGCGCATGGCCAGTTATTATGGCAAGAATACTGCCCGAAAAATCGGGCGTGATTTGGCCGCCCGAGGAGTAGTGGTAGTCAGCGGTCTGGCCCGGGGAATAGACAGTGAGGCTCATCGCGGAGCGCTGGAGTCTGGTCAAACAGTGGCTGTTTTGGGATGTGGACTTGATGTGATATATCCACCGGAGAATAACAAGTTATATTCAGAAATAGCTGCCAATGGAGCTGTAATTAGCGAGTTCCCACGCCATACCGGACCGGAACCCGGCAATTTCCCCATGCGCAACCGTATCATTTCGGGTTTGTGCCGCGGGGTCGTGGTGGTGGAAGCCCAGGAAAAAAGCGGGGCCCTGATAACGGCTGATTTCGCCCTGGAACAGGGGCGGGATGTATTTGCCGTCCCCGGTCCTGTTAACAGTAAGACCAGTATTGGAACCAATAATCTTATCAAACAAGGAGCCAAGCTGGTATCTTCCCTGGAGGATATTATCGAAGAATACGGTGATCTTTACTCTCCGGGCTCCGGAGCACCCGAACAGGCTGTTCTTCCGTTGTTGAGCAAGGAGGAGAACGAGATTATCGAAGCTATCGATAGCGAACCCGGCCATTTTGATTACCTGCTGGACCAGACTGGTCTCAACATCGGGCAATTAAGCACCCTGCTCCTGCAGTTGGAATTACGAGGAATAATTACGGCACTGCCCGGCAATTATTACATAAAACAATCGTAGAGAATAATCACAAAGCTACTCATTAGTATTTTGGAGAGGTGAGATTATTGGCGGAAAACACCCTGGTGATCGTAGAGTCTGCAGCCAAAGCCAAGACTTTGGGAAAGTTTCTGGGAAAAGGCTACAAGATCAAGGCTTCGGTAGGTCATATCAAGGATTTGCCCAAGAGTAAGCTCGGCATTGATGTGAATAATGACTTCGAGCCTCAATATATAACAATTCGGGGTAAGGGAAACCTGCTTAAAGAGATCAAAGATGAGGCTCAGAAGGCTGACCGCGTTCTGCTGGCAACTGACCCTGATCGTGAGGGTGAAGCTATTGCCTGGCATCTTCAAAATGCCATGCGTATTCCTGCCGGGTCCAAATGCAGGATCGAGTTCAACGAGATCACCCGGGATGCAGTTAGAGGGGCCATAAAAAAGGCCCGCCCGGTAGATAGTAATCGGGTTAACGCACAGCAGGCCAGAAGGGTATTGGATCGGCTGGTGGGTTACAATCTGAGCCCTCTGCTTTGGAGCAAAGTCAGGAAGGGCTTGAGTGCAGGACGAGTCCAATCGGTCGTTGTACGTCTCATATGTGAAAGAGAAAAGGAGATCGAAGGATTTCAGAGTGAGGAATACTGGACTATCGAGGCCAGGCTTTCGGGTGGAAAGAATGCTGCTTTTACAGCGCGACTCATTACCCGGGGCAAGGGTAAGATAGAGATCCATAATGAGGAAGAAAAGAATCGCGTAGTGAAGGAGTTAAAAAAGAATTCCTTCACGGTTTCCCGTGTGGAAAAGAAGGAACGCACCCGCAAAACTCCCCCTCCTTTTATAACCAGTACGCTGCAGCAGGAGGCATCTAAGAGGCTTAATTTCTATTCCAAACGCACCATGAAGGTAGCCCAGGAATTATACGAAGGTCTTGATCTTGGACGGGAAGGCACAGTTGGATTGATCACCTACCTGAGAACTGATTCTACCCGAGTAGCTTCCATAGCTCAGGAAGAAGCTCTTGTTTATATCCGTGATCATTACGGCCCCCAATTCGCACCGGCCAGCCCCAACCAGCACAAGACCAGGAAATCGGCTCAGGATGCCCACGAATGTATCCGACCCACCTCGCTTGAAAGGAATCCTGAGAGTGTGAAAGGGGCTTTGAGCCGCGATCAGTATAGGCTCTACAAGCTGATCTGGGAACGCTTTGTTGCCAGTCAGATGGCGGCAGCGGTATTCGATACGGTTACTGCAGAAATAACGGCTGGCGGCTATGGCTTTCGTGCCAGTTCATCCCGCTTAAAATTCTCCGGCTATTTGAAGGTATACAATGACGAGGAAGAAGAGACCAACAAGAATACCCTGCCGGAATTAGATCAAGGCCAAAAACTTGAACTACTTGGTCTGGAACCGGAACAGCACTTTACCCAACCACCTCCACGCTATTCCGAGGCCAGTCTGGTCAAGCTACTGGAGGAATACAACATAGGAAGACCCAGTACCTATGCACCTATAATCGACACTATACTTAAAAGAAATTACGTTGAACGTCAGAACAAGCAATTTGTGCCTACCGAGTTGGGGTTCATTGTAGTCGATCTGCTGAAGGGTAATTTCTCCAATATCGTAGAGGTTGATTTTACCGCCCGCATGGAAGAGAACCTGGACCAAATCGAAGAGGGAACCATGGAATGGAAGAAGGTAGTGCGTGATTTCTATGGACCATTTGCCGAGGATCTGGAAAGAGCTGCGACGCTGGTGGAGAAGGTCGAACTCAAACCAGAAGAAGCCGGTAAGGATTGTCCACAGTGTGGCAGACCGCTTCTGATCAAGTATGGGCGCTTCGGAAAATTTTTGGCTTGTTCGGGATTTCCGGATTGTCGGCATACCGAATCAGTCAATGAAGAAGTAGGGGTACAGTGTCCCCATTGCGGCGGAGAGGTCCTGGCCTTGAAAAGTAAGAAAGGACGCAGGTTTTATGGGTGTGCCAATTACCCCTCGTGCGATTTTCGTTCCTGGAACAAACCATCGGGTCAGAAGTGTCCGTTATGCGGGGAGGCTTTGCTGGAGAAGATCGGCCGTTCATCTAAGGGACAACTGGTCTGTAATAATGCCGAATGCAAGTATACTGAGGAAATGAGGGAATAGTCCTGCAGCACGTTAATGTTATCGGCGGCGGTTTGGCCGGATGTGAAGCCGCCTATTTTCTGGCCCGGCATGGAACACCGGTTAAGCTCTGGGAAATGCGGCCAATAAGGAATACACCGGTACATCGGAGTGACCGGCTGGCAGAATTGGTCTGCAGCAACTCGTTAAAATCAGAAATAGAGACCACTGCCCAGGGCCTGCTAAAAATCGAGATGCGGCACCTGGGTTCTCTTTTGTTGGAGTGTGCTGAAAATGCCCGGGTACCCGCAGGATCAGCCCTGGCTGTAGATCGGGATCTATTCGCGGCACTGGTCACTGACCGGATAAAAGAGCAGCCTGGTATCGATATAGTCCGTCAGGAGGTACAGAAGCTTCCGGATGGCGAGATAAGCATCGTGGCCACCGGTCCTCTTACTTCAGATGATTTTGCGAATCACCTCAGGACAATCACCGGAGAAGGCAGTCTCTATTTTTTCGATGCAATAGCACCCAGTCTCACTTTGGAAAGCCTTAATATGGACAAGGTCTATAAGGCATCCCGTTATGGCAAGGGTGGTGAGGATTATTACAATTGTCCTATGGATAAGGAAGAATATCAGCGTTTTTACGAAGAACTGATAGCAGCTGACATCAAGGAAGGCCACGACGTCGATCGTAACCATTATTTTGATTCATGTATGCCGGTCGAGGTGATCGCCCGCCGGGGGATCGACACTTTGCGATACGGTCCTATGCGCCCGGTCGGGCTGAATAAACCAGACGGGACCAGGCCCTATGCGGTGGTACAACTGCGGCAGGAGGATCAGGAAGGACGGGTCTTTGGACTGGTAGGGTTCCAGACCAGAATAAAATGGGGGGAGCAAAACCGCATCTTTCATATGATTCCCGGATTGGAAGACGCAGTCTTTGTTCGATACGGATCGATGCACAGGAATACCTACATCAATAGTCCATGCCTGCTGGAACCTACCCTTCAGATGAAGAGCCGGCCCGGGTTGTTTTTTGCCGGGCAAATAACTGGAGTGGAAGGCTATATGGAATCAGCCGCAGCAGGTATACTGGCCGGAATCAACAGCTGGCGTTTGCTTAATGGGAGATCGCCTCTGGCTATCAGTAACCATACCATGATCGGAGCCTTGATGGCATTTATTTCCTCCGCACGTCCTACTCTATTCCAACCGGTAAATGCAAATTTTGGTATCCTGCCTCCCCTGGACCATACGATAAAAAACAAGAGTGAACGGTATCTTGCGTATGTTGATCGTGCAAAATCAGCCTTGGATAAATTTTCAGAATTGTTGCTAAAAGAGTTGTAATTTAAATTACCTTATGTTAGGATTTTCCGTAGAATAGAAAATTCAGGGGGATATATGCTTTTTACATATATTGATAGTTTTCTAGAACATCTGCGGGTGGAAAAGAGCGCTTCACGTATGACTCTGGTCAGCTATAAAAGCGATCTGAACCAATGTTTCCATTTCCTTGCGGATAATAATGGAATAGCTATCCAGAATGTAAACAGCGACTGCTTGAACCACAAATCGATCAGAGAGTACTTGAGTTTTCTTCAGCAGCAGGGATTAAGCCGTGCTACCATGTCGAGAAAACTGGCTGCGCTCAGGTCTTTTGTCAAGTATCTCTGCCGCGAGAACGTTTTGCCAAACAATCCCATCGCCGCTGTCAGCACACCCCGCCAGGACAAGAAACTACCACGGTTTCTTTATCCGACCGAGGTAGAACTACTCCTGAATGCGCCAAATCGATCTTCCCCAGCTGGCAAACGGGATATTGCTATTCTGGAAGTACTCTATGCCTGCGGCCTGCGAGTCAGCGAACTAGTAGGGGCCGACATAGATGATATCAGCTGGGATGAAGAACTAATCAAGGTCAGGGGCAAGGGCAATAAAGAAAGAATAGTA
>JBLMZJ010000072.1:0-32796 GCA_050258735.1 Deltaproteobacteria bacterium | reverse complement strand
AGCAAATGCCGCCGAATCAGGTATTGATCGGATTGGCTTTATTCCTCACTTTTTTTGTTATGGCACCGACCCTGCAGGAGGTAAATACAAAGGCCTTGCAGCCTTACCTTAAAGGTGATATCAACCAGGAGGTTGCCTTTAACCGGGGTATGAAACCCATGCGGGAGTTTATGTTCAAGCAGGTCAGGGAAAAGGATCTGGCCCTCTTTGTTAAATTATCCAACCTGAAAAGGCCCAGAAACTTTGCTGACATACCCAATTATGTTTTGATTCCTGCCTTTGTAATCAGCGAACTCAAAACCGCTTTTCAAATCGGTTTTATTATATTTATTCCCTTCCTGGTCATCGATATGGTAATCGCCAGCGCATTGATGTCCATGGGTATGATGATGCTCCCACCTATGATGATATCTCTGCCCTTTAAGATACTGCTATTTGTTCTGGTGGATGGTTGGAATCTGGTGATACAATCATTGATACTCAGTTTCAAGTGATTTATAGGCAATGGAGGTAGGTTGTGTACGAAAATATTGTTCTAGGCCTTGCAAATGAAGCTGTAGTAATGGTTTTGCTCATTTCTGCCCCCATACTGGGCGCTGGACTTCTGATCGGTCTGCTTATCAGCATATTGCAGGCAACCACTCAGCTGCAGGAGATGACCCTGGTATTCGTCCCCAAGATAGTGGTTACATTACTGGTCATCGTAATATTCGGACCATGGATGCTCAACATCATGACCGGTTATATGTATGATCTCTATGTTAACATTCCCAATATGATATCCTTATGATTTTTGCAGGTGTTTAGCCTATGCCTTTTGCGTTGGATGGATTTTTATTATTATTTGGACGGTTATCGGGGCTCTTTTTGAGTGCCCCCATACTTTCCAGCCGTATGTTGCCAGGCAGGCTGAAGGTGCTTATCATTGCCATGCTGGCTATGACACTTTCTTATGTGGTCCCAATGCAAGATTCTGTAACCAGCATCACTACACCAGGTTTGTTTATAGCTGCACTGGTCGTGGAATTTGTGGTTGGTTATACCATCGGATTTGTGACTTATATCGCTTTGGGAGCCATTCAGACTGCCGGGCAGCTGATGGATATGCAGATGGGTTTTGCTATTGTTAACGTTATGGATCCTTCATCGGGCACACAGATCCCTTTGATGGGCAATCTGACTCAGACAATAGCCTTGATGGTATATCTGGCCATGAATGGGCATCATTATCTCATTCAGGCTCTGGTACAAAGTTACAAAATAATACCGGTCATGGGACTGTCCATGAATCATCGGCTGATGGACTGGATGACCGAGATCACAGTATATATGTTTATTATTTCGATAAAGATCGCAGCACCCTTGGTTATAGCCCTCCTTACAACCGATATAGCCATGGGATTCATTGCTCGTACAGTACCACAGATGAATGTTTTTATGGTAGGTCTTCCTCTGAAAATAATATTGGGGATAGGTGGCCTGATGGTCATGTTTCCTGTTTATGTCTGGGCTTTTGGTGTTCTGTTTGAGCGCTTTTTCGCTTACCTGGATCAGATCCTTCTGGTAATGGGGCGATAGTTGATGATAGAAGAGAACAAAAAAAAGTTTATATTTGATTTGCAGATCTTTGCTGAGGGTGACGGCGGGGAAAAGACCGAACAAGCAACGCCACGCCGACGCGAAGATGCCAGAAAAAAGGGACAGGTATTCAAGAGTGCTGATCTCAATTCGGCAGTCATATTGATTACCGGTTCTGTTTTGTTATATCTAACCATGGCATCAATGATAGACATCCTTAGGTCATTTACCAGTCTATATATACTGGACCGTACCATGCAGGATTTTAGTGTACAATATGCTTCCGAGTTATTATTGGAAGTCATCTATATAATGGCCAGGATGTTATTGCCGATCCTGGTGGGTACCTTTATCGCGGCATTCGCTATCAGTTACCTTCAGGTGGGGGCAGTAATTAGTTCTGAAGCTCTCACTCCAAAATTGGAACGGATCAATCCTATAGAGGGTTTCAAAAGGATTTTTTCCCGCCGGGCTTTGATGGAGCTTGTAAAATCTCTGTTTAAGGTGGGTATTACAGGGTATATCGTTTATACCGTTATAAAAAAGTATTATTATTTATTTCCGCGATTTTTGGATATGGAGCTTACTGCAACCTGTAAAGCATTTGGTGCAGTAGTATTTGAAATGGCGATCAAGGTTGGCGTATGTTTTGTTATTCTTGGTTTGATAGATTACATCTACCAGTGGTTTGAATACGAAAAATCTCTAAAGATGAGCAAACACGAGGTTAAGCAAGAATACAAACAGGCCGAGGGAGATCCTTTGATCAAATCAAGACAAAAGCAGATCCAACGTGAGTTTGCTATGAAACGGATGATGTCAGAGGTCCCCAAAGCAGATGTTGTAATAACCAACCCGACACACTTTGCCGTAGCCCTGAAATATGAGTTTGAGGCAATGGACGCGCCGGTAGTAGTAGCCCGGGGACAGGATTTTGTCGCATTACGGATCAAGGAGATAGCCCGGCAGAACAATGTGACCATTGTAGAAGATCCACCGTTGGCCCGCACCCTCTATTACAGTACTGACCTGGGTGATGCCATCCCGGAAGAACTATATCAGTCTATCGCCGAGATATTGGCCTTTATCTACAAACAAAAGAGAATAGTATTGTAGTTATCTTGGAGATGAACTGGTTATATTCATACAGTGGTTTCATTATTCAAATTTCCGTTTATGATCAGGGGATTTGCCATTATATAAATCGGGGGACTACCGATGCAAGAACGTTTGCCATGGTTAAGCAAGATCAAGGATCACAGTGATGTCATTATTGCGGTGCTGGTCGTATGTATCGTAATAATGATGATTGTTCCTATTAATACGACTGTGCTCGATATTTTGCTCACTTTTAATATCAGTTTTGCGTTGATAATCCTTATGGTATCGACCTTTAATACCGACCCCCTGGACTTTTCTGTCTTTCCTGCCTTGCTGCTGGTCACGACTCTTCTTAGACTGTCGCTCAATATATCAGTGACCCGGCTGGTGTTGCTCGATGCTTATGCCGGCGAGGTCATATCTGCCTTTGGATCGTTTGTTGTAGGCGGCAATATGGTCGTAGGTTTTATTATATTTCTTATCATCGTTGTTATCCAATTCATAGTAATAACTCGCGGTGCTGAGCGCGTATCGGAGGTTGCTGCCAGATTTACCCTGGATGCTATGCCTGGTAAACAGATGGCTATCGATGCTGACCTCAATGCCGGTTTGATAAACGACCAGGGAGCCAAGGAACGCCGTCAGAAGATCCAGCAGGAGGCTGATTTCTACGGAGCTATGGATGGTGCCAGTAAGTTCGTAAAAGGGGATGCCATAGCCGGTATTATCATTATTATTATCAATATAGTCGGCGGTTTTATCATCGGTATTTATCAGCAGGGGTATACCATGGCCGAATCAATGAAGGTATACACCATCTTGACGGTTGGCGACGGATTGGTGACCCAGATTCCCGCCCTCCTCATTTCTACAGCAACTGGTATTGTAGTTACGCGCAGTTCCTCCAGAAACAGTCTGGGAGCTGAATTGACCACTCAATTATTCAATTATCCAAAAGCCCTCGGACTGGCAGCCTTGATTCTAGTAGTCCTGGGCAGTATAGGTTTGCCGCGGGTACCAATGTATACCCTGGCTGTATTTTTTGGCCTGTTGTATTTCGCTTTCCGTTCTTCCACCACCCCGGTGGTAGAAGAGGCAGAACCTGAGGAACTGGCGGAGGCTGAAGCCATCAAGAAACCTGACAACGTGGTAGAGCTTCTTCAGGTGGAGAAAATGGAAATGGAATTGGGCTATGCCCTGATACCACTGGTAGATGCTGAACAAGGCGGCGATCTATTGGACCGCATAGTGATGATAAGGAGACAGTGTGCAGTAGAACTGGGGTTCATAGTACCTCCCATCAGGATCCGGGACAATATGCAGCTGAAGCCTAATAACTATGTCATCAAAATAAAAGGGGTTGAGGTGGCAGGTGGTGAATTATTGGTAGATCACTATCTGGCTATTGGACCTAATATCGAGCAAGATCAAGAATTATCCGGTTTTGATACTGTAGAACCGGCTTTTAATTTGCCGGCCAAATGGATCGAGATAGCGGAAAAAGAGAAGGCGGAGTCCAAGGCGTATACCGTCGTGGATCCTCCGTCGGTATTAGCCACCCATCTGACTTCTGTTATAAAAGCCCACGCCTTTGAGTTGTTGGGACGGCAGGAGATACAGAACACCTTGAACTTCATCAAGGAAACAAATTCAGCTGTAGTTGACGAGCTGATTCCTGATTTGATGAGCATAGGCGATATACAACGGATACTGGGGAACCTGCTCAAAGAACAGGTATCTATCCGAGATATGGTAACTATATTGGAGACTATGGCTGATTACTCAAAGCTGACCCGTGATCCCGACATATTGACCGAATATGTCAGACAGGGCCTAAAGAGGCAGATCAGTAAACAGTATATAGGTTCGGACAATACAATCACGGTCCTTACTCTGGATCCGGCCCTGGAAGAACGACTGAGGGATTCGGTCCAGCAGAGCGAATTTGGTTCATATTTGGCCCTGGATCCGGATATCGCCCAGGTGATGATCGACCGGCTCAATGCCAAACAACAGGATTTGTTAGCCCGGGGCATCACTCCGATCATCCTCTGTGCTCCTGTGTTGAGACTGTATTTCAAGCGGTTGATCGACCGCTTTGTATCTAACCTCGTTGTACTTTCGTACAATGAAATTGATGCAAATGTAAGAGTAGAAGTTATCGGGATGGTGTCGCCATGAAGATTAAGAAGTACATAGCCAAGGATTATCAGACAGCGTTAAAACAAGCCAAAGAGGAGATGGGGCGTGATGCTATCATTTTGCAGAGCCGCCAGGTCAAACGGGGCGGACTGCTCAGCTTCTTATATGCTCCTCAGGTCGAAATCACGGTTGCAGCTGACAATACCTTACAGGTACATACCGATCGTCTTAGAAAACCCTCAATATCGACCCCCGAGCCTGCCAAGACAGATCCGCCGGTGACTGTACGGGCCAATACTCCATTGGCGAGCAGAGACGATGAATTATTGACTGAGTTGCAGAATATGAAGGGCCTGATCGAAGAGATCAAATCAAGTATGTATGAACTTGAGCTGATTGGGGGGCTGCCCGAGCAGTTGCAGGCACTTTATGAGATCCTGGTAAACAACCATGTGGACAGGGAGATTGCGCTTACCATAGTATCCAATCTCTCCTCCCGCTTATCAGAAAGCGGACCCGATGGGTACAGTCAAGCCCGTGATTTGTGCCTGCTGGCCTTTCAGGAATACTTCTGTGAAGTGCAGCCTATAGAGGTGGCACCTGACAAAAAGGGTACTGTTGTATTTATCGTTGGACCCACCGGGGTAGGGAAAACCACTACCATTGCTAAACTGGCAGCCAATATGGCCTTTATGGAAGGAAAAGATGTAGCTCTTGTCACCCTTGATACCTACAGGATCTCTGCCGCCGAGCAATTGAGGACCTTTGCTGAAATAATCGGTATCCCCATCAGCGTAGTCTTTGACAATAAGGACCTGGGGACAGCAATTGAAGAATTTAAAGAGAAAGATTTGATATTCGTAGATACTGCCGGGCGTAGTCCCAATAATCAGGAACAGATCGAAGAATTGCGAAGTTATATTGATACTGCTCGTCCCGACGAGACCATTTTAGTTCTGAGTGTCACCACTGAAAGCAGCGACCTTTTACACATATATCAACAATTCGAGAAGGTTGGCATCGACAAAGTCATCTTTACCAAACTTGATGAGACCTATCACTACGGTACCATTCTCAATACTATATATGAGATCAAGAAACCCATTGCCTATTTCACTACGGGCCAGAATGTACCCGACGATATAGAGGTTCCTGATTCCGACAAGATGGCTCGTTTATTGCTGAGAAGGGATGGGACGTTATCATGAATGATCAGGCAGAACGTCTGAGGGAAATCGCCCTCAATGTCAAACAGCAAATCGAGTCTGAAATTCGCCAGGAACTCAAGGTCACCCGGGTGATCGTAGTCAGCAGCGGCAAGGGTGGCGTGGGTAAAAGTACCCTGGCTCTTAACGTTTCTATCAACCTGTGCATGCGTGGTCAAAAAGTTCTTTTAATGGATGCCGATATGGGTATGGCCAATATCGATATTATGCTGGGGCTGGTCCCGAAGTACAATATCCAGCATGTTGTCCAGGGAAAAAAGGGATTAAAAGATGTAATCATTGAGGGCCCCGAAGGCCTGAGTATCATACCCGGAAGCTCCGGCATGGTTGAATTGGCCAATCTCTCCAGCAGCGAACTACAGAAAATCATGATCGAATTGGGAAAATTGGATGGCGAATATGATTATTTGGTCATAGATACTGGAGCTGGTATCTCCCGAAATGTCCTGACCTTTTTGCTGGCGGCTGACGACGTAGTGATCATAACCACCCCGGAACCACCAGCCTTGACAGATGCCTATGGAGTGGTCAAGGCTATAGCCCGGGAATCCGTGGGCAAAAACCTTTACCTGGTGGTAAATCGCGTAAATGACAATGCCGAAGGCGTTATGGTAGCTGACAAGTTCAGATTAGTATGTTCCAAATTCTTGGACCTTGATATGAAGATACTTGGTCACGTTGTAAATGATCCGTTGGTAGGTGAAGGCATCAGAAGTCAGCAGGCCTTTAGCCGTATGTTCCCTTACAACGTAGCAGCCAAAAACATAAATGATATAGCCGGCAACCTGATCAGTGCCAATCCCCGTACGGGAATTCCCAGTGAGAGTTCCAGCGGGGGTATAAGAAAATTCTTTAGGAAGATAGTAGATCTGGTCAAATAATATTCCTTGGAGGTTGTAATGAAACCCGAAGATATCAGAATCAATCAATTACTTGAGATAGAAGTGGAAGGTGAAAAAGGCCGTCTGGCCAGCCGGGTGGAGGAGATCAAGGATAATTACCTTTTTATTTCGATGCCGATGAGAAAGGGTGCCCTGGTACCTCTTTGGCCAGGACAGGAGATCAAACTGATCTTTCGTGACAAACATGGCAGCGTAGGCGGTGTTTCCCGTGTAGTAAGCCGGCGTCGGGAGCCTTTGCCGCATCTGATAGTAAACCGGCCCCAAAAACTGACCCCGGTCAATCAGAAACGGGAGTTTGTGAGGTTGCCCGTAAGCCTGAATGTCCGCTTTAAGATAGTCAACCGGGACCCTGAGGTCAAATCGGACGAGGCTATTGAGATCCAGGAGGGTACGACCATCGATCTCAGCGCCGGTGGGCTGCTTTTTACTACCAAGGCTCTTTTACAGGCTGGCCAGCTGCTTGAATTGAAAATCGAACTGACGGAACAGGAATCGATTTATTGCAAGGCCAATGTGGTGCGGGTCTTTGACCGCAAGCATCAGAATGAAGACTGGAAGGTCGCATTAATTTACGAAGATATAAATGAAAGGCAAAGGGATCGTATTTTCAAATTTATTTTTGATAAACAGCGGGAATGGATCAAGAAAGGTTTGTAGTACAAATACGGGTTATCGCATCAGAAAGGGGATGAGCTAATGAACAAGGTCAGGGTATTAGTTGTTGATGATTCAGCTTTTATGCGAACCGTTATTTCAGACATAATCAATCGCAGCAATGACTTAACGGTAATAGCTACCGCCCGTGACGGCAATGATGCATTAGCCAAAATCCTTCAATTGGATCCTGATGTAGTTACCCTTGACATTGAAATGCCTCATATGGATGGATTAAGTGCTCTAGAGAGGATAATGAAAGAGCATCCGGTACCGGTCATTATGCTTTCCAGTCTTACGCAGAGCGGTGCGGAACAGACATTGAAAGCTCTCCAGCTAGGTGCGGTCGACTTTATTGCCAAGCCGGGCGGACGACTTTCGCCTGATATTTCACAGATTAAAGATGATATTTTGGAAAAAATCAGAGTAGCAGCAGGAGCCAGGAAAAAACTGCAGAATTTAATTAGTAGTATACCTGAGACAAGAATAGCAAGTACTGGGACAGCAGTACCGAAAATCGTACCCAGCGGTGGGAGACTCAACAAGCTGGTTTTGATCGGTACATCAACTGGTGGACCGAAAGCGCTGTACCAGGTGTTACCCCGATTCCCCGCCGGTATCAATGCTGGTATACTGGTGGTTCAACATATGCCTCCGGGATTTACCAGATCACTGGCAGAAAGACTGGATTCATTGTCGGAGATTCGGGTCAAAGAAGCAGAACATGGGGAGAAGATCCTCCCGGGTACAGCCTACATAGCTCCCGGGGATTATCATCTGAAGGTTTGCGCCCAATCCATAGGCGGCACCAAAGAGTTGACCGTCAACCTTGACAAGTCACCTCCGCGAGGTGCTCTGAGGCCTGCGGCAGATGTCATGCTGGAATCAGTAGCCCAGGAATTTTGGTCGCATATGGTATGCGTGATAATGACAGGGATGGGGCATGATGGTGCAGCAGCCCTGCCTGCGCTTAAACAAAAAGGTGCTCAGATAATTGCTGAAGATCAATCAACCTGCATAGTTTATGGTATGCCTAAAGCGGCGGTTGAAACAGGACTGGTAGACCGGGTAGTCCCTCTGCCAGAAATACACCGTGAAGTGTTAAAAATGCTCTAAAAAACCCTTGGACGTGGTGAATAAGATGCTTTAGGAGTTGATTAGTATGAAAATGGACATGTCACAGTATCTTGATGTTTTCTTAGAGGAGAGCAAAGAGCATATTGGGAGCCTGAACCAAAAGCTGCTGGATCTTGAGAAAAATTCCAATGACATACCAGCCCTTAATGAGATATTTCGCGCTGCCCATACATTAAAAGGGATGTCATCCACTATGGGATTCGATGACCTGGCAGATCTGACCCACCACATGGAGAATGTATTATCAGATCTTAAAGAGGGTCTGCTTCCCGTGAATTCAGGGGTTATTGATGTCATTTTCAAGTGCTTCGACCGTATTCAGATGATGGTCGATAAGATAGAGAATGAGGGTTCGGGAGAGGTAGATAACCGTGACCTGATAGCGCTGCTTGAGAGTGTAAAGACCGGGAATTATGAAGCCGCTGCTGTGCTGGAGGAAGAGATTTATGAGACAAAGCCGGTTGCAGAAGCAAGACCTGTGGATTCTACATATCAGCATGCTTTCGAATTTAACGAATATGATTTAACGGTTATCAAGGAAGCGGAGAGCCGCAACCTGAACGTTTACCAGATAAAAATTGCGATCGATGAACAATGTATGATGAAGGCTGTCAGAGCGTTTATGACTTTCAAGGCCATAGAGGAAGACGGAGAGGTGATCAAGTCGATCCCTTCCGCCCAGGATCTTGACGAGGGGCGTTTTGAAAGCGAATTTGAGGTGCTGGTCATAAGTAGCTCCGACCAGGAAGAATTAAAAAAGAAACTATCCACGATCAGCGAAGTAAGCGTCTTAGAAATGAATAAGATAGAAGTCAGTTCTATAACGGTGACCTCAAAACCCCCAACTGTTGTTGCGGCAAATGTGGAAGAGGTTAAAGGAATTGCGGCCGAAACTGACGATGCCAAAAAGGGCACTGCTCACAAGGTGAAACAGACCGTCAGAGTCGACATAGAACGTTTGGATAACCTGATGAACCTGGTTGGTGAACTGGTCATGCATAAAGGCCGATTGGAACAAATCGGG
Source organism: Deltaproteobacteria bacterium (assembly GCA_050258735.1). GTDB lineage: Bacteria > Bacillota > Syntrophomonadia > Syntrophomonadales > Syntrophomonadaceae > Syntrophomonas_A. Next base: position 23,032 of record JBLMZJ010000072.1, on the reverse strand, counting down.
GCTACACGTAAGATCACAGAATTGAATGAGACCATGGAGCAGATCGACCGCATAACCACTGACCTTCAGTCAGTCGTTATGAAGGTGAGAATGGTCCCGATAGAACAGGTATTTAATCGTTTCCCCCGTATGGTCAGGGATCTTGCCAAGGAACTGGACAAAGAGGTCGACTTCTTGATCGAAGGAAAAGAAACCGAATTGGACCGCACCGTAATAGACGAGATTGGAGATCCTCTGGTCCACCTTCTGAGAAATGCTCTGGATCACGGCTTGGAATCCCCCGAAGAAAGGATGCGCAACGGTAAGTCGGCCAGGGGCACGATCATTCTTAGGGCCCGTCATGAGGGAAACAATGTATATATAGAAGTAGAAGACGACGGAGCAGGCATCAACACCCAGCGCATTTGTGAAAAAGCCGTGGAAAAAGGCCTGATCACTGATAAAGAAGCTGAGAGTATAAGCCGGGAGGAAGCTATCGAATTCTTATTCCGATCCGGTTTCAGCACAGCGAAAAACATAACCGATGTATCAGGACGCGGAGTCGGTCTGGATGTAGTAAAAAACAAGATCGAGTCACTAAATGGCGAGATCTTTGTGGATTCCCGCCCAGGCCAGGGCACCCGCTTCAGGATCAAACTCCCGTTGACCCTGGCAATAATCCAGGCCCTGATGGTATCGGTACGGGGCGAAATCTATGCAGTCCCGCTGGGTTCTGTTGATGAAACCACCATGATCAAAAGCAGCGATATCAAGATGGTACAGAACCAGGAGGTAATCATGCTGAGAGGCAGTGTCCTTCCACTGTATCGTTTAGGGCAGTTGCTGGATGTGCCTGGTGAAGATGATGATGAAGAGATGTATGTGGTAGTCGTTCGTAAGGCAGAACGTCAGATAGGTCTGGTGGTTCAGACATTGATAGGACAGCAGGAGATCGTGATCAAGTCACTGGGTAAACTGATGGCCGGTATACCAGGACTGGCTGGCGCCATTGTGGCTGGCGATGGTTACGTTAGACTGATCCTTGATGTAGCCACACTGTTTTAGAAGGGGGTGCGACTGTGGAAGACATGCAGAATGTTCGTTTCAAGGGAGCGGTTGGCAACAATGATGAGATCCAGGTAGTGGCTTTTCAATTGGGGCGGGAGGAATATGCGGTCGAAATATTGAATGTGCAAGAAATAAACCGGCTGCTGGATATAACCCGGGTACCCCGAGCTGAGCACCATATTGAGGGAGTAGTAAACCTCAGAGGTAACATAATTCCGGTTATAAATCTCCATCGCAAATTCAACCTGCAGGCATCAGGCAATGAAGATGATAAAAGGATAATCGTTTTTCAGTTTGACGATGTCAAAGCCGGTATAATAGTTGATGAGGTTTCCGAGGTTCTTCGGCTGCAGACCTCTGATATTGAGGACACCGAAAGGGTGTACGGGTCTATCACAGCTGAGCATATCCGCGGGGTTGCCAAAGTAGAAGGGCGCTTACTAATTCTGCTGGATTTGCATAAGATTTTGGATCTATAAAGAGAACAGTCCGGGGATAGTTTGGGGGGGCTTTGATGGTAGAGAATTATAGTGAATTATCCGGGATACAGCTTGACGCATTGAAGGAAATCGGAAATATTGGAGCTGGCAATGCCGCCACCGCCCTGGCGCAGATGGTGCAAGCCAAAATTGATATGACGGTACCCAAAGTCAAGATCTTGCCGTTCACTGATGTGCCGGATCTGATCGGTGGTCCCGATCTCCATGTAGTTGGTATTTACTTTAATGTTCAGGGTCAGGCTCCTTCCAATATCCTGTTTGTGCTTGCTGTAGAGAAGGCCTGCTTGTTGATAGATATGCTGCTGGGCCGTAGTATCGGGGAGACCAAGGTAGAAAACCTGGACGATATGGAAATGTCTGCTATGATGGAACTGGGAAATATTCTATCGGCTACCTATTTGAATTCCCTGGCTATGTTCACCAATTTAAAATTCATCCCGTCGGTGCCGGCTCTGGGAATAGATATGGCAGGAGCCGTACTTGATGCTATATTGGCTCAATTTGGAGAAGTGGCTGATCATGTATTGGTCCTGGAAACCGAGTTTACCAAGGATGAACAAGATGTGGTAGGCCATTTTTTCCTTTTGCCTGAGCCGGGTTCTTTGGATACTATCTTAACTGCGCTTGGAGTGAATTTTTAATGGCCAATATTATCCAGGTAGGAATGGCAGACCTTAAACTGGCAAGAGCGCCTGACAAATTAATGACGGCAGGACTCGGTTCCTGTATAGGAATTTGTATAATAGACCGCCAAATGAAGCTGGCTTGTTTGGCCCATATCATGCTCCCTAGCAGTGAACAGGCCAAGAATGCTGATAATAAGGCAAAATTCGCCGACTCTGCCCTTGAATTGGTTCTGGAGCAGATGTTGAAGGCTGGCGCCAATCAGTCTCGTCTGCAAGCCAAAATTGCAGGTGGAGCTCAGATGTTTAAATTCTCCGGTGAGAGCGACATAATGAAGATCGGGGAGCGTAATGCTGCATCCGTGGAAACTCATCTGAATAAACATAAAATACCCATACTGGCCAGGGATACTGGTGGTAATTATGGCCGTACCATTACTTTTGATGCTGAAACCGGGGAATTGCTGGTACGAACCATAGGACATGGGGAGAGAATAATTTAAATGAAAACTGACATGAGCGTAGCCTGGGTTCAATACAAAGAGCATAATGATATCGAAGCCAGGGATGAATTGATCATACACTATGCTCATCTGGTCAAGTATGTCGCAGGGCGCCTGGCAATAAACCTGTCTTCAGTAGTAGAAATCGATGAACTGAATTCTTGCGGCATCGAGGGGCTTATAGACGCAATTGAAAAATTTGACCATAAACGCAATATAAAGTTTGAAACCTATGCGATAACGAGAATAAGGGGAGCCATGATCGATGGACTGCGGGCCATGGATTGGGTACCCGTTTCGGTACGTCAAAAGAGTAAAGAACTCGAAAAAGCGTACCAGACCCTGGAAGGCCGTCTGGGTAGAGCTGCTAACGATGATGAGGTAGCCGAAGAATTAGGATTGACTCAAAACCAGTATTCGGTTCTGCTTCGCGAGGTGGCAGCAAACTCCATAATATCTTTGGATGATTTTCTACCCGGAGAGGAAGGGGATGCCCGGAAAAAGCGAGTCCTTGACCTTTTGGAAGATGATAAAGCGGCAGATGCCCTGGAGCTAATGGAATTATCTGAGGTCCGTGAGTTGCTTGCCAAAACGATATCCCGCCTGCCAGATCGGGAGAAGACGGTTGTTTACCTGTACTATTTTGAAGACCTGACTCTTAAGGAAATCGGTGCAGTATTGCACTTGTCTGAATCAAGGATATCCCAGTTACATACCAAGGCTATACTCAGGCTGAGGGGGAGCCTTTCAAAGAAGAAATATATGGTGATTTGATGGGAGTGGATTTGATGGACGCTAATATTCCCATAGAGAATTTAGTAAAGGTTACGGTCGATCGCGATAAGATGAAGGCTAATCTGGTTGTGTTGCCGCCTGGAGAAAACGGGCAGGTTGCTACCCTTGAGCAGGCCCAGAAGGCTATTGCTGATGCGGGGGTAACGTATGGCATAAGAGAAAACAAGATCAGGGAAGCACTCATGGAAGTCAACTGGGGATTTGAAATGACCGTTGCTGAAGGTGAGCCCGCAGTTAATGGAGAAGACGCTAAAGTCACCTATCATTTTCAATTGCCTAGCCAGCAAGGCGGGCCCAAGATGGATGAAAAAGGGAATGTAGACTATTTCGATCTTGGTCTCATCAACAATGTCAAAGCCGGCCAACTCCTGGCAGAGAGAGTACCCCCTACCGAAGGGACCATTGGGCACGATGTATTTGGCAATGAGATCCAACCCCGCCGGGGCAAGGACAACAGGCTATTAAGGGGTACCAATTCTGTGATAGATCAGGAAGAGACCGCTATATATTCTGTAATTGACGGCCATGTCAGTCTGGTGGGCAATAAGATCCAGGTCAACCCTGTATTCCATGTCAAAGGAAATGTTGATTACGCCACTGGGAATATTGATTTTATTGGCAATGTAGTAATTGCAGGTAATGTAGCTTCAGGCTTTAAGGTAAAGGCTGGCGGTGATATCGAGGTCGGTGGGTTTATTGAAGGCGCTGAGGTCGAAGCCGGGGGCAGTGTTATAGTAAAAGGCGGTATCGCAGGCGGGACCAAGGGCAAGGTTGCAGCCGGAGAGAACGTTATGGCTCGGTTCGCCGAAAACAGCCACATTGAAGCCGGCAGTGATATCCTTATCAAGGAAGCCATCATGCAGTCAAATCTTAAAGCTGGAGGCAGCGTACGAGTTTCCTCAAACAAAGCAATCATCGTGGGAGGCTTGATTCAGGCTACTCATGAGGTTGAGGCCAGAGTTTTAGGTTCACAGCTTGCCACCCAGACTATAATAGAAGTAGGAGTAAATCCAGCACATAGAGATGAATATCATGAATTGATACGAGTCAGGACAGAAAAGAAAAAGATCATGGATAATCTCAACCAAAACCTGCAGGCCTTTCAACGCAGCGGGATATCCATGGAGAACCTCAGCGACAAGAAAAAGGCTGACCTCATCAAGATGCTGGATTACTTCAAGAGCCTGCATCAGGAACTGACCCAGATGGAAAAGCGGGTAGTGCAATTGGAAGCCGAGTTTCAACGTACGCAAAATGCCAAGGTCCGGGTATTGGATGTGGCGTATCCTGGAGTCAGAATCAGCATAGGTCAGGCCATATATATAGTAAACGATATGGTAAAGTACTGTGAGTTCATCATGGACCGCGGAGAGGTCAGGATGGGATCTCTCCGTTAACCAAAGGGGAGATGGAATATGAGTATTCGTAGTGTTGATATGCAGGTCCTGGTCCAGAAGACGGGAGATATCGCCAGGATCCAGGCAGCGAATCAGGTAGAAGGCCAGCACAAACTGATGGAGAATACTCAAAACATTAATGTCCAAAACGAAAACATAGCCCGCAGGGTAAATGATCCGCTTCGTAATGAGTCCAAGCTGGTGCACGAAAAAGAGGAACAGGAAAAGAATCAGAAGAAAAGGCAGCGGCAACAAGAGGGCGAAGAAGAAACCAGGAAGGACAAGGAAGCCGCGAAGAACAAGGGAAAAGCTGAGGGAAATCATCACTTAGATATTACGATATAGTTAGAACACTTAATAACATCGTATTAAGGGGGTTGAGTGTCATTTACGCGGTCTTGATACTGACAGGAATGATCCTGGTTTTTGGCAGCATCTTCTATATGTCCTACCGGAAGGGCGTATGGGAAAGGTTCTACGAGGAATTCCGAAATACAGTGGATGAGGCCCATATCGTAAAAACAGATTTGCACAATATGTTGGATCAGAGCATAGGAATATCCAGGGCCATGGTAGACGGTTTGGATTTCAGGCTGGCGGAGTTGAACCAATTAGAGGAACAAGCCCGTCTGACTCAATTGGCCATCCAACAAATCACCGAAAAACGTCTGGCCTTGACTGAGATCAGTGGGGTGATGGCTCTTCCTGAAGTATATAATGAAGAATATAAAGAAGAATGGATGGGAGAACAACCCTCAACGGGTGCAAAAGTCAGGGTGTATGAACTGGCTCGAGAATTGAACATGAATAGCAAGGAACTGGTAGTGACCCTGCAGGAATTGGGATTCCCGGTAAACAATCAACTAAACACGCTGGATTACGAGGTTACCTTATCGATCCGGCAGAAGTTGACTCTCGTGCAGGGCGGTACCGCGGCTAATCGCCAAGGCCGTGAAAGGGTCTTGTCTATTGATGATTATAAGGACAGTGAATCCGTTGACGTCGAAGCACTGCGAGAAGCCCATCCTTATCTGGCGGTCAGGACATTACAGGAAGCCGGCTATTCGATTTGTGATATGGCGCAACTCCTGAACCGGGGTCAGGGAGAGATAAATCTCATAATAAATCTTATCAACAAGAAAAGAGTATACGCCTAAGACCCGAACCGAAAGGTTCATTTTTTTTGTGGAGAACACCTTCAATCGCAGTCATACAGTGAATGCTCGAGTAGATTGCGAATATTCCACTCCGTTCTGGGGCGTTTTGATTGTCAGTAAGTTGATTGCTTAGACCAATTGAAAATTTTCTGCAAAACTTGCCAAGAAATATTATCTTATGCTATATTAATCGATGGTAATTACGCACGCGTTGGACTCTATTGAGGGGTGCTGATTTCAGTTCTCAAGGAGAATGAAGGCGCGGAGGAAAAAACTTTAGGAGGTATAGTTATGTCTGTAATCACCATGAAGCAACTATTGGAGGCAGGTGTTCACTTCGGACATCAGACCCGCCGCTGGAACCCCAAGATGGCTCAGTACATCTACATGGAACGCAATGGGATCTATATCATTGACCTGCAGCAGACCGTCAAGAAATTCGATGATGCCTATGAATTTGTCAAAAGTGTAGCGGCTGAAGGCAAGGGCGTTCTCTTTGTTGGCACTAAGAAGCAGGCACAGGAGACCATTAAAGAAGAAGCCTTACGCAGCAGTATGTATTTTGTAAACCAGCGCTGGCTGGGCGGAATGCTGACCAATTTCAAAACTATTCGCAAGCGTGTATTCCGGTTAAAGGAACTGGAGAAAATGGAGCAGGACGGAGCCTTTGAGGTATTGTCCAAGAAAGAAGTGGCCAGACTCTTGAACGAGAGAGAGAGGCTGGAGCGTTTCCTCGGTGGTATAAAGAACATGGATAAATTGCCGGGAGCGGTTTTTGTGGTCGATCCCCGCAAGGAGAAGATTGCAGTAGCAGAAGCCCGTAAGCTTAATATCCCGGTTGTAGCTATAGTTGATACCAATTGTGACCCCGATGAGATCGATTATGTGATCCCTGGCAATGATGATGCCATTCGCGCTGTCAAGTTGATTTCGGCCAAGATAGCCGACGCCGTGTTGGAAGGAAGACAGGGAGAACAGATCACTGCATAGATATTAGATTGAAACCGGGGTGAATAGTAATATCTATACACCCCTTTTCTATGAATAAATCTTCAGGTATTCAGGTCAAAAACCTACGTTAATGAAATCTGTAAACTATTAAGGGAGGTCTATAAAGTGGTTACGGCTGAGATGGTAAAGGAACTGCGCGAGAGAACTGGTGCAGGAATGATGGATTGCAAAAAGGCTTTGGTAGCCTGTGATGGAGACATTGAAAAGGCTATTGATGAACTGCGGGCCAAAGGACTGGCCAAGGCGGCCAAAAAGGCGGGCCGGGTAGCCAGCGAAGGTGTCGTTACCTCCTACATACATGGTGGAGGGCGTATCGGCGTGCTCTTGGAACTCAACTGTGAAACTGATTTTGTGGCCAAGAATGAAGAGTTCAAACAACTGGCCCACGATCTGGCTATGCAGATAGCAGCCTCTAATCCCGAGTATGTCAGACGGGAGGAAATACCGACCGATGCCCTGGACCGGGAGCGGGAAGTACTTAGAGCTCAGGCGCTGGAAGAGGGCAAACCGGAGAAGGTAATAGAGAAGATGGTCGAGGGTAGAATCGAGAAATATTACAAGGAGCGCTGCCTCTTAGAACAGCCATTTATCAAGGATCCTGACAAGACAGTTCAGGAACTGGTTCACGGGCATGTGGCGAAAATCGGTGAGAATATCTCTGTAAGAAGATTTGCCCGCTTTGAAGTCGGCGAAGGAATCGAAAAGGAAGAGACCGATTTTGCCGCCGAGGTAATGGCTCAGATCAAGGCTAAATAAATCGCCGCAAGCTATGGATCGGCCACAGTTCAGAGATAACAACTGTTGCAAGAACTCCGAATCATATTGATTTGCGTCATCTGCGTCTAATTATGCTTGGGGGAATGTAAAATGCAAAAGCCCAAATATAAAAGAGTAGTATTAAAGCTCAGCGGTGAGGCTCTGGCTGGTGAAAGCTCCTATGGTATAGACCATAAGACGCTGCTCTCCATTGCGGAACAACTGGTCGAAGTGGTAGAGCAGGGAGTAGAAGTTGCCATCGTCGTAGGCGGCGGCAATATCTGGCGTGGCGTAGCAGGAAGTGCCCAGGGGATGGACCGGGCTACGGCTGATTACATGGGCATGTTGGCTACTGAGATCAATGCACTGGCCCTGCAGGATGCGCTGGAAAACCAGGGGCTGGAAATAAGAGTGATGACCGCGATCGAAATGAAGGAGATCGCGGAACCCTATATAAGACGTCGTGCTATTCGCCACCTGGAAAACGGCCGGGTGGTGATTTTTTCTGCAGGTACCGGCAACCCGTATTTTTCGACTGATACGGCTGCCGCCCTGCGTTCAGCGGAAATCGAGGCCGAGGTCATATTGATGGCAAAGAAAGTAGATGGCGTTTACGACTCTGACCCGGTCAAGAACCCGGAAGCGGTCAAGTTTGAAAAACTCGACTATATAGATGTTCTTAACAAGGGTTTGGGAGTGATGGATTCCACTGCCGCTTCACTTTGTATGGACAACGGTATTCCGATCGTTGTTTTTGACCTGACTAGAAGCGGCAATATACTAAAGGCCGTGATGGGCGAACCTATCGGTACCTATGTAGGGAGGTAAGCTTGGTGATCAAGGATATACTTGCTGATGCAGAAGACAGAATGAAAAAAGCTATCGAACATCTTACCAAAGATTTGGCTACCATGCGTGCCGGGCGGGCCAATCCGGGTATGCTGGACCGTATTATGGTAGATTACTACGGGGAAGCTACTCCGTTGAATCAACTGGCTAATATTGCTGTTCCTGAAGCTCGCCTGTTAGTGATCCAGCCCTGGGATAAAGGGAGTATCGCTGAAATCGAAAAGGCTATAATGAAATCTGACCTGGGTATCAATCCTTCCAATGATGGTAATGTTATTCGTCTGGCCATTCCCCAGTTGACCGAGGAAAGGCGAAAAGACCTGGTCAAGTTAGTAAAGAAGAGGGCTGAGGAATCGCGGGTCGCCATCAGGAATATCCGCCGTGAAGGCAATGATATGCTTAAATCGAGTGAGAAGGAAAAATTGATATCTGAGGACGAGAGTAAAAAGGGTATGGATGATATCCAGAAGCTCACTGATCGCTACATCAAGGATATTGACAGCATTATGGCGGCCAAGGAGAAGGATATCATGGAGGTATAGGCCAAAGACTTTCCAATTTGTCAAGCGTATGGTTATAATAATATTAATTTGAATACCCCCCGACCATGGGGGGTTTGTGATTTGATAGAAGAAGGGGTTTCATGGCTAAAAAGAATCCCAATTATGCTGAGTTGATAAGAGGGGGGGAGATCCCTCGTCATATCGCTATCATTATGGACGGTAACGGCCGTTGGGCAAAAAAGAGACTCATGCCTAGAAATATGGGACACCGCGCTGGTATGAGCACACTTAAGCAGGTGGTCGAGGCCTGCGACGATATTGGGGTCAAGGTGCTGACCGTATATGCCTTTTCAACAGAGAACTGGAAACGACCGGTTGACGAGGTGGATTACCTCATGAAACTACTGGTAGAATTTATGCATAAAGAGTTGTCCGAACTGCACGAGAAGGGTGTTCGTATCAACATGTTAGGTTCACCCGATACCCTGCCGAAAGACTGTCAGAACGAGATCGAATCCGCTATCAAACTTACCCGGAACAATCAAGGATTGAAGTTTAACATCGCTTTGAACTACGGATCCCGCCGGGAGATCATCGATGCTGTTGTGAAGATATCAGAAGACATCGCCGCCGGTAATATGAACCCCGGGGACATGAATGAAGAAATATTCTCTTCCTACTTAAATACCCGCGGGCTGCCAGATCCGGATCTGCTAATACGCACTGCCGGTGAAATGCGGATAAGTAACTTCTTGTTATGGCAGATCGCCTACACTGAGTTATGGGTGACCGAATGCCTGTGGCCGGATTTCACCAGGACAGATCTCTGTCATTCCATTTACGACTACCAACGCAGGGAACGTCGCTTTGGCGGATTAATTACAAAAAGTCAGGATGAAGATTATGCTTAGAACGAGAGTGATCACTGCGGTGGTAGGTATCCCGCTGCTGCTCTACATATTGTATCGTGGAGGCGTTTACTGGCACGGTCTTTTTATACTGATCGGTATCATTGCTCTGGGTGAATATCATCGTATGATGGTTCAGGGGGGCTTTAAGCCGCTGATCATACCATCCTACTTGCTGCTGTTGGCGACACTATTCATCAAAGCAAATCCTGGTTGGCTGGAACCCTTCATGTTTGTGATTCTGGTTGCATCAAGCGCCTTTATGATATTTCGTTTTCCCCACATAAAATTCGCTGACGTGGCTCTAAGCCTTTTTGGATCGCTGTATCTGGGCTTCCTGCTGGGATTTGCTATAAAGACAGCAGAGCTTGATTTGGCATTCCCTATCGTTCTGTTAGCCTTCCTTCTCACTTGGAGCAGTGACATCGGAGGTTATTTTGCCGGGCGTTTTTGGGGCAAAAATAAGCTGGCCCCGGTTCTGAGCCCAGCCAAAACCTGCGAAGGAGCTGTAGGTGCAACCCTTCTGCCGGTATTCATCGCTCTGGCCTTTTTCAAGATTATGAATATGGGTTCCATCAATATTGCATATGTATTACTGTTGGGAATTATAGCCGGATTTCTGGCTCAGGGCGGAGATCTGTTCGAATCCGGTCTGAAACGCTATTTTGGAGTAAAGGACTCCGGCAGGCTTATACCCGGTCACGGGGGAGTGCTCGATCGTTTTGACAGCTTTATGTTCGTTATGCCCTGGGTATATTATTTCTTTATATATTTGACTTAGAACTTGGCATACAAGATTGGGGGTATAGATGTGGACCCTGAACTGCAGAAGTGGATGAAATGGTTGACCAAGTTAGGTGTCCTGGTACTGTCGCTTATTACGATTTATCTTCTTTTTACCTATGTATTTCCCTTGTTAGGCAGAGGTCTGGCCTGGCTTCCCGTTTTATTTATGCCCTTTATCCTTGCGCTTATTCTGGCCTTGCTCATGGAACCACTGGTAAGGTTTGTTGAAGTCAAGGCTCATCTCAAGCGCGCTGGGGCAGCTGCGGTCAGTCTGATCGCGGTAGTAGGTACGGTATTCTATCTTATATTTCTGGTCATATCGGTAATAGTCAAGGAATTATCCCGGTTTTACCCGCAGGTAGTCAACTACTCGGATAATATCGTAGCTACCCTGACGGAAACGATAAGTAATTTCAAGCTATTTTACCTCAAGCTCAATCTTCCTGCCGGGGTTGAAAAATCGATCCAGGACAACCTGGGTAAGATCCTGGATGTATTGAGGGGCCTGGTAGACGGCAGCCTGAATATACTGATAAATATTCTTACTATGCTGCCGGGGATATTCGTATTTATGGCTATAGTGGCGGTAGCCACTTTCTTGATCATTAAGGACCGGGATGTTATGCAAGGATTCCTACTGCGTTTTATCCCGGATTCAGCCCAGTCTAAAACCATGGGTGTGATCAGGCAGCTGTTTCAGGTCATGGTCGGTTTTATCAGGGCCTACAGCATGCTTATAACCGTAACCATGATCGTTACCATGGTAGGTCTGGCTATACTCGGGGTAGACTATGTGCTGACCATAGGAATAGTGGTGGGATTATGTGATATACTTCCGGTATTGGGCCCTGGCGCTATCATGGTGCCCTGGATAATATGGGAATTTGCTTCGGGCAACAGTAAATTGGGGATTGGTCTGCTGGTACTCTACGTTACTACCTCAGTGGTAAGACAGATCCTGGAGCCCAAGATAGTTGGGGACAACATTGGCCTGCATCCGCTGGCTACGTTGGTTTCCCTGTACATTGGCCTGCAGTTGGGCGGCATGGTAGGTATGATACTCGGTCCGGTGACCCTGGTCATAATCATTGCCTGCTACCGGGCCGGGCTTTTTTCCCGTTTTGAATGGAGGAAGAATGATTGACCTTGGATAGACCAAAGGAAGTAGTTATTCTGGGATCGACCGGTTCCATCGGTCAACAGGCCCTGGAGGTAATCGATGCCCATCCCGAATCCTACCGACTGCTAGGTATGGCCGCCCGGGACGAGATAGAGCTGATTGCCGGCCAGGCTCGTAAATACAGACCCGCGATGGTGTCTGTGGAAAGCAGCAAATTATATAGTGAGCTCAGAGCCCTTCTGCCGGAAGAGACTCGTTTGATCTGCGGCATGGAGGGACTTTGCGAGATGGCTTCGCTGGATCATGCCGATATCGTTCTGGTTGCCTTGAGTGGAGCCATCGGCATAAAACCTACCCTGGCCGCGATCAAGGCAGGGAAAAGGGTGGCTCTGGCCAATAAGGAGACCCTGGTAGCCGCCGGGGATATCGTAATGCACGAAGTCGGGAAATCTGGCGTTGATTTGCTTCCGGTGGACAGTGAGCATTCTGCGGTTTTCCAGTGCCTGGCCGGTGAGGAACGCTACCTCAGAAGGATCTGGCTTACGGCATCAGGCGGACCTTTTCGTGAATTCAGCCGGGGACAACTGGCTGTAGTGACGAGGGAAATGGCTTTGCATCATCCCACCTGGAGGATGGGCCCGAAGATTACTATCGATTCAGCAACATTAATGAACAAAGGACTGGAGGTAATCGAGGCTCACCACCTGTTCTCGGTTGATTATGACCTGATCGAGGTATTGGTTCAGAGGGAATCTGCTATTCATTCCATGGTCGAACTGATCGACGGGTCATTTCTGGCTCATCTGGGTTCGGCCGATATGAGGATACCGATCCAATATGCTTTGAGTTACCCGTCAAGGAAGGTAACTCCCGGTCAGCCTCTGGACTTTGTAAAATTGGGCCGTATCCATTTTGAAGCGCCTGATCTTGAGCGTTTTCCTGCCCTGGGATTAGCCTATACGGCGGGCAGAACCGGAAACACAATGCCAGCTGTGATGAACGCTGCCAATGAGGTAGCGGTCAATGCCTTTCTGGCTGGTGGATTGGGGTTTCTGGAGATCGCGGAAACAGTGGCCAGTGTGATGGCAGGCCATCAAACTCTGCCTCAGCCGGGTCTGGATACTATCCTGGAGGCAGATGCCTGGGCGCGGGAAGAAGCCGTCAGGATCATTAGCAGACATTGAAGTAAGGTTCTAACAGGGTTTTCATAATAGACAGTTATCAATAGTAATTTGCGTAATCCGTAAAGCAAGGTGAATATTAAGGTATAGATGGGTAAAAGCATTTATGGAGGTTTGGCATGAACACGGCATATACCATTTTAATAACCCTGGCGATCATTGCGGTATTGATACTGGTACACGAATTCGGCCATTTCATTGTGGCCCGGCGCATCGGGATACCGGTTTGGGAATTCTCCTTGGGTTTTGGTCCCCGCCTGGCCGGTACTAAGAAGAATGGCACAGAGTATTCTATCCGTGCTATTCCTTTGGGCGGTTACGTAAGGATGGCGGGTGAGGAGCCGGGTGACGGAGATGACCCTAATGGATATAGCCGGCGTACACCCTTCGAGAAGATGAGGGTGGCCTTTGCCGGGCCCTTTATGAATCTGGTTGCAGCGATGCTGATATTTATTTACATCTATTCTGTTACCGGAGTGCAAGATAGTTCGAATACCTCGGTCATCGGGCAGGTGCTGGACGGCAAGCCAGCCCAGGAGGCGGGACTTAAAGCCGGCGATAAAGTCATAGCCATAAACGGTTCGAATATTGAAAGCTGGCAGGCCTTGACTACTGTCATCGAGAAAAACCCCCGGGGTGAGATGTTGCGGGTTGAGATAGACCGTAAGGGGAAGATTCTTAATATCAGGGTAACCCCCATATTCAATAAATCACTCAACAAGAACTATATTGGAATAAAGCCGGTTATCACCTATAAGAAGATGGGCATTGCAGCCGCGGTCAAGAACGGCTTCCAAAGGACCTGGGAATTTACCGTTATTCTGTTGTCCGGTATCGGTTTAATGATAAGCGGCGGAGCTTCGATGGGTGATCTGGCCGGACCGGTGGGTATCACCAAAATGGTTGGAGAAGTTGCCTCGATCGGCTGGTCCGAGTTATTGGCTTTCTCGGCATTTCTAAGCATTAACCTGGGCATTTTAAATTTGTTACCGATTCCGGCATTGGACGGGAGCAGAATAATATTTGCTGCGGTGGAATGGATCAGGCGCAAGCCCCTGGATCCGGAAAAGGAAGGTCTCATCCATTGGGTCGGTTTTCTTTTCCTGATTGGTCTCATGATTATCGTAACCTTTAACGATATTGTGAAATTGTATAGAGGATGACGGCAATGCGGCGGCTAACCAAGGTCATTAAAATCGGAGACTTATCCATAGGCGGCAATAACCCCGTAGTGGTCCAGTCAATGACCAACAGCGACACCCGTGATGTCAATGTTACGGTTGCACAAATAAAAGGGCTGGAGGCAGCCGGCTGTGAACTGGTACGGGTAGCCGTCCCGGACGAGGAGGCTGCAGCGGCGATCAGCCGGATTAAAGCGGCGATCAGCATCCCCCTGGTAGCTGATATCCATTTTGATCACCGTCTGGCTATCAGGAGTATTGAAGCCGGAGCCGACGGGCTCAGGATAAACCCGGGCAATATCGGCAGCCCGGACAAAGTGCGGGAACTGGTCAAGGTATGTCAGGAACGCAGTATTCCGGTCAGAATAGGAGTCAACGCGGGATCCTTGGACAAGCAGATCCTCGCCCGGTATGGCGGAGTATGTGCCCGGGGCATGGTAGAAAGCGCCATGGAGAATATCAAAGTCCTGCAGGACTTGGACTTTCACCAGATCAAAATATCACTCAAGGCTTCTTCTGTGATGCTGACGGTCGAAGCTTATCGTTTGATGGCGGATCTGGTTGACTACCCCCTGCATGTTGGAGTAACCGAGGCCGGCACCATGTACCGGGGCCTGATCAAGTCGGCTCTGGGGGTAGGGCTGTTGCTCTCTGAAGGGATCGGGGATACGGTCCGTATATCGCTAACCGCCGATCCGGTGGAAGAAGTATGGGCTGCCTATGAGATCCTGCGCAGTCTGGGTCTGCGAAAACGCGGAGTGGAACTGATAAGCTGTCCTAGCTGCGGACGCTGCGAGATAGATCTCATTAAAACAGCTGAGGCAGTAGACCGCGAGGTGCGTTTTATGGATAAGGCCATGAAGGTGGCAGTGATGGGCTGCGTAGTAAATGGACCGGGTGAAGCCCGGGAGGCGGACGTAGGCATCGCTGGCGGACGCGGCTTTGGTCTGCTGATAAAACACGGTGACATTGTGGACAAAGTTTCCCAGGACCAGATGGTCCAGAGATTAGTGCAAGAGATCAAGGATTACGCGCCTGAAGGCGCGGGGGGGAATAACCACAGATGAACACAGATTAGGTGCGGATGGACACAGATGAGAACGGATTTTTTGCCACGGATTTGCACAGATTTACACGGATTTTATTGAGCCAGTAGGAATAATTCCGTTTCGGATTTTAATTTGACATTTATGGTTTTTTGTCAAAGGATTCTATGGCCTTACTGGAGAAAAGAATTAGAGGTTAAATCTATGTTTATCTATTGAAAAAAATCTGTGTTAATCTGTATGAATCTGTGGCTAAATAAAATCGTTCCCCAGATAGGTGGTAGTTGTTTTGTCCAATTATGAGATGATATTCAAACTGGCCCTGGCCTGTATCCTGGGCGGACTGATCGGACTGGAACGTGAGAGCCTTAACCGTCCCGCCGGTCTGCGCACCTATACCCTGGTCTGTGTTGGTTCTACTCTCGCCATGATCGTATCCATCGATATTTATATGCTGTATCACCATACAGTCAGTGCTGACCCCGGTCGTATTGCCGCACAGGTTGTCAGCGGTATAGGTTTCCTGGGTGCTGGTACCATCATGCGTGAAGGCGCGACAGTCAGAGGGCTGACTACAGCCGCTGGCTTATGGGTGGTGGCCTGCATTGGACTGGCGGTAGGAGCTGGCCTGTACGTTCCAGCAATCGTTACCACAATCTTGATACTCTTTGTGTTGATCTACTTTGTGAAGTTCGAGCAGGTGGTGACTGGCCTACGTGAATACAAGGGCATTGTCATGCTGGTAGAGGATCGTCCCGGCCAGGTCGGTACCATCGGTTCTATTCTTGGAGAAATGGGAGTTTTGATCAAGAACATCCAATTGACCCGCACTGAGACCGATGAGCTCGAGGTTGAGCTTCTGTTGGAACTCCCGCCCGGATTAGGTATCAACGAAGTGATAGACGAGTTATCTGCCATCAAAGGTCTGCGCAACATTGACCGTTTGAACTAGGGTACCCCGGAGGAAAATCGATGACCATGGATTTCAATGCTTTTTTGAAGGAGCATATAGACCATTCCCTGGCCGAAGTATGGCAGGGAAGTGTGGTAAAACATATCGAGGTATACAAAAGCAACTCCTCCTGGGCTCTTCATGTAACTATTCCCCGGCCCATTCCTGTCACGCTTATCGATCAAACAACCAACAACCTAAGGGATTGCTTTGCCTTCCTGGAACAGGTACAGATCGTACCTGTTTTACTTGATTGGAACAGCGGTCTGGAATGGATAATGGAACAACGGCGCAGTGAGCTGATCGACCAGGTTTTCAATCAGGCGGAGATGCTTCAGGAATTGAACTGGGAGACCGACAGCGAACGGATCGATTTCCTGGTGGAAAATGAGGAGCACTTTGAATACCTTATCGGGGGCGATATATGCACCAATCTATCCAGTTGGGTCTTTCAGGAATATGGTCTTAGGATCCTGGTGCGAGCACTCTATACTCAGCCCATACCGCCGGCCAACAGCTGCTGCAGCCCTGAAGTACGAAGCCAGGAACTGAATCTTTTGACCATCACCCCGGCGGTAGCCTCCAGGAAAAAGGGGTACAACCGCAGGGATGAGGGCTTAAAACTGAACGGGGCGGAAATAACAGCTATAGCAGAGCTTCAGGAAGGCCAGAAAAACATTGTGATCGAAGGAGAAGTATGGGGCAAGGAGGTTACCGCCCTTAAAGGGGGGCGCCTCGCTGTCATCTACTACCTGACCGATTATCGGGACAGCATCAACGTAAAGTGCTTCGTGGACGATCCCGAAGATGATAAACTGCAGAGGGGCAGCTGGTATCGTATTGGCGGGGACATCCGCTATGATGACAACACCAAGGAAATAGCTATGTTCATGCAGGGTTACGAAGCTGCTGAAAAAGCCGTCCGGCATGATCAAGCTCCAGTAAAGAGAATCGAGCTGCATGCGCATACCAAAATGAGCGCGATGGACGGACTCACCGAGATAAAAGACCTGGTCAAACGGGCGATAGAATGGAGGCAGCCGGCCTTGGCCATAACCGACCACGGATGCATTCAGGCCTTTCCGGAGGCCTTTAAAACGGCGAAAGATGCCCTGGCTGAAGCCCGAAAACAAGATGAGGATTATCACTTCAAACTTATCCTCGGGGTCGAAGCCTACCTGGTCGAAAACGATGCCCGGGAGAAGCCCTGGCATATCATTCTGCTGGCCAGAGACCGTAATGGTCTGAAAAACATGTACGATCTGGTCAGTATGTCTTATCTGGACAATTTTTATAAGCATCCTAAGATAACTAGGGCCGATCTTACAGCAAAACGTGAAGGCCTGATAATCGGTTCTGCCTGCGAAGCCGGTGAACTATTCAAGGCGTTGTTGGAAGGCATGGACACTGCTGCCATCGAAGCCATTGCGGCCTTTTATGATTACCTGGAGATACAGCCGCTGCCTAACAACGCTTACCTGGTACGGGAAGGCAGGCTGAAGACCGAAGAGGAACTCCAGGATATCAACCGCCGGATAGTTGAGCTGGGCAAAAAGCTGGGGAAGCCAGTTTGTGCCACCGGAGATGTTCATTTCCTGGATCCGCATCACGAGGTTTTTCGGCGTATAATCCAAGCCGGCCAGGGCTATGAAGATGCAGAAGTTCAGGCGCCGCTGTATTTCAAGACTACTGAGGAAATGCTGGAGGAATGCTCCTATCTGGGTGCTGAGGATGCCCGAGCCGTGGTGATTGATAACCCACAGGCCGTGAGCGAAATAATAGAAGACCTCAGACCGGTTCCTACCGGCTTCTATCCGCCGGCTATCGATGGAGCCGAAGAAGAGATCGTAGCGCTTACCTGGCAGCGCGCCCGCGAGCTTTACGGAGATACTATGCCGGTCATCGTCGATGAGAGGATCAAGCGGGAACTGCATTCTATAACCACCAATGGCTTCAGTGTACTATATCTTATCGCCCACAAACTGGTGGACAAGTCCAATCGGGACGGTTATATGGTCGGATCGCGCGGATCAGTCGGTTCCTCGTTGGTAGCTTATCTGACCGGGATCACCGAAGTAAACCCGTTGACTCCTCATTATCTGTGCCCGGATTGCCATTACAGCGAGTTTATAACCGGCAGCGTAGCCTGCGGAGCGGATCTGGCGCTCAAGGATTGCCCATGTTGCGGACAGGAGCTGAATAACATGGGCTTTGATATACCCTTCGAAACCTTTCTTGGATTCAAGGGCGACAAAACTCCTGATATCGACCTCAATTTCTCAGGCGACTATCAGAGCAAGGCACATCAGTACGTCGAAGAACTTTTCGGCAGCAGTAATGTCATCCGCGCTGGTACTATAACCACTATTGCCGATCGGACCGCTTTCGGGTTTGTAAAAAAATATGCCGAAGGCCGGCAGGTCAACATGAGACAGGTAGAGATCAAACGCCTGGCTGCCAGTATTACCGGGGTGCGTCGGAGTACCGGTCAACATCCGGGCGGACTCATTGTAGTTCCCAAAGACCACGATATCCGGGAGTTCACTCCACTGCAGCATCCGGCCAACAAGCAGGAATCGGGGATCATAACCTCACATTTTGATTATCACGCAGTTGATGAACAGCTGGTAAAGCTCGATATACTCGGCCATGACGATCCTACTGTGATCCGCGAACTCGAAGACCTGACCGGGATCAAAGTCTCGGCCATACGTCTCAATGAAGAAAAGGCCATGGCTATCTTTTCGGGATTGGAGTCGCTGGGGGTCAGCGAAAAAGAGATCGGTACCAGCATAGGTACCTACGGCATTCCGGAATTCGGTACCCGCTTCGTACGACAGATGCTGGAGGCGACCCGCCCTACTACCTTTTCTGAGTTAGTGCGTATAAGCGGTCTTTCTCACGGCACCAATGTCTGGCTCAACAATGCCCAGGCATTGATCGAAAATGAGGTCGCTACGCTGAACGAGGTGATCTGTACCCGTGACGACATTATGACCTACCTGATCTATCAGGGAGTGGAGGAGAAGCAGTCCTTTGACATTATGGAGCTGGTCCGCAAGGGCAAGGGCTCCAAGCTTACCCCCGCTCAGATAGGCGCTATGCGGGACAACGGGGTGCCGGAATGGTACATTGACTCATGTCTTAAGATCGAATACATGTTTCCCAAGGCTCACGCGGTAGCATACGTAATGATGGCTTTTCGTATAGCCTGGTTCAAGGTCTACTACCCCCGTGAATTCTATGCCAGTTTTTTCAGTATAAGAGCCGAGGATTTTGATCCGGAAAACATCCTGCAGGGCAAGGGCCAGGTGCGGGAACGTATTCGCGAGATAAACCGTCAGGGTATGCAGGCTGCGCAGAAGGATAAGAAACTGCTGCCGATCCTCGAATTGGCCCTGGAGATGTATGCCCGTGGCTTTGTATTCCATCCCGTTGATCTTTACCGAAGCGATGCCAAAAAGTTTTTGGTCGAACCCGATGGTTTGCTCCTGCCCCTTTCCGCGCTTCCCAATCTGGGGGGAGCAGCAGCCCAGTTGATAGTCGATGCGAGAGATGGTTGTGAATACGTATCGGTGGAAGACTTCCAGCAACGTTCACATATAAATAAAACCACCCTGGAGGTTCTCAGAAAACACGGTTGTTTGGAAGGTTTGCCGGAAAGCACTCAGCTGAGTCTCTTTGCCTGAGCCGGTAAGGTGCAGAAAAACAGGCAACTTGCTAAAATATTTAATAATGGTTGGCTTGAATATTTTATTCCTACTGTGTTATACTTCTACTAAGCTTACCAATACGTCAAACTACAAGTGGGTGCGTGCCCACTTTTTCTATTGTAATTTCGCCTTCAGGCGACGAATGAATGGAGTGCAATATTATGACCAAAGCGGCCTGGCGCAGTATTGAGCCGCTGATCGAAGAAGAATTGAACCGGGCGGGGATCGAACTGGTAGAGATGCAGTACCGGAAGGAAAACGAGGAACAGTTTCTAAGGTTCTTTATCGACCGGGAGACCGGGGTCGACCTGGAATTATGTACGCGGGCCAGCCGTTTGGTAAAACCTCTGGTGGATGGAGAAGATCTATATTATGACCACTTGGAGGTGTCTTCTCCCGGAATCGACCGGGTAATCAAAAAGGACCGGGACTTTGCGCGTTTTACCGGTGAGAGGGTCACGGTGAAAATGTTGAAACAATACGAGGGTCCCGGCAAAATAACCGGGGTATTAAAAAGTGTCACAGATAAACAGATAGTTATAGAAACTGGGGAAGAAACCAAGACATTGGCGCGGGATATGGTTTCCATAGTCCGTTTGTATCCAGATTTATAAGGGGGAAACAAGATGTCCAGTGAACTAATAAGAGCTTTAAATGAGATAGAAAAGGAGCGGGGCATACCCCAGGCAGCCCTGGTAGATGCTATCAAGACTGCTCTGAATACAGCTTATAGAAAGAACTTCGGCACCACCCAGAATGTGAGTGTGGAGTTCAATGATGTCAACGGCGACGTCAAGGTTTTTTCACAGAAAATGGTAGTGGAACAGGTAGAGGATCCCCGCCAAGAAATCGGGCTGGAGGAAGCCAGGGAACTGTATCCCGAATGCAAGGTGGAAGACATGGTATATGTAGAAGCCACTCCCAATGCCTTTGGTCGTATCGCAGCTCAAACCGCCAAGCAGGTCGTTATGCAGAAGCTGCGGGAGGCCGAGCGCTCCCTGATTTACGAGGAGTTCCTGCAACGGGAAGGTGAGATCGTCACCGGCACGGTGCAAAGGGTAGAGGCCAGGACGGTTTACGTTTCACTGGGCCGGGTCGAAGGGATCATGCTTCCCGGCGATCAGATCGCCAGCGAAAGATATACAGTGGGTCAGCGGATAAAGGCCTACATATACGAGGTCAAGAACAGCACCAAGGGGCCGAATATATATTTGTCCCGGGCGCATCCCCATTTTCTGCGCCGTCTCTTCGAACTGGAGGTTCCCGAAATTTATGACGGAGTGGTGGAGATCAAGTCAATTGCGCGCGAAGCCGGCTATCGGTCCAAGATCTCAGTTCATTCAAACGAGGACAATGTGGATTCCGTAGGTGCATGTGTGGGTCCGCGTGGCCTGAGGGTACAGAACATCGTATCCGAATTGGCCGGAGAAAAGATTGATATCATCAAATACGACCGTGAGCCGGAGAGGTTTATCGCCAACGCCTTGAGCCCGTCCAAAGTACTGGCGGTCTACATTGATGAAGCCAATAAGGTGGCCACCGTGGTAGTGCCTGATTACCAGCTGTCACTTGCTATCGGTAAGGAAGGGCAAAATGCCCGCCTGGCAGCGAAGCTGACCAGTTGGAAAGTCGATATCAAGAGTGAAAGTCAGTTTTTCGAGGAGACTGATCTGGATGACGAAGCTCCGTAAAATTCCGCAGCGCATGTGTGTAGGGTGCCGGGAGATGAAAGGCAAACGTGAACTGCTGCGGGTAGTGAGGACCCCTGAAGGACAGATTGATTTTGATCCTACTGGCAAAAAGGCCGGCCGGGGTGCTTATATATGTCCACAGGTGGATTGCCTCAATTCAGCCATTAAGGGTAAAAGGCTGCAAAAGGCACTGGAGCACGATATACCTTCAGAAGTTATAGACATCCTCAGAGAAAAACTTCCGGAGGCAGCATCAGCCATGTCCGCTGATGAGGGGTAAAGTGCCAGAGACCAAATGGAGACAAGGTGTGTGGTAGTTTGAACAAGATCCACAATTTAATCGGATTGGCTCAGAAATCGGGCAAGGCCTCATCCGGGACCATGGCAGCCCGGACCAGCTTGATAAGGCGCCGGGCCTATTTACTGGTTCTGAGTGGAGATATGTCGGAAAAAACACGAGAATCCCTGCTTGCCAACTGTAAGAAGCAAAAGGTGCCCTGGTTGATCCTAGGAGACAAGTACAGTCTGGGCAATTCAGTGGGCAAGGCCTATCGGGTAGCAGTTACTATCAATGATGAAGGGCTGGCTCGTTCCATAATAGATTTAGTTACGTCGATGGGAGACGAAAACAGTACGGGGGTGGTTGAATGGCCAAAATAAGAGTTCATGAATTAGCTAAAGAACTGGGTGTACCCAGTAAGGAAATTATCGAAGTATTGCAGAAGATGGGTATTGACGGCAAGAACCAGTTAAGTACCATCGAGGATTCGCAGGCGGTTTCGGTCAGGAAGCAAATGGGTGAAAAGAAACCTGCCAAAGGCAAAGCAGAATCCACTTCCGGAAAAACCGGCACTAAAAGAAGCGCTGCAGAAAAACCTGGATCTGAAACGGCAACTAAGCCTGCTGCCAGGTCCGGGCAAGCCCCTGCCCCCAAAAAAGCCAGTGAGACTCCCAGTTCGTCAGCTGAAAAAACAGCTACCCCTGAAACTAAGAATGTCCCCGGTGCTCCCGCCCGGGGCAAGACCGATACTCCAGCCAGAGATCAGGAAACCAGACCGCAGAGTCGTCCCCCTCAACAGGAGCAAGCGCCCAGAGTTCAGGGTCAACAAGGTGGGCGCCCACAGGGCGGATATGGTCAGCAAGGACAACAATCTCAACGCCCACAGGGCGGTTACCAGGGCCAACCAGGACAGCGCCCCCAGGGTGGTTATGGTCAGCAACAGGGTCAGAGGCCTCAAGGAGGCTATGGCCAGCAAGGTCAGGGACAGCGTCCCCAGGGTGGCTACCAGGGCCAACAAGGTCAGAGACCCCAG
>JBLMZJ010000071.1:0-22169 GCA_050258735.1 Deltaproteobacteria bacterium | reverse complement strand
TCGAGTAAGCTGTATTCAGAGTGATTATGTAGATGCACAAAAGAAGGCATCGAAAACGCTCCTTAACTATCAGTTAACCATTTATAGGGATACCGCTTTTTTGCCACAGATTTACACAGATTTTTCTGAGAAACAATATAAAAATACTTTAGTAACAATGAACTATATTAACTCCAAAATACTTTGCGCATTTTGGGGTTTTATTTCTATAGCCATTTTTTAAGGCCATTATCCAAATTACCAAACCTGCTTATTTACTGCCATTTGATAAATACTACCGTAAAAATAATCTGTGTTAATCCGTGTTACTCTGTGGCTAATTAAAACCCGTGTTCCTCGTGGTTAATCTCCTCTACTTCTGGGCGAGATCGCAGGGGCCGCCTCCGGTGATATCATATAACTCGTCGTAAGTGATCGGCAATGCCGTATTGCCCGCCCCGGCGGCAGCAAAGACCACGTCATAGCGTTTTAAGCTTTCATCCAGATAAACCTCCACAGGCTGATTCAGGGCGAAGGGGCAAACTCCCCCAACCGGGAAGCCGGTGACCGCCAGCACTTCATCAGCATTGGCCATGCGTACTCTTGTCCCGGCCAGTTCTTTTACGGCCTTATTATCGATCCTGATATCACCAGCGGCTACTATCATAAAGTAATCGTTCTTTCCTTTGAACAAGATGGACTTGGCTATCTGTCCAACCTCAGTGCCCAGAGCGGCTGCGGCCAAGGGAGCGGTACTGGTGTCTGCATCAAGTTCAATGATTCTTAAACCGGGATTTCTCTGCTGCAAATATTCACGGACTCTTTGTATCTCTTGCATCGTAATATGCTCTCCCGCCAAAATATTTCAGTATTAATTATACCTCAAAAGTATTAAGTGAAATTTTCTGGGCAGAACTTATTAATAATTTTTTTACCATCTTGCAGGATAATCTGGTAATATATAGAAATAAACATTCAAGTGTATTTATATGAGGGGGATGAAAAACGGTGTTTTTTAGTTTTCTGCAAAAAGATGAGCCGCACTTTCCGGATCTTTCATTGGTGGTCAATTATGAGCCCCGGCAGGTTATTTTCTACTACTACAATTCGTTCATAAAGGTACCGCTGGAGCTTTGCCAGGACATCAAGGAAATCGCCGGAGAGGAACAAAATCCTGATGCACCGATCCGCAAGTGGGCGGAGTTTCTGTATGATGACCTTAAGGTAGGCACTGATCTGGAAAACCTGCAAAACAATGAGTACCTGGAAGGGGTCGGCCCCTACTATTACCCGCTGACCAACACCAGATTCTACTTTGTTAAGGCCAGTCTCAGTGAGAGCGGAGCACTGACCGGTCATGATATGGATATCATGCAAGCCCTGAATGCTGAACACCCTCTGAACAACGAACTCTCCGCCTACCAGAAAACTCGCAAAAATGGCAAAAAGATAGCCCGTAATGAAGGTGAACTGATCAAAGATATCAATATGTGCCTGGCTTCACTGCGTGAGGTGGAAAAGATCAACCGTCACATAAATTATCTTAATAAACACCTGCAGAATCGCTACTCACTGGTCGAGACCATAGAGCTGTTACCAGGCGAACCGGATGCACTGCAGAATAAACCGCAAAAAGAAGAAGCTGAGGTACAGGCACCGGGCAACCTGATCTCGCTGAATGGATTGCTGGGCCGGAGGCGTAAGGCTAATGACCGGGAAGGCAGTTTCAATCATGAAATGAAAATCTATATAATCAGATACCGTGAATACGAGAAGGCCTGTGACCGTTACAAAGCCGTATTGGAAAACTGGGGAACCTTCTATCAAGAATTCCTGGACCTGTGCTATCAGGATATCGACACTGCTGAAGAGAAACTGCGTCAGGCCCAAAGCAGCCTGCAGATCTATAACTCCATAATCGTTAAATCATTCGTAAACTCCATGTATCAGGATCCTAAAACCCTGTCGACTTTCCGTTATTACCTGGAAACGGGACGGGCTCACAGCATTCAGGATTGTATGAACCTGTTTGAAGAAGAATCCCGCTGGTCAGAAATCAAGGCCAGCCAGGAACGGATAGAAAACACTATCTACTTCCTCCAGCACGGCACCGATGACCAGCGTACCGCCGGGGAACAGGTCGACCAGCTCCTGAAACGCGGCAAAGGCTACGAAGAAGCGGCGGCAACCAAGGGGTAGAATATATGCAAATGCAGAGTGGCGGATATGGAATCCGCTCCTGCGTAATTGCGCCAAGGTGTTTCGCTTTCCCGGAAGGGGATGAAAAAAACAACTAAATTATATTAAGAATGACCTTACTAATAAGTAAGGTCATTTTTCGTTATCGTCAAACATTATTGTCAACGATTGTGAGCAAGCTGGACAACTTTTTGTTATCCATTTATGATGCCGGTTTATTTCGTGTTGGTTGATCGGTCCCCTTAAAACCCTCCACGGGCATACTCGTCCTCAGACTTCAGGAAGAACCTGTGGAGGATCATGCCGGCGGCAAATCCGCCGATGTGAGCCCAAAAAGCTATGTTGCTCGAATTGGTATCGGTCAGGCTGCCAGCCCCCCCGTATACCTGAGAAAGAGCCCAAAAGCCCAGATACACCCAGGCCGGTATGGTCACTAGAAATATTGGGGGAATATAGGTAAATACCCGGGCCTGCCGGAACATTAAGAAATAAGCACCCATTATTCCGGCTACTGCTCCGGAGGCGCCCACTACGGGGACGGTCGATGCGGGATTTACCAGGTAATGAGTAGTTCCAGCTATGCAGCCCATCAGGAGATAAAAAACAAGAAACTTGAAATGTCCCATATGGTCTTCAACGTTATCGCCGAACAGCCATAACACCCACATATTACCGATAACATGCATCCATCCGCCATGCAGGAACATGGAGGACAGCAGATTGAAAGGCCTGAATTCTGCCGGTACCAGACCATATGCTCCTATAAAGCTTTCCAGCGATTGGCCCAATAGTATTTCCTGGTAGAATATATAGAGGTTAAGAATGATAAGCAGCACAGTTACTATGGGAAAAGTTTTGCTAGGGGTGCTGTCTCGCAGAGGTATCATAATTTAACTCCCGTTTTTGCCCTTAAAGTTTAGTTTAGACAATCCCCGGAACTCATGGGTGGCCATAAGGCTAACTGCTTTAAGCGCAGCCAGGCGAACCGCTTCCAAATCGTCCATATCCTCCAATTCAAGAGGCAGGTTTTTCAGAGGATGTATGTATTGATTCCTGATCTGGTGGATCGCCAGGAGTAATCCGACCAAAAGATATACTTCTTCATCATAGTTATGATTGCGTGTGATCTCTAGAAATACCATCCAGGCCGCCTGATTCAGGTTGTCCGGTTTTTGTTTGATATATGGATAGCTGCTGAAAGCATAGAAGGTCCGCGGATATACATCTTTTAAATAAGGGGCGGCTTCCGGGCAGTATTCATTTACTGCCGATTTTACCTTATCAAACAGAGCCTGGTATTCACCGGATCTGATATCATTCTTCATACTTTTGAGAGTTCTTATACCATCTTCAGTAAGTCTAATGCTTTTGCCGGCAACTGCTTCTACCGGTCTGATAAATTGAAGGAGCGAATAGATACCGTCTTCTATAATGTTTGTCAGTTTATCTCCTTTGTATAACTCATATACCAATTCGGCGTCGACCAGCGCCTTATATAAGACTGAATTTTCCATGTTGCCGGCTATTGCACTGAATCCCTGGTAATCCCCATTGAGTTTGTTGCTGATAAAACCCGCTACGTACTCTTCTACATTGGCCTTGACCCGTTCTCGGATTACAAACAGGCGCTCACTCATTTCCTGCCAGCGCTTTTCTATCAGAATATCCTGCCAGGCCAGGGTTAGCATGATCTCGCTGGATTTCTCCCGAAGTCCGTCGCTCTGATATAAACACTCATTCAACTGCCGCAGGGACAGGTTGGTTGCATCCCAGTTTTCTTGTTTCATATGTTCGAGGACCTCCACGATATCCTGGAAGGTATTGAACATCTGATTGGCATTTTTCTGCATTTGCCCCACTATATCACCGGAGAAATTCTCCAGCTCACGGATAACTGAATCCTGAAAAGCCATCTGCCTGGCATCCAGAGCCTTTTCAAGAATCACCCGAAATTGCTGGCTCAGTTTGTCCATATCGAAATATTCATCTATATCTATATCGTCCTTGTTTTTGGAGAGACGTGACAACATGCGGTTGATATAGTCATAGAAAACATCTTTCTCTTTTTCCATATCATTTTTTAGGACAAAGACCTGGCTATCGAGGAATTCCTCCAGGTCCATGAAGCTATTCTCCTTGCTCCGGTGCATATTCCTGACACTGTTGCTCAATAGCTCACAATCAGTATGCAATTGCTGAACAAGGCTGGTCTTGGTCTCATTCAGAGAATCCAACGGGGTGGTAAGCAGTTTAAGGCGGGTGATGGCTCCTTCGACCTGGGCTATGTAATCATCAGTCTCCTCCCATAACCAGGACAGACTTGTGCTGAAATCTCCTCTTATGCCTTCTATGATAGGGCGGGTAAGATCCGATATCTCATCCTCAAATATCTTTTCACATACGGGCCTTACATCATGTATAAAATCTCTGATCCGGTAATCATATTCACTGGCAGGTTCTTCTTCAACCCCCGGACTTGCCGAAAAACGTTTTATTATCCATATCCCGAGAACAGCCAGCAGGATAAAGCCCAGCAGGATTATGAATTTGAAGTCATCTTGTTTGAGAAATATGATAAACCATATGTTGATGACGACCAGCAGCCAGACAGCCATCCAGAGATAATCATTTTTTCGAATACTGTCTCTCAGTCTATCAGTAAAACTCAAATCTAATTCTCCTTCGATCGATTGTTATTCTCCAATTATATCGGAAACAAAAATAAAATACTTGATTATACTATCACTTTTACATTAACAAAGGACAAATTCTGTAATTGCTATTTTCAATTCCCTGTCAAGCCATTATATTCACAAGTTTTTTTTAAAATTAATTTGTCGAATTTATGGGCTTATACAAAAAATAATGCATCTCTGCATTATTTCAAATCATTTTAACATTATTCTGAAAATTCTGATTATTGAATGCCCCAAATACGCCTTTTCCTCCAATGCCTAAATGCATTAATTGACGATGCCCCCGTGCATTACCATGGCGCATTTAATGCTTTTTTTGAATGCAGGAATAAAATTCCATCCCTAATTCTCGGAGTTTTTTTATTTATTATTTTTTCTTTAACCTGGCACACTAATTGCAATAATATTGGCGAGGACAAAAACAGACAATTAAATAACCCTTGTGGTTTTAATAATACACCATCTTTGTAACCCCCTTAAATGTTTTAATTATATATTTGCTACTATTCATGAAGGTCGATGTAATTGTGTTTCCAGTCTAGTAGTGCCCGGCAATTTTGCTTCCTCATGAATAGTAGCCTCCCCTCTTTTTAAATTCAAAACAAATTAAGCATAAAAGCCCTTACATTATCGCATTTGAATCCGCCAGACTTCGCCGCACCACTTGCATTCAACTGGGGCTATAAGTCAGGGGGATTCTATTTTGGTCTGGAAGATCTTTGAAAATGCGATACATAACCTCCATTTAGTGCTCCGGTTGGATCCAAAGCCAGAGAAAACTGGCAATTATATTATTTCCCATCAGTTGGGACAAGAAAGGAGGACAAGCCAAAGCATATATAAGGAAACGGTTACACAGACTAAACTCAAATGATTGGAGAGAGAGCAAATGACCTATCAGAATATCCTGCTAGAAAAACAAGACCGGATCGCAATACTTACCATTAATCGTCCCAAAGCTCTCAATGCCCTCAACCAAGATACCCTGCTCGAGATCAAAGCTGCAGCCATGGAAGTGGAAGCAGATCCGGAAATAGATGTACTGATCATCACCGGAGCAGGCGACAAGTCCTTTGTAGCCGGTGCTGATATCGCCTATATGCAGAATCTTACTGCAGTGGAAGGCAGAGTCTTTGGAGCGGTGGGTCAGGCTGCGTTTCGGTTTATTGAGGCCATGGAAAAACCATGTATTGCAGCAGTAAATGGTTTTGCCCTGGGGGGTGGTTGTGAGCTGGCTATGTGCTGTGACTTCAGGATCGCTTCAGTCAATGCAAAATTTGGACAGCCCGAAGTCGGTCTGGGAATAACCCCCGGATTCGGCGGCACCCAGCGCCTTCCCCGTATAGTTGGCCCGGGAATGGCCAAGCAGTTATTATACACAGCCGAGGTCATAGATGCTAGTGAAGCCCTGCGGATCGGTCTGGTAAACAAGATAGTTGCTTCAGAAGACTTGATGGATACGGTAAAGAAAATCGCTCGCAAGATTGCCAGCAATGGTCAGATCGCCGTCAGGTATTGCAAGGTAGCAGCCAACGAGGGAGCCCAAACTGATATTGACCGGGCTATGACTATAGAAGCTGATCTCTTTGGATTATGCTTCTCCACAAATGATCAAAAGGAGGGGATGACAGCTTTCTTGGAAAAACGCAAAGCAACTTTTACTGGTAAATAATCCTCGAGAAATTTGATTAAACGCTGTAGGAGGTAATTAGTAATGAAGATAATGGTACTTGGCGCAGGTACTATGGGAGCAGGAATCGTACAGACCGCTGCCCAGGCTGGCTTCGAAGTAATAGTACGCGACATCAAACAGGAATTCGTTGACAAAGGTATTGCCGGCATCGACAAGTTGTTAGGCAAGAACGTAGAAAAAGGCAAGATGAGTGCTGAAGACAAGGCAGCAGTAATGGGCAGGATCTCCGGCACGGTCGATATGGCAGCTGCCGCTGACTGCGATCTGGTTATCGAAGCTGCATTGGAAGTAATGGACATTACAAAGACCTTGTTCTAAGATTTGGACGCCATCTGCAAACCCAGCTGCATCTTAGCCAGCAACACTTCCGCACTCAGTGTTACCGAAATCGCCGCCGCAACTGGCAGTTCCGATAAGGTGATCGGTATGCACTTCTTCAATCCGGTACCGGCCATGAAACTGGTCGAGGTCATCCGTGGCGCCAACACCAGCCAGGAGACCTATGACGCCATCAAAGCAATGTCCGAAAAAATGGGGAAATCACCCGTAGAAATAAATGAAGCTCCCGGTTTTGTTGTTAATCGTCTGTTGATCCCCATGCTGAACGAAGGCATGTACTGCTTGATGGAAGGTGTTGCAAATGCTGCTGACATCGATACTTCCATGAAGTTTGGCGCTGGCCATCCCATGGGCCCCCTGGCTCTGGCCGATATGATCGGACTCGATATCTGCTTGAAGATCATGGAGACCCTGTACAAAGAATTTGGTGATCCCAAATATCGTCCCTGCCCGCTGCTGGTCAAGATGGTCCGGGCTAACAAACTTGGTCGCAAAACCGGCGAAGGTTTCTTCAAATACTAAAATTGTATGAATAACTATTGAGGAGGATGAACAAATGTCAAGAGAAGTAGTAATCGTAGCAGCATGCCGTACCCCCGTAGGTTCTTTTGGTGGAACCCTGAAAGATATCCCGGTTGTGGATCTGGGCAGTGTCGTAATGGCTGAAGCCGTTAAACGCGCTGGCATCGACGCCGCACAATTAGACGAAGTAATCTTTGGTTGCGTTATCCAGGCTGCTCAGGGTCAGAACGTTGCTCGCCAGTCCATGATCAAAGCTGGCATTCCCCAGGAAGTAACCGCCTTCACCATCAACAAGGTTTGTGGTTCCGGTCTGAAGGCTGTCAGCCTGGCAGCTCAGGTTATCAAGGCCGGCGACGCTGACATGATCCTGGCCGGTGGTATGGAGAGCATGAGTGGTGCACCCTACGCTCTGGAAAAAGCCCGTTATGGATATCGTATGGGCCCCGGAACCCTGATTGACACCATGATCAAAGACGGTCTGTGGGAAGCCTTCAACAATTATCATATGGGTATTACCGCAGAAAACGTCAACGAAAAATATGGCATCACCAGAGAAGAACAGGACGCTTTTGGTGTTCGCAGTCAGGAAAGAGCTTTGGCCGCTATTGCAGCTGGCAAATTCAAAGATGAGATCGTACCCGTAGTCATCAAAGGCAAGAAGGGCGATACCGTATTTGACACTGATGAATATCCCAAAGCTACAACCTTAGAAAAGATAGCTGCCCTGAAGCCCGCTTTCAAGAAAGACGGCAGCGTAACTGCAGCCAATGCTTCCGGTATCAATGACGGCGCTGCAGCTTTCATAGTAATGGCCAAAGAAAAGGCCGACGCACTGGGACTCAAACCTCTGGCCAAGATCGTCAGCTATGCCTCTGGCGGCGTAGATCCCAAGATCATGGGCGTAGGTCCGGTACCCGCCAGCACGAAAGCCCTGGCCAAAGCTGGTTTGACTGTTGATGATCTGGATCTGATCGAGGCTAATGAAGCCTTTGCCGCACAGTCCATCGCTGTAGCCCGTGACATGGGTTGGGCCGACAAGATGGATAAGGTCAATGTCAACGGCGGCGCTATCGCCATCGGCCATCCGGTAGGAGCTTCCGGCGGCCGCATTCTTTGCACTCTGCTCTTTGAAATGCAGAAGAGAGGTTCCAAATACGGTCTGGCCACCCTGTGCATCGGTGGCGGCATGGGCACTGCCCTGATCGTGGAAGGAATGTAATTAGAATTCGTGCGCGAAACCCGGGTATCGTTTCGCATCTTAACCTTACGCAGGTACAGGGTTCGCGCAGGATTTTAAATAAATGATGTAAGGGTCACTGTTGGGAAGGAGGGTTTCAATATGGCAAACTTCATGGAACAGTATAAGAGCAAACTCATCAGCGCCGAAGGAGCTGCAAAATTAGTCAAATCCGGAGACTGGGTAGACTACGGCTGGTGTGTATGTGCCAGTTATGCAGTAGACCAGGCTATAGCTGCCCGTGCGGAAGAACTGACCGACGTCAAATTCAGAGGCGGCGTAACCATGTGGATGCCGGCCATCGCCAAGGTGGAAAACGCCGGCGAACATTTTGTATGGAATTCCTGGCACTGCAGCGGTGTTGATCGCAAAATCAACGATATGGGCTTTGGTTACTATATGCCCATACGTTATTCCGAAGTTCCCCGTTATTATCGGGAAAATGTTGATCGGATAAATGTTGCCGTATGCCAGGTAGCCCCCATGGACGAACATGGCTTCTTCAATTTCAGCTGCTCACCGTCACATCAGATGGCAACCTTCGAAAAAGCTGATTATATAATAGTAGAAGTCAATAAAAACATGCCCCGGGTCCACGGCGGCAGCGAGGTTGGTATCCATGTCTCCCAGGTGGATTATGTCGTAGAGGGTCCTAACCCTATGCCTGCTCAGTTGGGTTCCGGTGGTGAGCCTACTGAAGTCGACAAAAAGGTAGCCCAGTTGATCGTGGAAGAGATCCCCAATGGGGCCTGCCTGCAGTTAGGTATAGGCGGAATGCCCAATACCGTAGGATCGCTGATCGCTGAATCCGACCTCAAAGATCTCGGTGTGCATACTGAAATGTATGTTGATGGATTCGTAGATATCTCCGCAGCTGGCAAGATCAACGGCATAAGGAAGAACATCGATAAGGGCCGCCAGGCTTACGCTTTTGCTGCCGGCACCCAGAAGCTCTATGATTTCATCAATGACAATCCGGAAATCATGGCCTCCACCGTCGATTACACCAATGACCCGCGGGTCATCGGCCAGATCGATGATTTCATGTCTATCAACAACGCGGTGGAAATCGATCTCTTCGGCCAGGTCAGTTCCGAATCTTCCGGAGTAAAACAGATAAGCGGCACCGGCGGACAACTGGATTTCGTTATGGGAGCGTATTATTCCAAGGGTGGCAAGAGCTTTATCTGCCTGTCTTCCACTTACGGTAAAGCAGGATCACCTAAATCCCGTATCGTTCCCACCCTGCAACCTGGTTCTATAGCCACTGACCCCCGTACTACCACCATGTATGTTGTTACTGAACACGGCAAGGTAAACCTGAAAGGCATGAGCACCTGGCAGCGGGCCGAGGCTCTGATCAGCGTAGCAGATCCCCAGTTCCGGGATGAACTGATCAAACAGGCCGAAACCATGAAAATCTGGACCCGTTCCAACAAAATCGATGCCAAAAAAGCGGCTTTATAAAAAACATTGGCAGGGGTGTTCATACAACGCCCCTGCCGAATATTAATAAACTCTATTAAAAAAGGGAGGGTAAAGAAATATGCCACATAATAATTATCTTATGAATACCCGCGACATCAAGTTCGTTATCAAAGAATGGCTTCCCATGGACAAGCTCTTGTCCCTGCCCGCTTACAACGAATATTATGGAATCGATGACATCGATAATTTCCTCGATGTCAACTACAAGATCTGCCGCGACGTACTCTGCCCCGCTAATAAAGATGCTGATGAGATCGGCTGTACCTATGTGGGCGGCGAAGAACATGCCGTCATAACCCCTGATATCTACAAGAATGTTTACAAGACAGTTTGCGAAGCCGAGTTAGGACCCCAGTTCGGATATCGCGGCGATGGCAAGATACCTCTTTCCTGGTATGCTCCGATCCTGGAAATGCAGTCCGCTGCATCTGCTGCGATCGTTATGTTCTGGTGTCTGACCCAGGGCGCTACCACCGTTCTGCAGGACTTCGGCACCCAGGCACAGCAAGATCTGTTCCTGCCCAAGATGTTCACAGGTGAATGGGGCGGCACCATGGGTCTGACCGAACCCGGCGCCGGATCCGAAGTTGGCGCATGCGCCAGCAAGGCAGTCCCCACCGAAACTCCCAACCTGTATAAACTGAAAGGCACCAAGTGCTTTATCACCTCCGGTGATCATGACCTGGCGGAAAACATCATCCATCTGATGCTGGCCAAGACCCCGGGTGCTCAGGAAGGCACCGCCGGTATCTCTCTGTTCATCGTGCCCAAGTTCTGGGTCAACGAGGATGGCTCTCTGGGCAAGTGGAACGACGTAACTTCCGTAGGTATCGAGCACAAGCTGGGCATCCACGGTTCTTCCACCCTGACTCTGTCCATGGGTGAAAATGACGCCTGCTACGGCTGGATGGTCGGCGATGTAGAAGTGAAAGACGGCCGCGGCAAGGGTATGTCACAGATGTTCGCCTACATGAACGAAGAACGTCTGAACACCGGTCTGTTCACCCTGGGCTGCATCAGTGCAGGATACTACGCAGCTCTGGAATACACCAAAGTTCGCGTACAGAGCAAAAAATCCACTGATCCCAAGGGCCCCAGCGTCCGGATCATTGAGCACGAAGACGTCCGCCGCATGTTGATGTACCAGAAGGCCGGCATGGAAGCTATCCGGGCTCTGATCTACACATCCTATCTCTATCGCGACCTCGAAGTAGATGCTGCTACCGAGGAAGAGAGAGAATATTATGCCAACATGTTCGCCATCAACAACCCGCTGTGCAAGGCTTATTCCTCCGATATGTCCAGGATCCTCACCGGGGAATGCATCCAGTGCCACGGCGGCTACGGCTTCATGGAAGAGTATGCCGGCGCTCAGCTCTACAGAGACTGCGTTATCCACGGCATCTGGGAAGGCACTAACTTCATCCAGTCTCAGGATTATACCGGCCGCAAGTTCACCATGAATGGCGGTGAACCCTTCAAGAAGTGGGTGGCAGAGATCGACGAATTCGTAGCCAACGCAAAGACTGATGAATTCGCAGCTGAGTTTGCCATGATGGCTGATGCCGTCGCTTCTTTCAAAAATATCGTCGCTATGAATGATGCCTGGACCAAAGGCGACAAGCAGATGAAACAGCTCTTCGCCACCCGGACCATGCATTCCGGCGCCAGAGTATACTGCGGCAAGCTGTTGCTGTCCCAGGCTCTCTTGGCTGCGAAGAAACTGGCCGAACTGGGCGAAGACCATTTCGATGCCAATTTCTATAAGTGCAAGATCGCCAGCGCCAAGTTCTATGTTATGAATCACGTTACCGATGTATTCGGCTTCGAGAAGGCTATGAAAGCCGGCGACAAGAGTGCCATCGACATTCCCGAAGAGTGCTTCATCTAGTATTGAATCCAAAGTCCTTTTAACCGACAAAGGCCCGGTGAAATTCACCGGGCCTTTTTTATGTAATATAAAAGTTATTCGGAATCTATTTCCCATATATCCCACGTTTCATAGCAAAGGCGGATATAGCCGCTCCTTGCTATCCATGGCACCGCGGCACTAGTCCTTCCCTGGACGTCGGGATCCGCCCCTACATTTATTTATCGGCGTTCTTAAAAAGATGAGCATAGTCTCCCTTACTCAAAGGGCATTATAACAATATATTTAAAAAATCCAAAAGGGAGGTATTGAATTGCCCCATAATATTTACCTGTATCAGATGCGTGATATCAAATTCCAGATGAGAGAATGGCTCGACATGGAAAAGCTCCTGTCCTGTGATGCCTACAAGGACTACTACGGAGCCGATGATCTGGACGGTTTCCTCGATGTCAACTACAAGATCTGCCGTGATGTGATTTGCCCCGCTAATAAAGATGCCGACGAGATCGGATTCAAGCATGTCGGCGGCAATGAGCACGCCGTTGTCAGCCCTGACATTTTTAAGACTGTCTACAATACTGTTTGTGAGGCTGGCTTAGGACCCCAGACTGGTGACCGTGAGGTCGAAGGTCGTATGCCGCTGGCCTGGTACGCTCCCATCCTGGAGATGCAGTCCGCTGCTTCTCCGGCCATGGTCATGCTTTGGTGCCTGACCCAGGGTGCCACCACCGTTATCCAGTACAATGCCGCCCAGAAGTTCAAAGACCTTTACCTGCCCAAGATGTATTCCGGGGAATGGGGAGGTTCCATGTGCTTGACTGAACCTGGCGCTGGTTCCGAAGTTGGTGCGGTTTCCACTAAATGCTTCCCTACCGAAACCCCGGGTCTCTATAAGGTCAAGGGTCAGAAGTGCTTCATCACTACTGGCGACAGTGACTGCGTTTCCAACATCATTCATCTGGTGTTGGCCAAGACTCCGGATGGCAAAGCAGGGACCGCCGGCATCAACTGCTTGATGGTACCTAAGTTCTGGGTCGATGACGCTGGCAACATGACCAAATGGAATGACGTAACCACCGTAGGAATCGAACACAAGCTGGGTATCCACGGTTCCGCCACCTGCACTCTGGCATTCGGTGAAAACAACGACTGCTATGGTTGGATGATCGGCGAAGGCCCGGTAGATGGCCGCGGCAAAGGTATGGCTCAGATGTTCCAGATGATGAACGAAGAGCGTATCAACACCGGTATTTTCTCCCTGGGCGCCTTCGGTGCAGCCTATTATGCAGCACTGGATTATGCCAAGGTCCGCGTACAGAGCCCGCACGCTTCCAATCCCAAGGGCCCGAGCGTCCGGATCATTGAACATGAAGACGTACGCCGTATGCTGATGCTGCAGAAGTCCATGATGGAAGCCTGCCGTGCCATGATCTACACCTCCTATTATTATATAGACATGTCCAAGGAGGCACCTACTGAAGAAGAGCGTGAATTGGCTGAGGACTTCTTTATGATCCAGAACCCTTTATGCAAGGCCTATACCTCGGATATGGCCTGGATGATGACCCAGGAAGCTATACAAGTCCATGGCGGCTACGGCTTCATGGAAGAGTATGCCCCAGCATCTCTGGCCCGTGACTGTAAGATCTACTCCCTGTGGGAAGGCACCAACTTCATTCAGTCACAGGACTTCACCGGCCGCAAGTTCACCATGAAGAAGGGAGAACCCTTCGCCAAGTGGATGACCCAGATCAGCGACTTCATTGCCAATGAAAAGACTGCTGAATTTGCTAATGAATTTGCTGTAATGGCAGAAGGCTTTGCTGCCTTCAAGGAAATAGTCGATACGACCAACGGCTGGAGAGGCGAACAGCAGAAGCTGGTCCAGCTCTTTGCTACTCGGACCATGCATGCCGGCGCTATGATACTTGGCGGCAAGCTCTTGCTTTCCCAGGGTGTTCTGGCTGCCAAGAAGCTGACTGAAGTGGGTGACAGCCACTTCGATGCTCCGTTCTACAAGAGCAAGATCGCTACCGCCAAGTTCTTTGTAAATAATGTTGTCCCTCTGATCTTTGGTACCCTGAAGGCTATGAAGATCGCTGACACCAGCGCGGTCGATATGCCCGAAGAGTGCTTTATGTAAGAACCTAAAAGCCGGCAAAGGCCCGGTGAGCAATCACCGGGCCTTTTTTTGTTTGATTATCTTTCTTTTGTTTTGGGGTGGGTACTTATCCGCCCTTACATCTAATGCTCGAATTTAAGTCCGTATTTGGCGGCCTTGCGCACTATGGTAGACTGGTTGACCTCAAGCGCTTTGGCCACCTGGTAAGTGGAATGGTAGCGGTGATAGGCAGTCTCCAGTAATGTTCGCTCTGTTTTCTCCAGAGCCTGTTTTAACGGCAAAATATTGGGGACGTCCGGCTCTTCGAAGGTGCCCGTGATCATGTTTACCGGCAGGTCCTTTATGGTAACGACATTGTTTATGCTGGTTATGACCAGGCGCTCCACCAAATTCTCCAGCTCACGCACATTGCCCGGCCAGGAATAGCCCATGAACCGGTCGATCACACGCTGATCCATGTGTTTTTCCATCTGGTATTTACTATTCAGGTTGTTCATGAAGTATTTGACCAGTACCGGGATATCTTCCTTGCGTTCCCGGAGCGGCGGCACGTAAATAGGTATGACGTTAAGCCTGTAGAAGAGGTCCAACCTGAACTGCTTCTTCTCCACCATTTCCATCAGGTTGCGGTTGGTGCCGGCCAAAACCCGTATATCGACCTTGATCGGCTGTACACCTCCAACCCTCACTATCTCATGGTCCTGCAGAGCTCGCAGGAGTTTGACCTGCAGATTGAGCGGGAGTTCAGCGATCTCATCCAGGAACAATACTCCCCCCTCGGCCAGCTCGAAGAAACCCACCTTGCCCTTGCGGCTGGCACCTGTGAAGGCCCCGGCCTCATATCCGAACAGCTCGCTCTCCAACAGATTGTCGGGGATGGCGCCGCAGTTGACCTTGATAAAGGGCCCGTCCTTACGGTTGCTGTTGGAATGGATTATCCCGGCGATAAGTTCTTTACCTACCCCGGATTCGCCTTGGATCAGCACGGTGGAATCGACCTGGGCCACCCGCAAGACCAGATTCAATACCTCTTTCATTTTGGCCGAGTTTATCACTAGCTGGTGGGAGCTCTCCAGTTTCATCTGCTGCAGCTCGGTTTCATACCACTCGCGCAGACCTTCCATATGCTCCAGTTTGCGCTGCAGTTCGTTTAACTCGGTGATATCACGAACATTGGTGACGACCATTACGACATTGCCATCTTCATCGAATATAGGATTGCTGGTAACCAATGCTTCCTTGCCGGTCTTGGAAACCAGGGTAATGGTGACCGGTTCCCTTTTCTCGAGGGCCAGGAGTGTGCCCGATCTGGAGAATATCCCGTGCTCCACCAGATCTTCCATGTTGCGTCCTACGCACTCACCTGCGGTGACGCCCATGATCCGTTCAAATCCCTGATTAAGACGCAGGGTGTTGGCTTGGCCATCGGTAACATACAAACCGTCAAACGACGATTCGATGACCGCCTCCATCTCCCTTTCCCGCAGTCCCTGGACCAGATCCAGCTTACGCTGCAACTGATTCAGTTCGGTCATATCGCGGACATTGGTAACTACTCTGATTATCTTTCCGTCTTCGTCAAAAATGGGTGTACTGGTTACCAGTGCTTCTTTGCCAGTGCTGGCTACCAAGTCAAGGGTCACCCGTTCACCCTTCTCCAGGGCAACCAGGGTACCGGAGCGGGAGAATACCCCGTCCTTGACCAGGTCGGCCATATTCCGGCCAACGCACTGTTCCTTGGTAATACCCATAATGCGCTCGAAGCCCTGGTTCAACCTAAGGGTATTGGCCTCGCCATCAGTCACGTATAATCCATCGAAGGATGATTCGATGATGGCTTCCAATTCCTTGTTCAGATCCTTCATGATCTCGGATTCCTGCAGGACCTGCTCCAACTCGGAAACATCGCGCAGTACCAGGACTCGTCCGATGATTTCCTGATCTTTGATAACATTCTTGGAAAATGGTACAAAGCTGCGGGAAACCAGTTGGAGTTTTCCTCCCAGCAATAATTCCGGACGTTTCAACAGTTCAACTATGGTATCATCGTGTATTACTTCTTCCATCTGCCGGCCCAGTGCCTGCCGGGCATCGATCCCCAAGACCTTGCCCGCCTGCTTTGAGACCAGGGTTATCTGTTTGTTCTTATCGATAACGATAATGGGAGTGGCCACCGCATCTATGGCAGCCTCCAACTCAGTTTTTCTCTGTCTCTCCCACCGGGCATATCTGCTGTTAACATCAGCCCAGTCAATTATCCCGACTACCCGGCCGTGCTTCATCACCACCAAAACGGAGCCAGCTTTCTCGGGAGGGTTCAATTCACTGTTGTAATCCACCATCTCCAGTGCAGACCAATCCAATGCTCCCAGGTCGTTCTCCGGACTGGTTCCATTGCTTAAAGCCTTGAGCAGCATATCCTTGGTGATAATCCCCAGCATGGTAGATTGTTCATCGATCAGCAGGGCAATATTGATTCCTTTTTTGACCAAAGTGCTGGCGGCATGACCTATACTCTCATCCTCACGAAAAAAGAGCGGCTCATTCATTGCTTCGAATGCCTTCATGGCTTATCAACTCACTCGTTTTCCTTTATTTTAGCATAAATTGTCATACAATTGCGACTTTTATCCCGGTTTACCCGATAAAGAACGGCCCTTTCGGGCCGTTCTTATTATTAGTCTATAGGATCGAACATATCCTTGTAGGCACCACATACCGGACATTCATCCGGCGGTTCCGGACCCTCGTGCACATAGCCGCATACCCGACACTTCCAGCGCTTGTAATGCTTCTTGCCGCTGTTATCGCGGCCCAGATTGCGCATGGATTCGCTGGCATCTACCCTGGGAGCGATGATGATCTCCCCTACCAGTACGCCGTCTTTGATATAACTGCGTTTGAAATAATTCTCCACCGGATCGTTTACCTCTACCACCCTACACTGGTCCAGGGGCAGGTTGACCTCACCGATCGAGAATGTCTCCATACCAAATGCCACCAGCATGGTCGAGATGACCGGCGGTTTGTATTCTACCCAATCTCCGGCAGCTGCGGCCCCGGCTACCCGGCCCATCTCCAGGGAGACCGGCCAGAGACCGATAAGTCTTTCCCCAAACTGGGCTCCGTCGCCGGCCGCATAAATATCACTCATACTGGTGCGCATACTTGAATCAACTACTACCCCCTGGGCCATCTCCAGACCGGCAGTCTGGGCCAGTTCCACATTAGGTTTGACCCCGGTGGATAATAAGACCAGATCAGCCGGTAACAGCTGACCGTCACTTAACTTGACCCCTGTAACCCTGCCGTCACCAACTATCTCTTCCGTATCCAGGCCCAAGTACAGCTTCACTCCCTGGCTGCTCATAGCCTGCTGCAGCCTTAAGGAAGCCGGTTCGTCCAACTGGCGGGGCATGATCCTCTGGTTATGTTCTATTACTGCGACTTCAACACCGCTGGATACCATCTCCCAGACCGCCTCCAGGCCCAGCACTCCGCCGCCGATGACGACCGCTTTCTTAGCTGATCTGATGGCCTCTTTCAGAGCCAGCGCGTCACTCAGGCTGCGCAGGGCAAATACACCATTCTGTTCTCCCCCCTTGAAGGGTGGTATATTGCTGCGGGCACCGGTGGCGATGATCAATTTGGCGTAGGGATAGGAGTCCCCTTTCTCAGTAACTACCTGTTTGCCGGCAGTGTCGATCTTATCCACCCGGGTCCCGGTCAATAGCTTGATTTTGTTTTCCCGATACCAGGCCTCATCCAATACGTAGAGACGCTTGTCCGGCAGGTCTTCGCTCAGCAGATCGGACAGGGCCGGCCGGTAATATGGGCGATACTCCTCTTCGGAGAGCATGATCACTTCCGCGGTACGGTCACGTTTGCGGATCGCCTGAACAGCTGACAGAGCTGCTATACCACCCCCAATGATAACGAAAGGGCCGTCGGTATCATTGATGAATTCGTCCTCCATAGACTCGCGAACAAAGTTTTCTGCTCCAACCCCGCAGGCGGGACATACACCGGGCGGCTCCGGTCCCACATGGATATGCCCGCAAACCAGGCAGCGCCAGCGGGTCTGGTTTTTATCCTGTTTCTTTTCCAGGATGGCCCGCCCGAAGTCCATACCCATGTTAAAGGCATCCTCCAGGCTGCGTTCACTGGGCTTGAAGTTTACTCTTAAACCGGGCAGGACCTGCATGCGCAGAGCTCGAAGACGATTCTCGATCGAAGGTACTGCTTCTCCGCTCCAGCCGTAAGCCCCAAAGGCCATCGCTACCTTATCACCATGGCTGATGGGCGAAAGCCGGGATAGGAGCCTCCATACCGGGGGAAGTGCATCTCCATTTACGGTATTGGATCCGATAAGAAAACCGCTGGCATCAATAAGATCCTGGGCTACCC
The DNA here is from genome assembly GCA_050258735.1 of Deltaproteobacteria bacterium. Taxonomy (GTDB): domain Bacteria; phylum Bacillota; class Syntrophomonadia; order Syntrophomonadales; family Syntrophomonadaceae; genus Syntrophomonas_A. The sequence goes on along the minus strand of JBLMZJ010000071.1, from coordinate 3,614 downwards.
GGTCCAACAGGTCAGGATCATCCAGCTTGTCTTCGACCAGCTTATAGTTATGTATATCGAAGTCACCTACGGAAGAAATGCCATCGATCAAGGCATCGGCCAGTATTTTGGTAAAGCCGTAGATACTGAGGTAAGCCAGTACTATTTTGGGTTTATCCCCGCTGACAGGCGCCGGGCGGACCGACCACTGGCGATAGAGATCGATATAGCGGTCGATATCTTTACGCAGTATGGGGCCGTGCCCGGGAGCCACCACCTCCAGTGGCAGATGCTTGATCTTTTCCAGGGCTTCCAGCACATAAGGCTTGAAAGGGCCAATGATGGCGTCGAAATATTCCTTATAGGCGTTGAGGAAATTGCTCTCCATCAGGTCGTTGAAGAGGCGCTCATCCGGCCAGTGACTGCCGAAAGAATCGCAGGAAAAGAGGATCCGGTCTTCCTCGAGATAAGTATAGATGGTATCCGGCCAGTGCAGGAATGGCACGGAGAAAAACTTCAAGGTCTTGCCGCCCAGTTCGAGACAGTCTTCATCCTTGATCTCCTGTGATTTGAATTTTTTATTGGTGATCTCCTTAAGAAAAGCTATTGCAGTTTGACTGGCCATTACCGTAATGTCCGGTATCAGGTCGAGTAATTTGGCGACCGCCTCGGAGTGGTCAGGTTCAGTATGATTCATAATGAGGTAATCGATCGATCCCGGATCGACCAGACTTTGGACCTTTTCCCAATACTCATCGAAAAACTTGTCCTCGCAAACCTCAATCAAGGCTGTTTTGCTGCTGCCCTTGATCAGGTAGGCATTGTAGCTGGTGCCAACATCAGTGGTCATGACCAGATCGAATATCCTGAGTTCCGGGTCACGGACCCCAACCCAGTAGACTCCGTCTTTGATTGTAACTGCCGGCATAAAATACCTCCTTTACAGCATTTGATTTTCGGCAAGGAATCCACGAGCTATCGGCCAATTCCCGTCACACCTTGCCGAAAGGAAGAACCTTGTATCCAAATAATATGTCAGACCTTACCAAAGAGCAATAGGGAAAATACACTGTGTCGTAATGCGGATATGGTCGCTCCTTGCCATCCATGGCACCGCGCCGCTAGTCCATCCCCAGACTTCGCATCGTTCCTGCGCCGTCCTGGCGCCCGCGATACTAGGCCATCCGTGGCCGTCGGAATCCGTTCTTACGATATTGAACATATTGAAACCATATGAACAATAGTTGATCAGATCTTTAGGAACCGTGATCGTCCGCTCTCCAGGGTGCGGAAAAACAGTTCACGCCCCTGTTCGTTGGCCACTACCAATGAACGGATAGAGAAAGAGCGAAGGGCGTCGGTCACCGAAAGCGTGCCCTCAGCTGAATCCTTGCGGCCGGTAAAGGGCAGTTCATCCGGGCTGCGGCGGCATTGGGCATTCAGATTGACCCGGGAAACCTGGTTGACCAGCATATCGATCATGCGGGCAGCATTATCAGGGCTGCTGGTGAACACACTGGCCTGTTGTCCATGTTCCGAATTGATCATGTACTCACATATCTGTTCGAAATTTTTGAAGGAACTCACTGGGATAAGCGGTCCAAACTGTTCCACTGACCAGATCTTCATCCCGCTCGTGACCGGGTATAGAACCGTGGGATGAAAGAGGTTGCCGTCGATCTTATCACCGCTGGGATTGACGATGTGGGCGCCCTGCTCCAGAGCATCCCCGACCAGTTCACTTAACCATTGCGATTTATTGGCTTCAGCTAGAGGAGTGATAGTGACTCCTTCTTCCCAGGGCATGCCACACCTGACCCGTTCTATCTCTGCACTTAACCGGGCAAGGAACTGCTCCACTATCTTGTCCTCGACCCATATATGCTTAATGGCTGTACATCTCTGGCCATTAAACTCCAGGGCTCCGCTGATGCACTCTTTTACCGCCAGATCAAGATCGGCATCGGCGAAGACGAACGCCGGGTTTTTAGCCTCCAGACCCAGTAAGGTGCGCAGGCGGTTGTTGGCCGGATGCTGGTCCACGATCTTCCGGGCAGCTGCTGTACTGCCGGTAAACCCCAGTACTGATATCCTGCCGCTGGTCATGATGGGAGGAATGATCTGAGGACCGTGACCATTTATCACATTGACTACACCAGGCGGAAAGGACCGGGCGAAAGCCTCCAGCAGCGGAATAGTGCATAATGCCCCATAGCGGGGGGGCTTGATGATCACGCTGTTGCCCATAATAAGAGCTGGAATAGCCAGGGCAAAGGTCTCATTGAGCGGGTAGTTGAAGGGCCCCATACAAAGGCAGATGCCCAGTGGACATCTGCGCACCTGAAACATGTAATTTTCAGCTTTGGAAATGCCGCTGCTCTCTTCTTCCAGTTGGTGCAGATGTATGATTGTATCTTCAATGTATTTCAAGGTGCGTTTGAACTCGTCCAGGCAAGACCGGTAGGGTTTACTGGTTTCCCACATCTGTAGGAGAGCAAACTGCCGTTCCAACGGGCGCATGTGCCATAAAAATTCTTTTAAGGCCTCTATACGCTGTTCTGCGGTCATTTGCGGCCAAGCGCCAGCCCCGCCGCCATACGCACGTTCGGCAGCACTTAACGCCCTCATTGCCTCCGCTTCATCCAAGTCCGGGTAATGCCCGATCAATGGTGCTATAGTCTGTGGTCCATCCTGGAATAACAACGGCGACCTGACCTCTATCCCTTCTCCCTTCCAGGTCGTAACCTTTCCATCTATCAAATAATCCATGCCGCCTTTATAATCAGGCATCTCGAATCCAGCTGGCACTTCATGCCAAACGGGCATCGTCATTTCTGTGGCCAGAGTTCCCATTACTGCACTCCTTTCAAATATGATCGTCATCGACTTCAGGGTTTTTCTCCGTTAGTTTTACCATTATTATAAAATAGCATGATATACTTGCTCTACCCCGCTTTTATTGGCCTAAATTTCCGCCCTTGGGCCGCTCTCACAGGTTGCTGCGATTCATAGTATATTTTGCTTAAATCTAATCTATAGCCTGATAAAACAAGCTTGCCGACCTATTTTGTCAAAATCAAGCTTGTTCCAGTGTTTATGGGCTTTTCATATTGTTCCTTCATATATTATGTTTATAGAGTCAGGAATCAGTTTCATTAATGTGGGCAAAGAATGCCCAAATAATGAAGTCCCGGAAAAGAAATCAGGAAGGAGGGAAAGATCAATGAGCTACAAGGAGATCATTGCCAAGTATGCGGACAAGCCGGGGGGAATAATCGAGGCTTATCACGCGATCCAGAAGGAAATGAGCTATCTGCCGGTAGAAGCCGTAGCCGAGGCTGCCGAGATTTTCAAGGTACCGGTCAGTCAGGCTTATGGAGTTGCCACCTTTTATTCCATGTTCTCCGTAAAATCCCGGGGCAAGTACGTTATCCGCATGTGCGAAAGCGCGCCCTGTCATGTAGCCGGAGCTGAAGAAGTCCTGGCCGCATTGGAGAAGGAACTGGGCATCAAAGTCGGAGACAGCACAGCAGACGGCAAGTTCACGTTGGAGTTGACCGAATGTGTTGGTCAGTGCCAGGCCACCCCGGTTTTGACCGTCAACGGAAAGCCCTATTTCGACGTCAGCCCAGCCA
>JBLMZJ010000070.1:0-3523 GCA_050258735.1 Deltaproteobacteria bacterium | reverse complement strand
GGGACCGGTTGGTGTTCCCGGCATGATGAGCGGGTCTTCCTATATGCCTGGCACACTTGTCAAAATACCGGAAGGCATGTCTGTTGACCAGGTTCTCTCCGACTTTGATCCAGATAAACTTGGTATAACCCTTCCCGATAATGTAAAGCCCGAAGATTTCGCCAAGGCTCTTAAAGGAGAAATCAAGCTTGATGATACTACTAAAGATATCATCAAGGGACTTAATGGCGGCAAGTTCGGTCCTATGGGGAATCCTTATGGTGTATCTGGTCCTGCTCAAGCTTTAATGACAACTAACCCTTCTGACATGGGTGAAACCCTGGTTAAGATGTCTCAGGGGGCTCCGGGTAATCCCTGGATTACCAAAGCTCAGGATTTGGAAAAACAAGGAAAGTACAAGGAAGCAGCTGAGGTTTTAAGCGATCCCAATGCTCCTTTTGCACAAGCAGAAGGTTCTCCCCCCCTGATTTATAAATCTTTATTGGAAGCTAAAGCAGCAGGTAAAACCATTGATGATATCAGTGACATACCCGTGGCTCCCCCTGATGATATGGGCAGCAAACTGGTGAAATTGTCTGAGGGTGCTGCCGATAGTTCCTGGATTAGCAAAGCCTATGAACTTGAACAGCAGGGCAAATATAAGGAAGCAGCCGAAGTACTAAGTGATCCTCAGGCTCCTTTTGCCAAGGCAGAAGGCTCGGCTCCTTTGCTTTATAAAGCTCAACTAGAGGCAAAAGCAGCTGGTAAAGCCGTACCCGAAAGCACTAATAATGACTCCGGAATTGATATTATCGAAGATCTGCCGACTATCCTCACAGATACAGCAGTAACAGCTAATCCAAATCCCTTGTTTATTGAAGTTAAAAAGCTAGCCGATGCCGGTGATTATAAGGAAGCTGCCAGCAAGCTAAAAGATCCGTTAAGCAAATTCCCGGATGCGCTGGTTCAAGCTTACGCAGCCACTCTGGAAATTAAAGCCGGAGATAAATCGGCAGCAGTTAGTGATATTGAAAAAGCAATAGCTATAGCTCCCGGCAATGACGCCATATTTGAAAAGGCCGGAGAAATCTACCAGCAAAGTGGTATAACCGGTCCCAAAGTATTTGTTAACGGGGTAAAACCTGAATTTGATACTAAACCACTGGTAGAACAAAACCGTACGCTCGTTCCTTTCCGTGCAGTTGCTGAATCACTCGGTGCAAGCGTGGGGTATGATGATGAAACCCAGACCGTGACAGTAATGAAGGGTGACAACATTGTAGAAATGAAAATAGGCAGCAAACAGGCTACTGTTAATGGTAAACCAGCAACTTTAGATGTTCCGGCTAAAACAATAAATAACCGAACAGTAGTGCCTTTACGCTTTGTAAGTGAAGCTTTAGATGCAAAAGTGGATTACGACGGTAAAACAGAGATAATCAAGATACAACCCGAATAAAACTCTACCAGGAGTGCAAATTATACGTCCAAAAGAGGGATCGGCTGATTTGAGCTGAACCCCGTCTGGTAGACACGATTAAAAGGGGCCTATCTTAGAATTCCTTGAAATTACACAGGCTGGCATCGTCTTTCATACGGTGTCAGCTTTGTTTTTAGCTGGATTCGGTCATAGTTATAGTAACTTATATAATCGTTAAGTAGGTTTCTTGCTTCCTCGTAGGTAGCTAGTTTACGCCGGTGGATACACTCGGCTTTCAGGGCACCAAAGAAGCTTTCCGCACAGGCATTGTCCAAGCAGTTTCCTCGCCTTGACATCGATGGCTTGAAGCCATACTCTTGACTCAGGTTTAAATATGCGGTGGAAGTATATTGAAACCCCTGGTCGCTGTGGAGGGCTAGTCCATCAGCGACCGCTTCTTTTTTCAATGCACTTTTAATGGTTTTGGTCACCAGTCCCGTAGTTTGCTCAGTTCCTGTTTCGTAGTGAACAATGAACCCGTCATATAAGTCCTTAATCATGGAAAGATACAAAACCCCTTGCTTTGTGTGAATATAGGAGATATCTGTTACCCATTTCTGGTTAGGCTTTTCGGCTGTAAAATTCCTGTTTAATAGGTTCTCATATTTATGTATGACCTGACTGTTTTGCTGATATTTTCGACGACGACGGATTTCAGATTGAAGTTGATATTTACTCATTATCCTCAACACTGTCTTGTGATTGAGGATCAGTCCGTATTCACGTAGAAGCCATATCCCTACACGCCGATAGCCATACGTTTTATGGTTTTTATACTGGCATTCACAGATAAGATCAGCAATCCACTTGTCCTTATCTTCCTGGCCGATCCGTTTAACCCAGGCATAATAACCACTTCGTGACACCTGGAAGAATTCGCACATCTGTTTAATTGGGTATTTGTCTTTAAATCGATAGATGACGCTATATTTTAGTGATGACCTCACCTCTTTCCAACTACGGAGAGAAAAGAACGTAAAAGATCGTTTTCCATCTGTAGCTGCCTAAATCAGTACATCTTTGGCCTCCGCCGTATTCATCTCATTCTTGCGAGGGCGGCCAATAGTACGAGGGATAACTCCCAACTCCAATTGACGCTGCTTTCTGTTGTAACGTTCAATTAGTTTATCGATTACCTTCTTGTTCTCAAAGCCAAAGCGTTCACTAATTTCCCGGTGAGTGATTCCTGTTGCTTTCATCTGCAATACTTCATCAATAATGGCTGAACCAAAATGTCTTTTTCCTTTTTTTCCTGCCATAATAAAAGCCCCCTATGATATTGTTTGAATTCTACCATAGGAGGCCCTTTAATTCAGTGTCCGTATTCAGGGGTTCAGCTCAGATTACCGATCCCCTTTTTTAAGTTCATTTTAAAAACCAGTTTTAAAGAACTCCTTAGCCCTGCTTACAAACTCTGGAGTACGGAACATCTGTTGCAGATACTTTTCCTCTACCTTAAGCGCATCGGCAAGCGTCATGTCACGTCCCTCCTGCAGGGCAGCCTTGACTCCTTTGACCGCCGGGAAAGAACGGGTGGCGATAATGTTAGCCATATCCAGAGCCCGATTGAGCACCTGTCCCCGAGGGGCTGTAAATTCGACCAGGCCAATTTCTTTGGCCTCTTTAGCGCTCAAGTGTCGTCCGGTCATCAGCATTTCGGCGGCTCTTCCCGGCCCGACCAGGCGCGGCAGCCGCTGGGTACAAAAAACCAGGCCCAGATTAACACCGGTGGCCCCCAGACGAGCCCGTTCATCCATAACCCGAAAATCACAGCACAAGGCCATTTCCAATCCTGCGCCCATACAGTGACCATTGATGGCCGCGATCACCGGCAAGGGGAAATTATCTAGCCGGTTTAAAGCTCGGTAGATGTGAGTAAACATTTCATCATTTTGCCCGGGACTATGTTCACTCAGCCAGCGGATATTAGCACCCGCCGTAAATGCCTGACCTTCACCGCTTAAGACTACCGCCCGTACATCGCTCTTCTCGATGGCATCGAGAACCGTATTCATTTCTTCCAGTAATGGTATAGTCAGCGCGTTGACCGGAGGGTCGTTAATG
>JBLMZJ010000069.1:0-3398 GCA_050258735.1 Deltaproteobacteria bacterium | reverse complement strand
CCATGGAGGCCGTATTTTGGTAGAGAGTGAGCTTGGAAAAGGAAGCACCTTCAGCTTCGTGCTGCCGGTAAAAAAGTAACTGGGAAATGAAGGATTGCGATTATACAAAAATGAAATATATCTAAAAACAGGAGTCTACTATGAAATATGTTTTAAAAATGATAGGGGATAAATGCGGTCTGGCACTTATCGATTTGGATGATGCCGCTTTGTACTCGTCTTGGTTGAGTGACCTTGAAGTATCTGTTTTCCTAACGGCTGCTTCCCAGCAGTTACCCATAGAGAGAGAAGTGGAATACCTGACAGATGCAGCACGCAATGGGGAACACGTTTTTGGAATAATCGACACAGTCCGGGATAAGCTCATCGGCAACTGCGGATTAGTTAATGTCGATCACGTGCATAGAAGAGCCGATATGGGTATCTTTATCGGAGAGAAAGGATACTGGGGACTGGGATATGGGCAGGAAGCTGTAAAGCTGCTGCTTGATTATGGCTTTAATGTCTTGAACCTTCATAATATTGAGCTACGAGTGGTTTCCTATAATGTGAGGGCCATTAGCTGCTACAAGAAATGCGGGTTTAAAGAAAGCGGGCGGCGCCGTGAGTCGTGGGTGATGGGCGGTAACGCTTATGATCAGATCTACATGGATATACTTGCTACGGAATTTGAAAGTATCTATATTAAGAAGCTAATGCCATAGCAAATTATTATTCCACGTCTATAAAATCCTCATCTGTTTTTACCACCGCGGAACGTTTGCTGAAAATGAGGCGATAGCCATCGGGATCGCTCATAATAATTTCACGCGCATTCCAGGTCTGATCTCCGGGGCCGGCCAGGATATTGCCGCCGCGTTCCCGGGCCTGGTTGGCGAACGATTCCAGGTCCTCGTCTATGGCAAAGGTCAGGGTTACTCCTCGTCCCCGGTATTCGGGGCTGACGTTAAAGCCTGGTGGGTCGGCAACCAACATAATATCCTGGTACTTTCCGCGCCGCACATGGGCCAGGCGCAGCCTGCGGTCCGGTCCGGGCAGCTCAAAAACTACCTGAAAACCGGCCACCCTCTGATACCACTTGCTGGATATCATCACATCTTTGACCCACAATGTGGGGAAGGCAGGCATGGGATAATGGTCTGTCACTCCGGTATCCTCCTTAACTTTCCACTATATAGCTGAATTATAGGTTGTGATTGAAGCCAGGTCAATCTTGGTAATGATTGGACTGGTCAAACACACTAGATGTTGTGGATATCAAAACGGTCATCTACGACATGACTGTACTTTTTTGGATAATTTCCTAAAGAATATATTAGAAATGACGATAATTGGAATGAGTTGAGGATTGGGCTAAAATTTTCAGGAAAGGGAGGTCGGTATTTTTGTCAGTTGCTGCAAGCGGCGTAGCCGGTGATTTCTGGAAAGCGGTCCTGGACCGGATCGTAGAAACACCGGGTCAGAAGAAATTCAGATACGCAAAAGGCACTGTCAGAGTGGCAGATATTGAAAGGGAATTGAATGAAGACATCTTGATTTTCAAGGCATTCATCAATGAGCGTTTTAAAAGGCTGAACCTGAATGCATCCAGGAGCATTGACCTGGCTGGTGTATACGGGCAGGTCGTCGTCACCTCTTATCACCCGGAGAAGAAGGTCATCGAAAGGCTTTTCGCCGATGACTACGGTCTCCGGGATTTGTTTATCAAGATCAGGAACTTCGCGTACCTGGTCGAAGGGGTAAGAGAGATCATAGCCTTTGAGGCAGCCTACGCTCAGAACCCGCGCAAGGCAATAGCCCAGTACCAGTTCCAGTTATCCGAGCTTAATATGGACAGGTTCTATATGAAGCTTCGGACTGTGAACGGCAGCTGGATCGCCGAAGTGCAGCCAAATGAAGATTTCAAGGCCCGTTTCAACTCGCGCTCTTCTGAAGAAATCGTACTAAACCCGCCCGCATAGGAGGGCTCCGGAGCTAAAGGGCAAGTTCCGGATTATGCTGGGCAAACCAAATCAGCACAAGCAGCCGAAAAGGCCGTTGGCATTATGCCAGCGGCTTTTTCAATGGAATTAGTTATGGTAACATGTGGATAATTAAGGGTTGGAGGCTGTTTAGAGTTTATGGCTAGAGCAGAAAAGTATCTAAAAATACTCGAGGTATCTTTAAAAATGTTCGCCAGGTATGGTTACAAGAAAACTTTTATGGCGGATATCGCTAATGAGCTGGGTTTAACCAAGGGGACATTGTACTTATATGCGAAGGATAAGCGGGATCTATACGAGAAAGCTGTGATCTATGGCATGTCCAAATGGCAGCTGAGTGTTCTCCGGGAGCTCGCCGGTGTAGACGATCCTATGGAGCAATTTAAGATAGTAACTAGAGCGCCTTTTTATTATCTATCCCGTGACGAGGATATGCGGAAGATCTTCATCCATGACCCATCGATTTTTCCTATCTACGCTGGCGAGGAAGATCCCTTCTATGAAATTAATCAACAGTCTATGGGGGTTACCAAGTACATAATACAGAGGGGAATTGAGCAGAAGCGGTTTCGGGAAGTAGACGTTGATAAATATGTAGAGATGATGTTTTCATTGTATTCATTGTATTTGCATAAGGTCTACATTAAAGGTGAAGGTGCCGATGCAGAAGTGATGTACGAAATAGCTGCCGACCTGGCACTCAATGGTATTGCTTTAAAGTAAAAATGAATTTCTGACTGGTATGTTCAGCGTGTTGATTTTGTAATTGACTGCCACCTTAATTCCCATTTTAATAATTAAAGAGACAGTTGATCAACAACTTGTAAGGAAAGGATATTTCTGACACAAGGTCTCACTAATTAAAGAAAGAGGGGACCGATTTGATTAGTGCGAGATTAACACCTTTTCGCAAGTGGATGGCGGCTGTTCTTGTAAGCTTTTTGTTAGTGTTATCTTTGGTTTTTCCAGCCTTTGCTTATGAATCATTTGAAGACGCTAAGTTGGGTTCATCAATTTTTAGTATTCCCAATCCTTTAATCTGGCTTGAAAACCGATATAATGTAATCGCCAATTATCCTCCATACAACGTATCTTCGGAAGCCCAGGCCCTGCACTCGCGGCTGCTGGTGGCGGATATGCACTGTGATCCGTTATTATGGGGTCGTGATCTCACCCAGAAGTACAGCTACGGTCATTCAGACTTGCCCCGATTCCGGGAAGGAAATATTGGACTTGTAACTTTTGGAGTGGTTACACAAAAACCAGAAGATGATATCGGCAATATGGATAGCTGCTTCATCCTGGCTATGCTGGAAAAGTGGCCGCTGCCAACCTATTTCAGCTACCGCGCCCGGGCATTGTACCAGGCTGCAAAATTTGCCGAGCTAACCATGAAGCCTAACGCTAAGCTGATGT
>JBLMZJ010000068.1:0-36115 GCA_050258735.1 Deltaproteobacteria bacterium | reverse complement strand
ATCCTGATACTCCGATAGTGCCCTATATGACGATAGTACATGACCGCGCTGTTTTGGAGGTCATGCGCGGATGCCAGCGTGGCTGCCGCTTTTGTCAGGCGGGTATGGTCTATCGTCCTCTGCGGGAGCGCAGTTTGCCAACCCTTGAAAAACAGGCTGAAGGACAGCTTTGCAGCACCGGGTATGAGGAGATCTCGTTAGCTTCGCTGAGTACGTTGGATTATTCTGGAGTGGACAGCCTGGTACGCGGTCTGGTCAAGGAGTATGGTGGACGGGGGATAGGTGTATCCCTGCCTTCCCTGCGGGTGGATGCCTTCTCCATCGATTTGGCCAATGAGGTGCAGAAGGTCCGTAAAACCACCTTGACGCTGGCGCCTGAGGCCGGCAGCCAACGCATGCGGGATATCATCAACAAGAACGTTACCGAGGAACAGCTTCTGGAAGCGGCGGAGGCTGCTTTTAAATCTGGGTGGTCGGCACTGAAGCTTTATTTTATGATAGGACTGCCTTACGAAAAGGAAGAAGACATGGATGCTATCCTGGATTTATTGAAAAAGGTAAAAGAGGTGGGGATCCGTTTCTCCCGGCGTCCGGTATAGATCAGGGCCAGCATCGCTTGTTTCGTTCCCAAGGCTCACACACCTTTCCAGTGGCAGCCTATGAACAGTCCTGAGGAATTGGAGTCCAAACGGAGGTACATGACCAGATATCGCCAGAGGAATATCAAGCTCAGTTTTCATGATAATCGCGTGAGCTTCCTGGAAGGGGTGATCGCCCGCGGTGACCGCCGTCTTGGAGCGGTAATATATAGAGCCTGGCAGCAGGGCTGCAAGTTTGACGGTTGGAGCGAGTATTTCGATTATGACCGGTGGTTGGAAGCCTTTCGGCAATGTGATATCGATCCCGGTTTTTATACGATGCGGGAGAGACCCCGCGACGAACGTTTTCCCTGGGATATCATAGATACAGGGGTCAGCAGACATTACCTGTGGCGGGAGTCCGAGAAAGCCAAGGAGGCTGCCCTTACCCATGACTGCAGGATGGAAGGCTGCACCGGCTGCGGGATCTGCCCTCATTTTGCCGTGGAGCTGGACCTTAAAGGAGCCGGGGCGCAGGCGGTCGATCGGGTGACCTTCATCCTCGACAGGGAGCAGGTGGATTGATATGTTGTTGAGATGCGAATATCATGTAGATTCCGATTTGAGGTTTCTGTCCAATCTGGATATGATGCACCTGATGGAACGCGCATTGCGGCGGGCCCGCATACCATATGCTCTGAGTGAAGGCTTCAACCCGCACCTGAAGCTGTCTTTGGGAACGGTTTTGCCGGTAGGGCTCTGGGGCAAACGCGAATATTTTGATCTGGAACTGAAGAGCCCAATGGTTCCTGATGTCTTTATAGCCAACCTTAATCAGACTTTACCTCCCGCCATGGGTTTGAACCAGGCGGAGATCATCGATGATCACAGTCCAGCTCTGATGAAGGTGATCAACAGTGCTGCCTACTGCTTCGTAATAGATGCCCCGGTCATCAGGCTGGAGCAGATAAGTCAGGATCTGCTGGCGGCTTCCCAGTTGATAGTGCGCAGCCGTGGTAAAAAGAAGGAACAAAACAAGGATTTACGCGCAGGAATTTTCAAAATTAATGTGAACCAAACCCAAGATTTTGTTATCATGGAGTTGTGGGTAAGCACGGGCGAGCCGGTAAATGTCCGGTATGATGAACTGATCGATCTGCTGGGAAAGCATGGTATCGGCTCGGGCAGCATCAAAGACGTGTATCGCAGCGGCAATTATATCTATCATGATGCCGCGTTCAATACTCCGTTGGAAAAGGTGAAGTAATTGATACGGGAGATTATCGCTGAGGTCTATCCCTGGGAATCGCGGGTGGCTATCGTGGAAGATGGCCGCCTGGCTGAGGTTTTCTGGGCGGACCAGGATGAAAGCGTTGGCAATATATTTAAGGGTAAAGTCAAAGACATACTGCCGGGACTGTCCTGTGCTTTTATAGATATCGGCCTGGCAAAAAACGCATTCCTATATGCCGGTGATGTGGTGATGCCTGGTGTATCCAAGGGCAGTCAGGTATTTGATCATTTGAAACGAGGCCAGGAACTAATGGTCCAGGTCAAAAAGGAAGCTTTCTCTGAAAAAGGGGCCCGGGTAACCGGCCATCTGACTATCCCCGGTCATTTTCTGGTTTTGCTCCCGCATCAGCGTGAGGTCTCCATTTCACGCAAATTGACCTGCAACGAACGTCGCGAGTATCTCAAGAAGCTGGTAGAGGACAAGCGCCCCGCTGACACTGGTCTCATACTGCGCACTACCTGTGGTGAGGCGGAGGATAGCGAGATACTGGCAGAACTGGAGGATCTGCTCAAGGTCTGGCAGGAGATCAACAGCCGTTACGAGCGGCAAAAGGCGCCCAGCCTGATCTATGAAGACATAGACGTTCTGGAGCGCACCCTGCGTGATTATCTGGACGTAGATACCCGGCGGGTGATCATCAACAATATAAAGCTCAAGGATAAGATAGCCAACTACATGGACAAGAAAAAGGTAACCTTCGATTTTACGGTACAGTATGAGGAGGGTGATCTTTTCGAGAAGTACGGGTTGGAGAAGGACATTCGCCGTACATTGCGCCGCAAGGTTTGGCTGAAAAACGGCGGTTACCTGATTATTGACCAGACCGAGGCTATGACGGTGATCGACGTCAACAGCGGCAAATATACCGGCAAAGACAATTTTGAAGAGACCATCTTCAGCATCAATATGGAAGCTGCGGTGGAGATACCACGTCAACTAAGGCTTAGGAGTCTGGGCGGCATCATTTTGATGGACTTCATAGACATGAAGGACAAGAACAATGAAGAAAAGGTGCTGGCCACCTTTAAACGGGAAGTCGCCCGGGATAAGGCCCATACCAGGATCATTGGCATGTCAGGCCTGGGCTTTCTGGAGATGACCCGCAAGAAATCCCGTTATGGGGTTTCCGAATTCTTTACCGATGAGTGCACCGTCTGCAATGGCAGGGGGAGAAACATCAATCTCTTCGCCCTGGCCTGCGAAGTAAAACGCAAGCTGGCCAATATGGGTTATCTGGAGAACGAAGCCATCGTATGTGTAGCCAACCCGCAGTTATTGCAGTTTATTGCTAATGACGAGAAGAATATGGACTATATAACCCGGCGTATCAACAAGAAGATCAAACTGGTACCCAACCCCGATATGGCAATTACCGACTATAATATAAGCGGCAGCAGTGATAAGTAGGGGCGGAATTAAAATCCGCCCGTGTACCACTTCTTGACGTAACTATTATTTTGTGTTAAGGTCTAATTTGGTTGCAGTTTTTGCAACCGCACGGTCCGGGCTCCTAAATGGCATTCAGCCTGCCTTGGGACTGGCGAGTCTAAAAAACTTGGAGGTGTTTTTTCAAACGATGTACGCAATCATTCAAACAGGCGGTAAACAGTACAAGGTCAGCGAAGGCACGATCCTCATGGTTGAAAAGCTTGAGATCGAAGCCGGTCAGCAGCTCACCCTGGATCAGGTCCTCATGGTAGGCGATGAAAACGGCGGTATTAAAATCGGCAATCCGCTGGTAGCCGGAGCCAAGGTCGAAGCAGTGGTCCTGGAGCAGGGCAAACATAAGAAAATTGTGGTCTACAAGTATAAGAAACGCAAGAATTACCGCAAAAAACAGGGTCACCGGCAACCATTCACCAAGATCAAGATCGAAAAAATCATAGCTTAAGCTGAAGGTATATGATAGAAGTAATTCTGAATGTGGAAGATGACAGGATCCGGTCTTTTTCAGTCCAGGGCCACGCCGGAGATCTGGCAGCAGGAGAGAACATCTACTGCGCAGGGGTTTCCGCCATCACCCAAACTGCTCTGCTGGGGCTGATCAAACATCTGACTCCCGAGGTGATCTACGAGGTCAGCGACGGATGGATCAGTTGCGAACTCCCGGCAGGATTAGACGAGAGGGACCAGGAAAAGGCCCAGGTCATACTGACGACAATGGAGGTCGGTTTACTGGCCATGCAGGAAGTATACAGTGAGTTTCTCGATGTAATAAGGAGGTCTTGAAATGTTTAATTTTGATTTACAACTTTTTGCACATAAGAAGGGTGTCGGCAGTTCCAAAAACGGCCGTGACAGCGAATCCAAACGTTTGGGAGTCAAGAGATATGACGGTCAGGTCGTTCGCGCCGGGAACATTCTGGTCCGGCAGCGCGGAACCAAGATCCACCCGGGTAACAACGTCATGATCGGCGGAGATGATACTCTCTTTGCCGTGATCGATGGAAAAGTCAAATTTGAAAGAAAAGGCAGAGACAAGAAGCAGGTAAGTGTCTACCCCGTTGACAGCAGTATGAGCTCATAAACGCATCAGGATAGATATTATTTTAAAATCAAGGTAGGGAAAGCTGCTGCTTTCCCTACTATTTTTTAGGGAGGAAAGGCGTTGAATAGTGAGGATATGGTGCGGCTGCTCAGGAGAGTACGTCATGATTACGGTAATCATCTGCAGGTCATCATGAGTTATATCGATTTGGGGCGGTATGAGATGGCTAAGAATTATATCGTTAATGTTGCGGAACAGGCCGCCAGTGAGCGGACGCTCTTTGAACAGGCACCTGCTGATGTTGCCTTGTATCTTTATGATCAAATGTTAGCGGCCAGGGATTTGGGCATAATACTAGAGTATAATGAGATCAGGGTTGATTCCGTCCTGTCATTGCAGACAAATGACCAGCCCTGTCAAACCCTGAAGGAACTTAACAAAAAGATGACCAAACCCGGTGAAGATGAGGATTATGCAACCGTCACCCTGTCTATCTACCAGGAGGACGATTATTACCGGTTGGTCTTTAATAGCAAGTACCTGCCAAATTCACCTTATGAAAAACAGATCCAGGCTTGATATCAGCTTTGGACAACTTTAAATAGCCAGGAGAAAATCAATGTTTGTAGACCGGGCAAAAATATATGTAAAAGGCGGCGATGGCGGCAATGGCATCATAGCCTTTCGCCGGGAAAAATACGTACCGATGGGCGGCCCATCCGGCGGTGACGGCGGACGGGGCGGTCATGTCATATTCGTAGCCGACGATAATCTGTCCACACTGATGGATTTCAAATACCATCGCCATTTCAAGGCCGAGCGGGGCGTTCACGGCCAGGGCAAGAACATGCATGGTGCCGCCGGCGATGATATGCTGGTCAAGGTGCCAGTAGGGACGATAATCCGTGACGACGATACCGGTGATTTGATAGCAGATCTGGTGGAAACCGGACAACAGGCAATAGTGGCCCGGGGCGGACGCGGCGGACGGGGCAATGCCCGGTTTTCCAATTCGATCAATCGCGCACCCTCGGTTTCGGAGAATGGTGAACCCGGGGAAGAGAGATATGTAAGACTAGAATTAAAACTGCTGGCTGATGTAGGCCTGGTGGGGTTCCCCAACGCAGGAAAGTCTACCTTTATCTCCAGGGTTTCAGCAGCTCGGCCTAAGATAGCCGATTACCCGTTCACTACCCTGGTGCCCAATCTGGGTGTGGTGCAGACCAAGAGCAGGGATGCCTTTGTTATAGCCGATATACCCGGTCTAATAGAAGGAGCCCATGAGGGTTCCGGGTTGGGCCATGAATTCCTGCGACATATCGAGCGTACCCGTATACTAGTATTTGTGCTGGACACTGCCCAAACCGAGGGGCGTGACGTTATAGAGGATTATGAGACCCTGCGCGGGGAGTTGGAGCATTACCGGGCCGACCTGCTAGAGCGACCGTGGCTGGTGGCTGCCAATAAAATGGATCTGCCCGAAGCCGTGGATAACCTGGAGCGCTTGATCGAGCGCTTCGGTGATAAGGTATACCCGGTTTCGGCTGCTACCGGTGAGGGTCTGGAACCGTTGATGGAAAAGACCTGGGAGCTATTGCAGAGCCTGCCCCGTGAAAAATCTGTGATTACGGAAGAACCGGTTATACGCAGGTTTGAAGAAGAGGAAGCCTTCAAGATAGACATCGTTGACGGGGTTTACGAAGTCAGCGGCAAGCGCATCGAGAAGCTGATGGCAATGACCAACTTTAGCACTGATGAGGGGCTGAAACGCTTTCAGCGCACACTTGAGCATATGGGGCTGGAGGAAGAACTCCGCAGGATGGGCGTCAAGGAAGGCGATACCGTCAGGATAAGCAGCATGGAATTTGACTACAGCGAATAGTCGCATTAGGGGAGATGAGATAATTGAGCTGGCGGGAGGAATTGAAACAAACTAAACGTATCGTGATCAAGGTCGGTACCAGTACCTTAACCTATGCCAACGGTCAGGTAAACCTGCAAAGGGTAGAAAGCCTGGTCCGGGAGATGGCTGATTTACATAACCGAGGCCTGGAAGTACTGTTGGTCAGCTCCGGGGCGATCGGGGTAGGAGCCAACCGAATGGGCTTCAAGAAGATACCGCGAACCATGCCGGAGAAGCAGGCACTGGCAGCTATCGGGCAGGGAGCCTTGATGCATCTTTACGAAAAGCTATTTGCTGAGTACGGTAAGACTGTAGCCCAGGTTCTGCTCACTCGCGGCGATCTTGACGAACGCCTGCGTTATCTCAATGCTACCAATACCCTACAGGCAGTATTGGGAATGGGCGTGATTCCCGTTATCAATGAAAACGATACTGTGGTGGTCGAGGAGATCAAATTTGGCGAAAATGACAGCCTGTCTGCCATGGTGGTGGGGCTGGTCGATGCTGACCTCTTGCTGATCCTGTCTGACGTAGACGGTCTTTATGACTCGGACCCGCGCACTAATCCCCGGGCAGCTCTGCTGAGCGAGATAGCTGAGATAAGCGATCCTATGGAGGAGAATTCACGCACCCGGGGCAGCAGCTTCTCCAGCGGGGGGATGTATACCAAGTTGAAGGCGGCCCGCATCTGTATGGCATCCGGTGTGCCCATGGTCATTGCCAACAGCAGTGCAAAGGATGTCATCCGCCGCGTGGTGGATGGAGAGGAATTTGGTACACTCTTTATACCCCGGGAGGAAAAGATGCATGCCCGCAAAAAATGGATCGCCTTCGGTACACTGATTCAGGGCAGAGTCCTGATCGACAACGGAGCCCAACAGGCACTTCTCAATAGGGGCAAAAGCTTGCTTCCATCCGGAGTAGTAGGGGTTGAAGGAGAGTTCGACAGAGGCGCGGTCGTAGCAGTCTGTGCGGCAGATGGCCGGGAGATCGCCCGAGGTATGGTGAATTACAGCTCCGAGGAGATAAGGCTGATCGCTGGCAAAAAAAGCACGGAGATCGATAAGATATTGGATGGCAAGGACTATGATGAAGTGATCCACCGCAATAATCTGTGGGTGAACTGGTTATAAAGCCATAAAGGGGAGGTTAGGATAATGGACAGTAATTTACAGGCGATGCTTTTGGAACAGGGAAAACGGGCCAAAGCGGCGGCACGTATACTGGCTACCGCTTCGACTAGCATTAAGAACGACGCACTTATGGCCATGGCAGCAGCCCTGGAAGAGAACAGCGCGGCTATCATAGCGGCTAATGAGATAGATCTGCAGCAGGGCCGGGAACAGGGCCTGAGTTCAGCCTTACTGGAACGACTTATGCTAAACGATGCCCGGGTCCGGGACATGGCCAAGGGGCTGAGAGAAATGGCCGCTCTGCCCGATCCGGTCGGTGAAGTCCTCGCCATGTGGCGCCGGCCCAATGGTCTGGATATCGGGCGCATCCGCACCCCCATCGGGGTAGTAGGAATTATTTATGAATCCCGGCCCAATGTGACCGCTGACGCTGCAGGTCTATGCCTGAAGGCCGGAAACGCTATCATCCTGCGGGGCGGGGAAGAGGCGCTTAATTCCAATCGGGTCATCGCCCGTACTATCGCCGCGGCGGCTTCCCAGGCGGGAATACCTGGTGGAGCGATTCAGCTTATCGACAGCGAGGATCGTGATGCCGTGGTCTTTATGCTGAAAATGAACGAGTATCTGGATGTGGTGATCCCGCGGGGCGGCAAGGGTTTGAAACAGGTGGTAATGGACCATGCTACTGTCCCCTATATCATGACCGGTATGGGCAACTGCCATGTATATGTTGACGAATTTGCCGATATAGCAAAGGCCCAAAAGATAATGTTCAATGCCAAGGTGCAGCGGCCTTCAGTGTGCAATGCAGCCGAAACCTTGCTGGTACATCAAAACATAGCCGGGGCAATTCTGCCTGGCATGCTGGCAGAATTGCAGAGTGCCGGGGTAGAGATCCGGGGCTGTGAACGTACCCGCCAGATCGTGACGGGTCTAAAAGAAGCAACTGCTGAGGATTGGGATACCGAATACCTGGACCTGATCCTGGCGGTGAAGGTCGTTGACAGTGTAGAAGAGGCTATCGAGCATATCAACCGACACGGCACCGGTCACAGCGAGGCCATCGTCAGTGAAAACTATAGTCATATACGTCGTTTTATGGCAGCAGTGGATGCCGCAGCTGTTTATGCCAACGCTTCGACCCGCTTCACCGACGGAGGTGTCTTTGGTTTCGGCGCCGAGATGGGCATATCCACCCAGAAGCTCCACGCCCGCGGCCCCATGGGCCTGACGGAACTGACCACCATCAAATATATCATCTATGGTGATGGGCAGGTCAGATAACGAAGTAGCCACAGCGGACCACCTTTCGAGAGTCACCATGGGAGAATAAAAAACCTTGGGGTAGGGGCAATTTATGAATTGCCCCTACGGACTATCATGAACTGAACTAATTAACGATGTTTATCTCCTTAACCCCATCAGCTTGCTTTTCACTTAAAAACATATAACCAATTAGATATAACACCGGAGGCATAATCAGCCCCATCAGCTTAAACCCGGAGTTGATATATAGGTTGTAAAGGGCGTGGAAGATGACCGCAAAGGTAAACAGTCCGAAGAGTATAGCAACATAGTAACTTTTTAGATTCTTGTTAATGAGAGTAATGCCAAGTCCGATGGTAGCAGTTGTTATTCCATGCATCAAACAGGTAGTGACGCTTCTTATTATGATATAAATCAATGAATTATCTACACTGACCAGATACAAATAATTTTCCTGAATCGCAAACCCTATGCCGCTGGCCATGGCAAAGTACAATAAATGATAGTCCACCTTTTTATATATCAAAAAGTATAGCAACGGCAGCGCCTTAAAAAACTCTTCAACTATGGGAGCCCAGGATACTGATAACTGCTGCAGAGAAACCGCGGCGGCATGGCTGATAAAATTATTGGTATAAAACGATAGAATAAAGGCAACCAGTCCCCAGGCGAAGAAGGACATGATTATTCTGCTTTCGTCTTTCAGCAGGATAATCATTAATATCAAAGGTATGATGCTGCCCCAAAAGAATGAATTAGCTATTATGGGCACCTTCTTTCATAGCGCCGTAAGCCAACAGCGATAAAGCCAACGGGTAAAGCATGTCACAGATAAAGGTATAATCTCTGGTATTGGCTTCGATAATAAAGATTATATCGGTCAGGCAAAAAAACAAGATACCCCAGAAGAGGTATCTATAGTCACTGGTATATTTAGATAAGGCCTTGTATGAAATAAAGGCTATCGCAGCTATAAATACAAAGTTGTAGATCAAGGCCCCGAGGCTGCCCTTGCCATGAAATACTAAGAACACAGGTATCAGTACGATCAAAAGAGTCAATAACAAAATGACCAGGGGATGTCTGCCGTTATTCTTGATCCCGCCGATGGCACCAGCCAGAAAAAAGTAAACTCCCAGAAAACCGAATTCTCCAACTGACGGGTACGGCAAAGGATTTACCGTGATAACTTGGTTGGAAAACCAGAACAGCTCTCCCAGCGTCCAGCTTATAACCGCCAGACCTATGCCCAGAGACAAGAACTGTTTCGATTTATAATAATGGACAAATAAAAGAACGGCCGCTGAAAAACCCACGGCCAGTTCGGCGATATTCGCCTCCGGTTCCAGTGCACTATATGGTTTGAGTCCCAAGCAGTAACTTGCTGCAGCATATACCAGCCAGGCAGCGGAAAGACCTAGTAAACCCTTGGCCAGGTTTTTGTTCATAAAGAAAACCCTTTACTCTGCTATCT
This sequence comes from Deltaproteobacteria bacterium, assembly GCA_050258735.1. Taxonomy (GTDB): domain Bacteria; phylum Bacillota; class Syntrophomonadia; order Syntrophomonadales; family Syntrophomonadaceae; genus Syntrophomonas_A. Next base: position 25,979 of record JBLMZJ010000068.1, on the reverse strand, counting down.
CATATTGCTGACTATAGCATCTCGGACCTTTTGTTGCTCCTGAAGCATATTGGTGATTTGCTCAAAGGTTTGATTACGCTTGTTGGTTAATTGCTGCAGGATAATCATTTCCCTCTCACTATCCGAGTATAAAGAAGAAATGTAGTTACTAAGCAGCTCAATATTTTCATCCCACTGTGCTTCGCTGAGCGTATCGCCCTTGGCGCCGACCACCTTAATCCCGTGCTCTATACAAAAACTATAAACATCTTCTTCTATGATCTTAGTGCCGGCCTTGGCTTGCCGCATCTCAGCCATCATGTCATTGGCCTCTTTCAACTTATTATTACGGTCTTTAAGCTGGTTCAGCTGATCTTTCATCTGGTCATCAAGTACCTTACTACTGTCAAGCGAGAATAAAGCGCTCTCCAGATCTAAGCTTTGTCCATTCACTACCAGTTTCCCATCTACCGTTGATAGGTTAGAATCAGTCGCTGTCCCCAGCAGATGGCTCTGGTCTACCCCCATGCCTACGAATATGCCGATTACCAAAGATAATAAAGCCGTAATTATTAGTTTCTTGTTCATAGATTTACCCCCTCCGTAGTATTGCTTCACCTCTATATTACAATTAATATTGATAAATACAAGATAAAGAAGCAAAGTTTACCGGCCATATTGCAGTAGCAAACCCTTTCTATACGTTATCAACCGATTCGAGTCTGAGCCTTACCACCGATATCATCAGGGATTAATCCTTGCGGGTCATCTCGCGGGCCGTTTTAATGATGTGCAGCCGGTAACAGCATGGGCCTGAGCGAACTTACTACGATCAAATATATCATCTATGGTGACGGACAGGTAAGGTAGGCTTACGGACAAATAGAGCCAGAAGGAATAAGCAAAGATTCCTTTTGGCTCTTTGTCCATACGTTTAAATCTGTGTTCATCTGTATTTAAAAATCTACTCAATGACCTCCAGCTTATAACTCCTTAGCTTTTCGATATCCTCAGGATTTAACGCATATTCGCGCTCTAAGAGCTGGCGCTGGTTCTCGCTGCCGCAGAGTTCGGTGGAGAGGTAGCGCAGGCCGTTGTCGTTGATCATGGTAACGATCATTTTCCTGTCCGGATATTTTCTGGCTACCTTGCAAGCTGCGGCTATGTTGCAGCCGGAGGAAGTGCCGCAGAATATGCCCTCCTTGCGGGCCATTTCCCGGGCAGTATCCATGCATTCATCTGAGCTGACCAGGACTACCCCGTCTGCATACTGCAGGTCCAGGATCTCCGGAATAAGGCCGTCGGCGATACCCTGGACCTTGTGCTGGCCTATCTTGCCTTTGGCCAGAATAGGGGATTCAGCCGGCTCTGATATAAATACCTTTATTTCAGGATTCATTTCCTTAAGGTATTTGGCCGTACCGGTTAGGGTGCCACCGGTGCCCTGGCACATAATGAATACGTCCAACTGGCCGGCTGTCTGCTCCCATATTTCCGGCCCAGTATGTTCCATATGGGCCATCAGGTTGCCCTGCCGATAAAATTGACCGATTTCGAATACCTGATCACCATATTGTTTTTTTATCTTTTCTACCTCGACCAGTACAAGATCAACATCGGTCTCCGCTCCTGGGGTGAGCACCAGTTCGGCGCCATAGGAGCGGATGGTCTTTTTTCTCTCGTCACTCATACCCTCCGGCATGACGATGATGACCCGGTAACCCTTGGCGGCACCGACCATAGCAGTAGCGATCCCGGTATTACCAGTAGTGCCTTCCAGAAGGATCATGCCCGGTTTAAGCTCGCCGCTTTCTTCCGCCAGGGCAACTATCTTATGGACCACACGGTCTTTCAAGCTGCCGCTGGGGTTAGCGTATTCGAGCTTGACGCAGATATCAGCATTGATATCCTCCGATACTCTATTTAAGCGGATCATCGGCGTATAACCGATAGCCTCCAAAACGTTTTCCAAAATACCGTTGTTCCTGTCCCAAGCCATGAATTCTCCTCCTAATACGGCATAAAAATTTTTATATTTGTCATCACATACTGCACAATATTATAGCTTACAAAGGCCAGTTTTTGCCATAGGTGATCGGCCGGTTTATAACGGCCCTCTCATCGGCCGGACATTCCTGCATGAAGTCCGGGGGATCGGCCGCTACTTCCTCAAAAGCCTGCAAAAGCTGGGCGAAGTATTCCTGGCGCCCGGCCGCATCTCTTAGGCTAAGCCCCTTTTGCCTCATTATCTCAGCGATACGATTGTTGGTCTCTATCTCATATTCGAAGAGCTTGTTAAAAAAGGTCTTCCAGTGAGCGAGAGCTGGTTCGCTTTCCCAATCGATACCCGGGCAGACGAAATGACGGCAGATCGATTCGCGTTCATCCTGTTCGAGCAGGCAGCCCCCCTCGGTCCTGTGAAAATTACAGTGATATGAATCGCCATCGATAGTCTTGTTTACAGTTACTGAACTGTCCAGGATGGTGACATTGTCCAGATCAAGGATCTTATCTATTAATTCCGGGCGGTGCCGGAGCAGGTAGGCGAAGTCGCCCGGATAAAACATAGGAGAATAATGGCCACAGCATCCCTTGTTATCCTGCCGCGGACACTCGGCACAGAGATCCACTTCGATATAGCTGCGCAGGCCCTGATTGTGAAATACCAGATGGATATCCTTGTTCATGCTAATAAACTCCTGAATAACGAATAGTACCATTACATTATAGACGTTTTGAAACAGGCTGTAAAAGAGCTGTGATTTGCATTTTATCAGGCCGGCGGTTATTATAACCTTAGTATTATTTTCCTAATTAGAGCGCTTGAGTTTGCCGTGACGGGCTTTTCCGGGTATATAAGCGGCAGTTGATCGGAGACGGGGTTGACTGGTTGAGAGACCACTTTAGAACCAAGACATTGGGAATAATGGGAGGCACCTTCGACCCGGTTCATTACGGGCACCTTATCGCCGCGGAGAATTCCCGCAGTGAATTTGGCCTGGACCGGGTGATTTTTATGCCTGCTGCGCGCCCTCCCCATAAGGACGGGGAATGCGTTCTGGACAGCCATCACCGGTTGAAAATGGTCAAACTGGCTATAGCCAGCAATCCGGCCTTTGAGATCTCCACTCTGGAGCAGGAGAGGCAGGGGTTTTCATATACTATTAATACAGTAGAATATTTTCGCAGCCGCTTCCCGGAAAGTCAGGTCTTCTTTATAATGGGCATGGACTCTTTGCTGATGTTCGATACCTGGTGTGACTATGAACGATTGGCCGGCTTATGCCGCTTCATTGTGGTTACCCGGCCTGGTTATGTGATGGATGCCGGCAATCCGGTTCTGGCTGAGCTTCCCTCTGTTTTGTGGGAAAACCTGTCCATGCTGGAGATACCGGGGATGGACATATCATCCAGCGACATAAGACGGAGGGTACAGCTGGGGCTTCCCATCAAATATATGGTGCCGGCAGTAGTTGAGGATTATATTCAGGAACACAGACTATACAGGGAAGAGGAAAGCAGAAATGTTTGATCGTGAAGAGCTGATTGTTCTGATCGAAAACCGTTTATCCAAAAAACGCTTTAAGCATTCAGTCGAGGTAGCCCGGGTGGCCGGGGAAATGGCAGCCCAATACGGAACTGACGAAGAGAAGGCCTATATAACAGGATTGTTGCATGATTACGCCAAAGGTATATCCGGGGAGGAACTTGTAAGGATAGCTCAGGGAAACGGCTTGATCGAGGATAAGATGGATCTGGAGATCCCAGATCTGCTGCATGCGCCGGTGGGAGCCTGGCTGATCAGGCACGAGCTGGGTATCGATGATGAAGAGATGCTGCGGGCAGTGGCCTCGCACACCACAGGGGCGTTGGACATGAGCTATCTGGATAAGATCATTTACCTGGCCGATATGATCGAACCGGGCCGCGACTATCCCGGGCTGGAACGGTTGAAATGCATAGCGTTCCGAGATCTTGATCACGGGATGCTGTTGGGTTTGGAATCTACTATCAGGTATTGCCTGGAACAGGGCAGGTTACTGCATCCAAGAACGATAGAAGTGAGAAACTATTATGTGAGGCTGCTGAGAGATGATTACGGCGGCGAATGTTGATGCAAGCAATGCACAGGAGATTTGATTATGATTAGGAGGGTTCTCATTTGAACGAACAACAATTGGTACAGTTGATCGCCGGTGTATGCCTGGAAGAAAAAGCCCGGGATATATTGATCCTTGACGTCAGTGAACTGACTATTATCGCCGAGTATTTCCTTATTGCCAGCGGGCGCACGGCTATTCAGGTAAAAGCCATTGCCGATGCTGTTGAAATGAAGCTGAAGGAAGCGGGCGTCATGCCACTGCGTAAAGATGGAACAGTGCAGGGAGTATGGGCTGTTTTGGATTATGGTTCGGTGATCGTTCATCTTTTCCGCCAGGAGGAGCGGGACTACTACGGACTGGAGAACCTGTGGGGCGATGCCAGGGAGATTCCAGTAAGTGATGAGACTGAACCCCTGGCTTAGACCTTCCCGGGGAGTATTTAATTATGGCAAGAATCGATAATAAAGCCGGGGGCAATCCTTATGTTGTTGTTTGCCTGCTTTTGCTGCTACTGGCCTGCCCGGCCCTCGTTATGATACTGCCGGGAAACACCGGTATGCTGGTGCTATGCCTGGTGTTGCCGGCTGCCGGGATAACACTGGGCTTTATAACCAATAACGTGGGAAAGGACAGAAAATATAACCATAAATCATAGACAGCAAACATCGAGATACCCTTCGATCAAGGCAGGGATGACTTCTGATGCCACCTGGGGCAGGGAACCACCGGAGAGAACAAACATAACTGGTTTGCCGGCGGCGAATAGTCTGATCCGCCGGGCAAAATCATGATAAAAGCCAGTGGTCAGATATAAATCGCCATAGTCCAGGCAATGTCCATCGTGGCCCACGATCACTATCAAAAGATCGTAGTTCCACTCCCGATTGAGGTAGTCCTCCAGGGCCGTAAACAGCACCTGATCACTGGCACCGTCCAGCAGCACACCATAATTGTTCCGCGCAGTATCTTCATAGGAATAATCTTCGTCAGCAAAGAAATTGAGATGGATGATCCGGGGATCAGCGGCCAGGAGATCACGGGTCCCATCGCCGGAATGGGGGTCGATATCGATGATCATGATATCAGGCATCTCCAGTTGGCGCAGGCGGTTCACGGCCATAACCACGTCATTATAATAACAAAACCCCCAACAGTAGTTGTGCCCGGCGTGGTGTCCGCCGCTGCCCACGAAGCAGAAGGCCATGTCTAGATCGCCGCTCGCAAGAGCTTCAGCTGCCTGTATGACCCCGGCTGCAGACAGCAGGGCCACGTCATGATAACCGGCGGCCTGGACTCTTTCTATCAGTTCCGGGCTGTGGATATGCTGCAATAAAGCCCGTGCCGTTTCATCGATCTCAGGAGTCCGCACTTGTATCTTACCGGACTTTATCAAGGGGTGCAGGGCGTCAAATCCTGGCTTGACCCGGTGGCGCAGGGTACTGTATCCTTTTTCAGCAAAGTCGGCATGATAATATACTGCCGCCCGCAATAAAATCACCTTCCGCCAAGCAGAGTTCTTGCTTGATCATTTGTAATGATTATATGGCATTGCCGGGAATAATTGAAGGAAGACAAAAAAGGTCGGAGATAAAATAATCAAAAGCAGTGCGGCAGGGAATTCTCAGCCTGAGTCGAATACGTAACAAGAAACACAGGTACAGGTTTTTCTGTCAGGATTACAGACTATTCAGGACAGTTGATGGAGGTAGGATCGAATGAGATTGTTTGCGGCAATTCCTGTTCCGGATATGATAAAGGACTATGCCTGGGAGATAAAAAACAAGCTGCATGTCGGGTTATATGATATCAAGTGGGTCGAGTATGAAAACTACCACCTGACTCTGAAATTTCTAGGCGAAGTGCAGGACAGTGAGGTACAGGCCATAAAGGACCGTCTACAGATGGCGGCGGAAGCATCTCCGCCCTTTGATCTCTTCTTCAGCGGGCTGGGCTTTTTCCCCCACCGTAATCGCCCGCGGGTCATCTGGCTAGGGGCCAAGGGTGAGATCGCCAAAGCTGATTTTTTGGGTGAGCGTATCGACACCTACCTTCAGGAGATCGGTTTTGATGAAGAGAAAAAGCGCAGTTTTCATTTGACCCTGGGCAGGATCCGTTCTGAAAAAAATCAATCCCAGCTGCTTCAGCAAGTCGGCCGGATGAATGATATCTCACCGACCATGCCCGTCCAGATCAATGAGTTCTATCTGATGGAAAGCCAGTTGTTTTCCGGCGGTCCTAAATATATCATCCAGGAGAAGTACGAGTTAGAGGGGTAAGGGGCAACAAACGATCGCCCTGGTAACCTGCCAACAGTCTAAAAGCATACTCGGGATTCAGGTTTTTGATTGCCGCGTCGCTCCGCTCCTCGCAAAGACTAAATTATTTAACCTGGTTGTCATTGCGAGCCGAAGGCGTGGCAATCTTAATCGTTATTGTATCTTTCTTTATTAGTACTTTGTCGGCACCAGAAAGACCGGCCAATTGGCCGGTCCTATTTTGTCTGCCTGTGCAGTTGTTTTAGGGGGGAGGGAATGGGCAAAACCCAGACGATCACGGTTTATTTTTCACCAAAATGGCGGCCCATCCCCGGGGGGTATTAAAATATATACCAATACTAATTGGTATCGATTAAGAATTCACTGCGCTGCAGTGAAGCCTGGGGATCATGCCCCGTTACTTAGTTACTACGTTAACTAACTTTCCGGGAACAATTATTATTTTCACGATGTTCTTGTCTTTTGTCAACTCTTTTATTTTTTCATTATTCAGGGCTATTTCACGAAGAGCCTCCTCAGACGCGTCTGCAGGCACTGTCAGACGGTCACGCACCTTGCCGGAAATTTGCAGCACGATTTCCACCTCGTCCTGTTTCAGAGCATCCTGTTCATAACTGGGCCAGGCGGTGAGATAGATACTCTGCTGATACCCGCAGGCCTGCCACAATTCCTCGCAGATGTGCGGCGAGAAGGGCGAGAGCAATATAAGCATGGTTTCGACCGCTTCCTTGACCACCGGCAGGTTTTCCTCCGCATGGCTCCTGAACCCGTTGAGGGTATTGGAGAGCTCCATGATGGCGCTGATAGCAGTATTGAAGTTGAAGCGTTCCTCGATATCCTCGGTGACCTTCTTGATGGTGTAATGGGTCTTATAGCGCATAGCCCGGGCTTCAGGTGAGAGCTTGTCAATGCTCTGCGGCATTTCGATGCCCGGTATTTTTTCACTGTACTCCAGGACCTGACGCCATACCCGGTTAAGGAAGCGATAGGCTCCTTCCACGCCCTGGTCGCTCCATTCCAGATCACGCTCGGGGGGCGAGGCGAAAAGGATGAACAGCCGGGCTGTGTCAGCACCGTAGGTATTGATGATATCCTCGGGGCTGACTACATTACCTTTGGATTTTGACATCTTGGATCCGTCCTTGAGCACCATGCCCTGGGTCAGCAGGTTGGTAAAGGGCTCTTCGCAGGACAGCATATTGATGTCATAGAGGAATTTGGTGAAGAACCGGGCGTACATCAGATGCAGGATAGCATGTTCTACCCCGCCGATATATTGGTTTACCGGCATCCAGTAATCAACCGCCTCTTTACTGAAAGGGGTGCTCGTCTCCTGAGGACTGCAATAGCGATCAAAATACCATGAGGAACAAACAAAGGTATCCATGGTATCAGTCTCCCGTCGGGCCGGTCCGCCGCAGCAGGGGCAGGCAGTGCTGTAGAAACTCTCCACATAACTCAGCGGTGATTCACCACTGGGCCTGAATTCGACATCTTCGGGGAGTAATACGGGCAGGTCCTTCTCTGGGACTGTGACCATGCCGCAATCGGCACAATAAACGATGGGGATAGGGGCTCCCCAGTAGCGCTGTCGGGAGATCAACCAGTCACGCAGACGGAAGTTGATGGTAGCCTCGCCGATTCCGTTGGCTTTCATGTATTCATTTACCTTTTGTTTGCCTTCAGCCACCGAAAGCCCGTCAAAGGAACCGGAATTGACCATAGAACCTTCGCCGGTATAAGCCTCGGTCATAGCCGAACCCTCGGCCGGGGAATCTTCGCTCTTGATAACTACCCGGATGGGGATGTCATATTTGCGGGCAAATTCAAAGTCGCGTTGATCATGGGCGGGAACGGCCATGATGGCACCGGTGCCGTATTCCAAGAGTACATAGTTGGCGATCCAGATAGGGACCCGTTCGCCATTCATGGGATTGATGGCATAAGCCCCGGTGAAGATGCCTTCCTTCTCCGCATCACTAGCTGTGCGGGCTATATCGCTGGTGCTTTTCATGCGTTTGACGAAATCCTTGATTTCCTGCTCCTGGGGTTTGCCGGCCGCCAGGGTTTCCACCAGGGGATGTTCCGGGGCCAGAACCATATAAGTAACACCGAAGACGGTATCCGGACGGGTAGTATAAACAGTCAGTTTATCTTCATAGCCTTCCAAGGCCAGCGAGAATTGACAACCCTCGCTGCGTCCGATCCAATTCTTCTGCATGATCTTGACCTTATCCGGCCAGCCCGGCAGCTTTTCCAGGTCATCCAGCAACCGCTGGGCGTAATCAGTGATCTTAAAGAACCATTGTTCCAACTGTTTCTTTTCGACTGGGCTTTCACAGCGCTCGCAGGCACCTTCTACCACCTGTTCATTGGCCAGAACGGTCTGGCAGCCGGGACACCAGTTTACAGCTGCTTTTTTCTTGTAAGCCAGGTTGTTTTCGAACAGTTTAAGAAACATCCATTGGGTGAATTTATAATAATCCGGTTTGCAGGTGGCTACCTCACGGTCCCAATCATAGGTAAGCCCCATGGTTTTCAATTGCCGTTTCATATTGTCGATATTGGCATGGGTCCATACCGCCGGGTGGATGCCGTTGTGGAGAGCCGCATTTTCAGCGGGCAGGCCAAAAGCATCCCAGCCCATGGGATGCAGGACGTTATAGCCGTTCATACTCTTGAAACGTGCTACCACATCACCGATGGCATAATTGCGAACATGCCCCATATGCAGGTTGCCTGATGGATAGGGGAACATCTCCAGGTTATAGTATTTAGGCTTACCGGGATCTTCAGTCACCCGGAACATATTCTCTTTAGCCCAGTATTTTTGCCATCTGTCCTCGATTACCTTAAAATCGTACCTTTCCACACTGCTTCCTCCTTATGTTTAGGATACGCTTTGTCCCGTATAGAAATAAAAAACCCTCATCCCGGTAAGGGACGAGAGCTGTTTTCCCGCGGTACCACCCTAGTTGACAGATATAAAAATGGTGGAGCTAGTGGGATTCGAACCCACGACCTCTTGAATGCCATTCAAGCGCGCTCCCAACTGCGCCATAGCCCCACATACTGTCCTGCTCATCAGTTATAACGGTACTACCGTCACCAGCTACTCTGGGATCGACCTTTCACCGGTGAGACTCCCCGGCGAGTTCAACTAGCTGCCGCCTTCCACCATAATGACGACTCTCTGCAGGTGCCTGTCTACTACTCCGGTTCTTCGCCTGTCGTATGGAATTCAGATGAATTTGTCCACGCAAAAAAATATAACATATAAAATTGGCGAATGCAACTATGAATACGTCTTTTTTGCCATCCCGGCCCCTTCACATGGCTGAACCGGATAACCGTTCGGATAAGTCGACATTCAGTTTCTGATCAGACCATATTCCTGATGATTATCTATCAAACACCCTCCTGGTCAGCGGCCAGGGAGGCTTTTAAGGCGGAGATACAGTCTTCGGCCTGTTTATTCAGCACATTATTGCCGCCGGATTTCCGTACGATAGCATCCCGGTAGAATTTCATGGCCTCTTCCTTTTCACCGACCCTGAGGCTGAGTTCACCGAGCAGGAGGTTGATGCGCTGGTCCTGTTCCACTGAACTGTCCCGACGGGTATTGAAGTAGGAGTCCTTGAAAGAAGCATAAGCTTCACGGGTAGTCATGTCATACATCTCTTCATCGCCGACGTCACTGTACAACCAGGAAAGCCGCAGCCAGACCTTGGCGAATTTGCCCGGTTCGGGTTTAGCAGCCTGTTGCAGGGTCTGCATGGCCATGTAATAGGTCAGGAAGACCTCATCGATCTTGCGAGGGGTGCTGAAGTTGAGATTGACCTTGCCCTGGAGAGTCTTGCCGTGTTCTATGATTTTGGGCTTCATGGCATCACTTATCTGTTTGAACTCGAAGTTGAAATTGGCATAGAAACAATGGGGGCATACCCACACCGCATACCACAGCGGCTCAAATTCTTCAAAATGCTGGCGCATATCGTTGTCTACCTTGTCGAGGCGCAGCTTGGAAGAACGCATCATCCTCACCGGGAATTTTTTCTCACAAACCGGACACTCGGTATCCTTATCGAAGAGATAAGGCTCGTGAGTGGACGGCGCGATCAGATTGTAACTCTTGTGACCCGGAGGGAATATTGGGCCCTTGACCGCGACTGGTGCGGAAGGACCTGCCGCGGCGACTTCTTCACCCGCCGGACTCTCTTCTTCACCAGGTTTGGTGCCCTTCTTTAGGAAACTCAGTTCCTCATTCTGCTGCCGCAGCCGGTTGCTCATGCCCTTCATGATCCGCATGGCCAGGTTGGGCTGCTGGGCGATTACCTGCTCGAAATTATTTTCATTTATGATCAGAACCACCGTTTCTTCCAGGGCTGAAATAGTGGCGCTGCGGGGCATGCTCTCCAGGAGTGACATTTCACCAAAGAAATCACCGGTCTTTAGTTCATTTAACTTGGCGGGAAAACCGTCAAAGGAGTTTATGTAAACACCGACCCGGCCTTTCAGGATAATATACATTTCATTTCCACGATCACCAAAATTAAAAAAAACTTCGTCTTCTCCGAATTTTTTGACACCGCCCAACCGGGCCAATGCAGCAATGTCCAGCATTGAGGTTCCTCCTCTAAAAAATCAGTTATGATAGCTTCATACTATTAATTATATACGTTTGCGTTAACAATTTCTCCAGCAAATGCTTTTGTCCTGCCTTGTGAAATAAAAAAGTAGACCGGCATTTTCCTTAATACTAAAGAAAAAAGTAAAAATAAAGGAAAAAAGAAATAAATGGAGAATAATGGGACAAGGAGGGGACTATGGATATTGACAGGAAATGGTTGGCCACAGCTCTGGTACTGCTGCTGTTGGCATTTGCCGGCGGAGTCAAGTATGGTTCGATCAAGGCAGCACAGAACCAACAATCGCTTAAATCGATACAATCCCGGGAAGCTGATACAACTGATGTACCTTCTCGTTCAACCGATAAAGGAATTATAACCGTGTATGTCACCGGCGAGGTAAAACGTCCCGGAGTATATCGCCTGCAGAAGGGTGCCCGGGTATACCAGGCGGCAGAGATGGCTGGCGGGGCCTTGGATACGGCTGATATGAAGCATATCGACATGGCTCGAAAAATCGCTGATGAGGAGACCGTGTACATACCTGCTCTGGGTGAAATAACCGAATCCCAGCCGGCCGATGGAGCAGGCTCCGCAAACCCGGGATCGCTGAACAATAACAGAGGAATACAGAGTGGAGGCCTTATCAATATAAACAGCGCTACGGCAGCGGAACTTGATGCCCTGGATGGCATCGGTCCCACCCTGTCGCAGCGGATCATCGACTATAGAACAGCCAATGGACCGTTCGCCTCGGTAGAGGATATAAATAATGTCAGCGGCATCGGGGACAAAAAATATGAAGCTATCAAGAACAGCATCACCGTTCGGTGACAAATGAGCGTATGATGCCGGTCTGGTTTGGGATATTCCTATTCTCTTGCCTTGGAGCAATCCTGGCCTTTTATCACCTCCTGGTACCTGCTCTGATTATGATTGGCTTCCTCCTGGCTGCCGCCTGGATAAAGCCCAAAATAGCCGTCAGAGTTCTGACAGCAGCACTGATCATCGGAGTGTCCTTCGTATACAGCGATCTGACCATCCCGCCGCAGCCCGGCAAATTACCGACCCTACATCAACAGGATCTAGTGGGGAGAGTCGATGATTATCCGAGTTATGACGGGAGAACGGCCAGTTTCGTATTAAAGGCTGAAGGGCAGGATAAATACCTGAAAAAGGTCCAGGTATTTTGCTTTTTCGATGCCGGGTTAAAAAAGGGTGACCGGGTAAGCCTGCATGGAGATCTGAAAGAACCTGCGCCACCGGGGAACCCCGGCGAGATCGACTACCCGTTTTACCTGCAATGCCAGGGCATATTTTACACTATGTCCATCAAGGAGCCGGGGGCTGTACAAATATTAAGCCGCCCCCGGGGACCGGCTGCCTGGCTGGTGACTTACCAAACGCAGGCCCGGGATCTATTTGAGGAAATACTGCCAGAGGAAGATGCTGATATACTTCTGGGTATGCTGCTGGGAATAGTCGAAGGTATTGACCCTGAGGAATACCGCGATTACCAGAAGACCGGAATCATCCATGTATTTTCAGTCTCCGGCATGCATATCGGCTTTCTCCTGTTGGTCGCTGCCTGGCTTACTTCGATCATGGAGCTGAAGCGGGGCGCCCGTTTGCTGGTCGGTATCGGCTTGCTCCTGGTTTATGGGAGTATGACCGGTTGGCCGCCGCCGGTCCTACGCTCTTCCATTATGGGGGGCCTTGGGCTCATAGCCTATTACAGCGGACGGGAAAACAGTATGCTGAACAGTCTTGGGCTGGCGGGACTGGTCATTCTGTCAATGAACCCCTGCGCCCCTTTGCAGATATCATTTCAGTTTACCTTCCTGGCTACCTGGGGGCTGGTTTATCTTTTTCCTCTGATCAAAGCCAAGTTGGATTATAGATCCCGGCTGTGGGACCTGGTTTTGATCCCGATCTGTGCCCAGTTGCCGATGTTTCCTCTACTGGTGTATCATTTTAGCCTCTTCAGCCCGGTTTCGATCTTGAGTAACATTCTGCTGGGTTATCTATCCGGGGCAGTAGTGGTCCTGGGGTTCGCAGCCCTGATCTTTTCCGGTTGGCTGCCCCTGCTGGCAGGGCTCTTCCTGAATCCAGCCGGTGGGTTGATCGAGCTGATCCGGGGGATAAATGCCTTTTTGGTAAAGCTGCCGGGAGCATATTTCTGGGTGGCAGCACCTCCGGTGTGGACCATATCGATCTACTATGTGGGGCTGCTGCTGGTTGTGTATGCCCTGGCCTGCAAGAAAAACCGATACTGGATGATAAGCGGTGCTTTCTTGATGGGCCTCCTGGTGGCCGTGGCGTTTCTGCCCGCCAGTCTTTATGACAGGGGGACATTGGAAGCGACCTTTGTGGACGTGGGGCACGTTGAGACAGTCGTGTTAATAGAAAGGGAATAAGGCTATATCTAGGGTTCCCGGAGTTTCGGGCTTAATTAGAATATGTGTTTTATGTTCCCTCAGACGTTTGGTGCGGGGGAATGTTTGTTTTGAGGGGGTTATATCATTTCGCGAAAATAAACAAATGCGCGAAATGATAGCGGATCGTGCGGAATTGTAAAGGTTAAGGCCGGGCGTAACTATTTAATGAGTCGATGCCTGCGTCCTTTACCTGATAATTGGCATGTTTTTAAAAAGAATTGGTTGACATATATTTTTAATTTAATCAGTTTTTCATAGCATTTTATCTATATAATTCTCCCAAATATCTTGTTGTTGTAATATGGATATATATGTATAATTAAGGCGTACCAAGTAATGGTTACGGTGGTACTTAGGTAGTGCTATTGTATTGGGATGGAGGTACGCTATGCGACCATTGTTAAGAAACCTTCAAATACAGGAATTGATTGTACATGATATCCCCCAAAAATACTCAAAAAGAATACTTCGGGAAACACCAGATACACCAATATTACAGCCAATGTTCAGTCAGATTGCCTCTCCAATAAATGCAGAAATAATTAGGTTTTTTCACGATAAAATTACAGGAACAATCGGCTCAACTCTAGCTCTTGACGTAATTTTTAATCCTTTAAGTGAATCTCCTATTAGAAGATTAGTGTATGAATATTTTAATGGGGATATAAATAGACATATTGCGATTACACAGGAAATTGCACAATATTTATTTGATAGTCAGAATGCCATAAATTCAGGTGGCTTACTCTTGTTTGTTAAATGTACTGAAAGAGAAAAACCCATGTTAGCCATTTTAAAGGTTGAGAAAGAAGAAGGAGTTCGGATTAGACAACAAATAGTACAGGATGGCTTAATGACATTTAATGTTGAACATATACGAGATCTAATGCTTACAAAAAAGACTAAGTTATTTAAAATTGTTATGTTTTATTTAATAGAAGATAGCATTTTGGGTGTACTTAGTGATCCTCAAAATGGATTTTCTAATAGTAATGTAGCAGATTTCTTCTTAAAAGATTTTTTGGGATGTATGCTTACTGAAGACCCCCAAATACAAACTAAGAAATACTATGAAATCACACAAAAGTATATTAATGAAAAACTTGTTTCTGCTGAACAAAAAGGAGCTATGCTAAATCATTTAATATCGGAATTAACTGCTCAAACCAGAACAGTTAGTCCTGTAGAATTTGCTAGACGAGTATTGCCAGTAGAAAATAGAGATGAGTATATACAATTTATTCGAGAAAACGGAGTAGCTGCTGGAAGTTTTGCTAAAGAGTGTAGCTTAATACAGAGTAAATTGAACAAAATACAATATGAGTTTATAAGCGGTATTTCAATATTTGGTTCACAAGAAGCTATCAATGCAAAGTCTAAAGTAAATGATCTGGAAAATGGTGAGATGAAGATAGAGATCACAGATAGATTAAAACAGGTAAGGGCAAAATGAATAATATTGAACTTGATGAAGCTCGAGAGTTGTGGCTAAGCGAACAGAACTATTATGAAGAATATGGTAATGATCTTGTTAAAGAGATCGAAGCTGCTTTTAAAAGTGCGTCAATACAAGCTACTTTTTCTTATCGAATCAAAGAGAATGAAAGTCTTCTAAAAAAGATGCTTAGAAAAAATATTAGCTACTCTGCATTAACAGATAAGGTTGGTGCCCGTGCAATAGTACACTTTTTGTCTGATCTTTCGCAATCCGACGAACTTATTCAAAGAACTTTCGGTGAACGTATTATAAAGAGGCAAAATAAAGTGGAAATAGCGGATAACGACACATTTGGCTATCTATCGATTCATTATGATATTGTTAATAATGTATCCTCAGAGAATATAATGATTTGTGAATTTCAATTAAGAACAGTTTGTCAAAACGCCTGGTCTGAGCTTTCGCATATTCTCTCATACAAACCAGATATTGAACTTCCGCATAATATAAAAAGAGAGGTGAATGCTCTGAGCGCTTTGATGGAGATCGCAGACAACCAATTTCAAAGAATACTTGATATGATTAACATTCTACCAACGTCCAATCCTACTAGGATTCTAAGATTGTTAGGCGATTTTTTTTACTCGCGTATAGCAGCATGGTACGATAGCGAGTTAAGCCAATACTTTCTTAATGATGTTGCTATTCTATATGAGCCTAACGATGATATTATCAGTATTCTACAAACCTTTATTGATGATAATGGTGACGATATTGCGTCCATTGCAACCGAAAGAAAAGATGTATTGTTTTTTTCTCAACCTGAAATTGTAGTTATTTTAGAAAGACTAGAGAAGAAACCTCTGATACTTGAAGATTACTGGACAACAAAGTTCCCAAAAGACCAACTAGAAGCGGTAGCGAATGCATGGGGAATGTCAACTTAATTTCTGCAGCCTTTTGATCGAATTCACCTGTTTCTTTTATCCGCAAGATTGTCTTCAATTCTTTGTAAAACCATCTGTCTTATTGCTAATTGTGCTTCTAAATCTATTCCGTCCTGAGTTAATGCTCGAGATAACTTATCAACCGTTTTATTGGAGCTTGCTTCCTTACGGCATCTATTTCATATGTCACTAAACTAGGCATTTCAGAAATATATCTGCGGAAGGTTTTGTACAAACGATACCAATTTTCATCGATTTTTTGCTTTGAAATTAATCAAAGAAGCCGTCCGTATCAAAGATATGCCCAAGCTCGTCATCATTTATTGCGTGAGTAACCTTATCACGGATAGCGCTCTTTGACATGTCAAGGCGTTTGAATCTCGGTCTGTTGGATGCGTCGCGGCCTTCTCTTATAAGCTGAATACGGCCTACGCCGGGATTTTGACGCGCATATTCAGCGAAGCCTTTAGCCTTCCCAAGGTTGTCCGTTCTTGTGGGATCGTGTGGTTCGAGAATGTCAATAATATATCCGCCGTTCTCGTCTTTCCGGATAATAATAAAATCCGGGTAGCTAGGCTTTTTGACTCCATCTTTTTCATACGGAATACACAGAGACCATGATTTTCTGGACGGGTTCCGAAGCCAGCAGACGAAGTCCGGTCGAACAGACTCTTCATCCAAAACGCCTTCTTCCCAAGTGTTCAATGCTATCGTTGCTGTGCCTTCGTCACCAACAAAAAGATGATTAGAATAAACACGTCCACCTGCATTGCGTTCACAGGTTATGGTTTCGGGTAATGTAAAATTGTGTTCGCTGACAACATCACCGTCAGATACAATGTCGTTGTATTTTTTCTTGAAGCGAGTGGAAAGTGACGTCGTGCGGCGACGGTATGTGTCATTCATCTGATGGAACTGGTCTTTTGCATAAGAGTTGAGTGCCGCAATGCACTCACTGTCAGCTGCAAAAAGAATCACATCAATTTTGTAGGCATTTGGCTTGTCTTCTTCCTCGTACTGGCGACCATACTTGATTCCGACGCCTTCATTACCGAGCTTAATTTCAGCAAGTCTGAACTGCCTATCCAAATCGGTATCTGTGGCAGAGAACAGGTCATGAATGGCATTATTATCAACGCTTTCACCAAAGACATCAAACACCTGTGTGTTTAGCTTGAACTGCATCACTTTAGTAGCCAACTCGGAGTATTTTCCGGTTGCCTTCAGCGTCTCAACGTGGTTGTGAATCATGCTAACAATATCGACCACGACTTCATCGTAAGCACCGGCATGGATTTGAGACTGGCTAAAAAGATGTGCCAGCGCAAACAGAGAATGAAGGTAATTGTTGATGCGCACACTTCTGACATCATATGTCAAAAGACCAGCATCATTGATTGCTTTCATTACCTCCTCACGGTCAAACGTTGATTCAACTTCCAGCACTTCCTCTACTACAGCTGTAGAAAATGCTGCAGGTTGATTTATATCAGCAGGAGTATGTACTTCATCGTGTGTTTCAGGGGGCTGAACCGACGTGATGTGATTGCTGGAATCTGATGGCGCAGAAGTTGCGATATGCGTTTCGGCAGTAGTCGTTCCCTCTGCCGGAGTACTTTCACCAGAAGACTGCTGAATGTCTGTAACGGTAAGCTGTCCCGCCACTTGCTGCATCTGGCGTGGCGCAGTATTCACCTGCGGAGTTCGTCTCGGCCTTACAGTGAGTGTGTCAAAAGTTCTCTCACCAAAAGCCTCGCCATACACTTCCGTAGGGATATTACCGCCCTCGGTGCTTTGCAGGGCATCAGCAACATCCTTTACGGTATCGGCATTAAAATATGGTAAAAAGAGATGGACATCATTCAATACATCGTCCACCATGATATGCATTTGCATAGGTGTTCTTACCATGCGTCCCAGAAGCTGCGCGATATAAGTCGCGTCGTTTGCGTGACGGAAGGACATCATTGTTTCTGCACGAGGGCAATCCCAGCCAGTAGAAAGGTTCTCCTTAAAGAACACCACCTTGATTTTTCTATCCTCCGCGATTCGAGAGGGCTCACAATAGCAAACCTCTATACCATTCAATGTGAGAGACATGCTTGTCTGTCCAAAGGTGTGGACAACTTCTCCGTACTGGAAACGCTCACCAGTGCGTTCTTCAATCTTCCTCAGGCAATCGTCCAAATCAGTAGAGGAGATCTGATTTCCGCTACCATTCTGCACCTGAAAGATAAAAATAGGATTTACATAAGCGTAGTGCTGCTCATAGCAATACTGTGTCCAATGCTCCCATTTATGCTTCCAATCGTCCACAGCAGCCTGAAGCACAGCCATATCGTTGTTGATAGTATCCGGATAAGTTATAACAATTCTATCCTTCAGCAGACCGGAGGCACGAACCTCGTCTGCCGTAGTCACGACGTAATGCGTTGTGGACATAATACCGGCAGCGAGATTATTGAAGCGTTCCGGTGTCGCTGTCATACCGATGACAACAGGCATTGCCGGAAGTCTGTCCTCCGGACTGCCTTTCAGGAACTTCTGCATGATTGTAGTTGCGCGGGCAGCACCAAGGCCTTGCATACCACGGTGCGCTTCGTCGATAATGAAATAGAGCCTGTCGGATTTTTCACGGACAGTATTACTGAGTGTCTCCCAAATGGTATAAGTTCTGCCATCACCATGCTTTGTCAGGTTGCTTCCTCTACCCAGCTTCTGTGTGTTGAGAAAATAGATGTTGCCGTCGTCAAGCATTTCCTGATCGAAGGATTCATCTGTAATCGTGACGCACTGGTCAAGACGGATTTTATCCGCTTTCAGGTCAATCTTGTCCTTCGACTGCTGATTCAGCTCCGGCGAATCGGATAACCATACAAAGATGGCATCAAGCTGATCGGGATATACTTCATCTCCGAACAGGATGCTCTCAATCAAGGAAGACATGACTATTGTTTTGCCAGCGCCAGTGGGAGCAGTATAAGACACAATTTGAGGAGTATGTGTACGACGATAGCTGCCCAGAGCTTCTGCGGTCTGGGCTCTCAGATTGCTGAGGGCCAGCTTCTGAAATGGGAATAG
Organism: Deltaproteobacteria bacterium; assembly: GCA_050258735.1. Taxonomy (GTDB): domain Bacteria; phylum Bacillota; class Syntrophomonadia; order Syntrophomonadales; family Syntrophomonadaceae; genus Syntrophomonas_A. Next base: position 7,089 of record JBLMZJ010000068.1, on the reverse strand, counting down.
TTCAACTTTCATCTTCCTTACCTCCTCGCGTTGATGCGGAAATTATCCAGATAGTCACGGTAGAGCTGATAGGTGTTCTGCGTCTTAAGTCCCGAAATCATCTCTTTGTAGGCGCGTTCAGAATCCGTAACAATGAACACCGTTTCAATTTCCGGATGCTCGTCGAGCTTTTCTTCAAACTCCATAAAGCTACACTCATTGGTAAGCACTGCCATCTTGTTTTGCAACAGAATCATCATGTCAGGGATTTCGTCGCCATCCAGCTCCGGACGCTTACCAACAGCTCCCGCTTTGAGCCACAGGAGCGGCAGGATTTCCTTGAACTGCTTACCCATAGCGACATCGTTTTTGTCGAGGAAGCCCAGTTTAAAGTATTCGCAGTTTGCAGGGAAGCCGTTGCTCATTAGACGTTTTAGGTTGACAGAGGCCATCACTGGACCAAGTAGTTCAGTTATCTTACTTTTGATCTCTTCGAACACTGATGTTTCTGAGGCCACTATGTAGAATTCCGTGATATGGTCTTGATCCTCGAGAGCATCGAGGTATTCGCCACTATGTGTACTATCAAATAGGATGGAAGCTGTATGGTTCTCGGAAACAATAAACTTGCTGCCTGCTTTAACGAGCGATTGCGGCAACTGTCCCTTTCCGTCCTTATTCTTGAGTATAGCAACAAGTTGTTTCTTAGCGCTTGTTGACAGGGCTGCGGCATCTTTTATAAAGCCAATTTGATAAAACACTCGGTTTTCCTCACGCTCTACGGTTTGATTTGTAAAGTATTCACCTTCCAACGGTGTACCATCACCCCGTTTGCCGAGGATAGAGTATTCGGTACGTGGCCAGGTGACAGCACGGCAGATACCGTTCTTTTCCCATTCTTCGTCACCTGGCTGCAAGCCTGTAGTGCTCATTTCACGCGCTTCTGACTCTGCAACCTCATTGTTCGTGATCAGAATACATCGCCTATGTCCATTATCTTCTGCGTTAAGAAGATTGATGGCATGCAATGTTGTCCCAGAACCTGCAAAAAAGTCAACAACAAGCGCATTTGGCTTATTGGCAACAAAAAGCCGAATTGCATCTGCTTCTGCATAAAGAGATTTCGGATAAGTAAACCTGGAGTTTCCAAATATGGTTTTGAGAAGATTGGTTCCTCCTGTGCTGGCATCGTGGGATGCAATTCTCCATTGCGTTCCGGGTATAAGCGCCCTAACTTCAGTATCTGAAATTATTGAACCATCTTCTCGATGCCCGCTAACTTCATATACACCAGATTCAACCTTATTGATTTCGCCTTTCTTCAAATAGTAAATTGGCATCCCAATGTCTGAGAACTTACCAAGCATTACATATCCCTTTTTTATCAGCTCTCTTAGGTTCTCTGCCGAAATCTGCCAGTTACCTTCATTACCGTCTCTTCTTATTGGCCAAATAGCTACTGTCCCTTCCGGGGCTACAACCTCATTCCGATCTTCCCCGTAATAAGGCTCTCCGACTGAGTGTATTGCTTTTCCATCTTCTTTTACAAAAATCGGATAGAATTGATTTTTACTATCTGTTCGAAGGAAATGTGAGCCTGACCTGATAAGCATCGACCATCTCAAATGAGTAACACGTTTATCTTCTTTTACGTTGACACGCCATTCGTCGCTAAGCGGCAGCCTGTTTACTGCCGAACTGCCAAACTGAAGTATGTAAATATATTCATCCGTTCTAGCAAGGCCGCTTCCTCTACTTACACCTCGCGAATTAGTAACAGAAGAAACCATTTGCATATTGGCAGTAGGGAACATCTCCTCCAAAAGACAGCCAAGATGCAAATACTCTTTCTCATCAATCGTCACGATGAGCACCGAATCATTTGGATTCAGTATTCGTTTTGCAATTCTCAAGCGCTTTTCCATCATAGACAACCACTTGCTGTGTCTCCATGCATCAGCAGAATCAACGTAGTCGTTATTGTATTTCCAGTCACGAGCGCCGGTATTGTAGGGCGGATCTATGTAAATACAGTCTACCTGTTTGGGGTATAAGTACTCCAAGAGTTGAAGTGCGTGATAATTATCGGCTTCGATGAGCGTATGCCAAAGATTATCGTCGGGTGCGTTCTTTATCCTAGCAATTGGGGTCAAAGATGGGAATATCGGTTCTCCGAATTGGGCAATATTGACCAACTCGTTTAGTGGAATTTCCTTTACTTCGGATGTAACCTTATGGAGACAGACAGCAATTTCGCCATCGAGTTTCATCACCGTGTAGATATCGTCGATTCTACTGGTTTTGTTTGCAACACTACTCCCACGACGAATGGAAACATTATATAAAGGAGTATACTCTGGGATATGTTCCTCAAAAACAAGTCCGAATTTTTTACTTTTATTTATGCGAGCAAATTCCTGCTCCAACCGCTCTCGGAGTGCTCGGTCTGGTATTTGCCGTAATAGATCATTTATTGCTGCCATTTTACTATTCACCTCTTCCTTCTTGGGGGTATCGTACCACGATTCTTTATTAGTAACTGTTTCAATTATATAACAGTTGAATACTGTTTGTTCTACAAAAACCATTCTATGTAACTTAAAGGAAGGATGGGATGCAGATAATAGCAATTCAGTGGGAGGTTGGTATAACTGAGGAACCTTGAAATGCTTTATATCTTCGAGAGAAATACCAAAGGGCGCGATAGCCTGATGATATCTGAATTCAAATTGAATGATGTAAATTGATCAAAGTGCCAGTGTCTTGGCCATATTATTCATAGCTGTGACCGTGTCTTCGTCGTTTAGCATTAATTCTATATAATCGCGGAGATAGGTTAAAAGTAACTCCAGGTAGTTGGACTTATCGATTTGGTTTTTTACATTGGTATTACTAAGAAAGATTAGCATTGTCCTTCCACATATTTTTGCGGATGATCCCTGAAGTGCCTCGATCAATATTTCTTGTTTATCGCGAACAAGCCTCGAAAGGAAGGCATCCCAATGTTGTTTACTAATAGCCCTAATTGGTTGGCCTGGGGCATAAAAATTTAACTCCATCTCCTTGGATTTAAATTGCTCATCCCACGGAGCCCAATCTTTCATGGGTATACCAAATTTGAAGGTGGCTGTCGGCTCGCATTTGCTGCAATATTTATAAATACTTTCGGTGACAATCTCAATTCTTCCCAAACCGTCAACGTATGGGTTGAATAGATAGAAACCATAAATGTTACCGTGACTGCAAGCTTCACCGCGATCTATAATTTCATATCTCGGACAATAAAGGCTCCTATCCATATTATCTAGCCCATCATCATTACTGCATTTAGTTTGGTGCTTTTCTCCGGGGTAAAAGATTTCCCCGCACACCCGGCAGCACTCATCATCGCCATTAAGTTTTGACTCACCACAAATATGGCAAAAGGAAAATCCTATTGGATGTTTGGTCTTATGCAGAACTTCACCCAGCCTTTTTAATAGGGCTTGCTCTGTCACTGTAAAATGCTGGGCAATTTCAGCTTTAGACATGGAACTGCAAGAAAGCAGCTGGTGCTCAGGCATCAGAAGACATTCTGCAAACTTATCTGCCTCCAGTTCCTCTAGATCTAAGGTTTCACTGTCTTTATACCGGTTTTCTAGTTCAAAGTGATTGAGAGCAATATGGCCAATCTCATGAGCAATTGTATAATTAAGTACCCGGTCCAGGGAATAAACAAATGGGTACTTGGAACGCCTGCCATTATGAAACTGGCTCCTGCTGATACTTATTAAAAACAACTGGCATTTTGGTATATAGCAGGTCCGGGCAAGCTGCCCGGCAGGCAGATGACATGTTGACTTCATGCGGATTTTTATCGAACCGGCATGCTTCATTTCTCTTAAAAGCTGCACGCAGTCAACCGGCACAGTTTTAATTCCGAAGGTTTTCCTAAAGTCCATCAACATTTTGTCAATATAAAGCTGCCGGTGAAGCGGAATGCTACCAGGTTTATTATCTTGCGCCATCAATTATCATCTCGCTAAAAAAAATATGTATTACGAGTGCTGATGATTGGTAATAAATTCACATACTTGGTCCTTTACTTGGTCTTATCATTGCAAACAAGGGTAATAGGGGGCATTTGCTACTTTGAAAACTTCTCCAGTAATCCGCGCAGGATAACCTTATCGGATTCTGAAAGTCCGTCATTTACAAAGCTGCTCAGGATCTTTTTCAGAGTATCAATATCCTCTGTGGATGACTTAATAACGGCACGATCCAGGATGCTGATAAGCTCTTCATCCCGTTCAGCAATACGCTTAGCCTTGCGGTAGGTATCAACAAAGGTTCCATCGGACTCCACGAAAATGTGCTCGTCAAAACTCTTGTGGTCAATAACGTGCTCGATATAACCAGCCTTAACCATGAGTTCTTCATATGAAATGCCGAGAAATGGGGCAATAGCCTTAATACTATTAGGTGAAGGTTTCTTTCTATCTCCAGTTTCCATGCGGGATATTTCGGCGTTGCTGACTCCGGATTTATCAGCCAATTCCCTCTGAGATAAACCCTGTTCAGATCTCATTTTTTTAATAAAATCACCAAAACTCACGCCAATTCCCCCTAAGCCCGTAGCTTCTCATCTATAGGTGCTAAAGCAATTATACAGTAAGTGTTACCATTTGGCGAATGGTAAAAAGTGAGCATTGACGTTCGGTAATGCTGGTTGATACGATAAATGTGTTACCGAACGGGATAAGATGTTGGAGGCAAAAAACTATGTTACTGAATTTAAAATATGTCCGCCAGCTTATGGAGGAAAAAGGCTGGTCTGTTCGGGAATTGGCCAGACGAGCTGATATTTCATATGCGACGGTAAGCCGGGTGCTGAACAATAAACGAGGGGCAGGGGCCAGGACGTTAGCCGGGATGCGCAAGGCATTTCCCAATGAACCTACTGATAAGCTATTTTTTTTGGATTAAGTGTTACTGTTCGGTAGCGGAAGGTCATAAGAAAACTGTGAGAGGAGGAGCAATTCGTAATGAGTAAAGTTGAAATTATCATTAAGGCTGATGATCTCGCAACTGCTATTACAAAATTAGCATTAGCTTTAGAAGCTAACCATTCAACCCCAGAACAGATAATTGATGAACCACCTACCGATGCCCTTGCCCAAGAACCTATTACTCTGGAAAAAGTCCGGGCAGTACTAGCCGAGAAGTCACAGGCAGGAAAGCAGCCCGAGGTCAAAGCACTAATCGAAAAGTTCGGAGCTAAAAAGCTAACCGCAGTTGATCCAGCCTGTTATGAAGACCTGCTCAAAGAAGCTGAGGTGCTATAAATGGGAGAACATGCACTGCTATCAGCCTCAAGCTCCCACCGCTGGCTTCATTGCACACGATCGGCAAGGCTGGAGGAAGCCTTTGAGAATCAAACCAGCGTTTTTGCCGCAGAAGGCAGCGCCGCACACAAACTGGCAGAGCATAAGCTGAGGTTGTTTTTAGGTCTGCCCAGCACAAAACCTGTCAGCGAGTTTGACAGTGCGGAACTTGAGAGCTATACGGATATTTACGTGGATTACGCCATAGAGCTTATAACCCAGGTCAAGGCTAACTGCAAAGATCCTATTATCTTGATTGAGCAGAGGCTGGATTACTCCTGTTATGTATCAGAGGGCTTCGGCACCGGTGACCTGATTATTATCTCAGACGGCACGCTACATATCGTTGATCTCAAGTATGGCAGAGGTATTGCGGTTTCAGCCATTGACAATCCCCAAATGAAACTTTATGCCTTGGGTGCATTGGAGCTATTCGGGTTTTTATATGATATTCAGGATGTTAACATGACCATCTGCCAGCCGCGTTTGGAAAACATCTCAACCCATGAAATATCTGACGATGACCTTACCGCCTGGGCCAAAACAGAACTTAAACCCAGGGCAAAGCTTGCATTTAACGGCGAGGGCGAGTTCCTGCCCGGAGAGCATTGCCGGTTCTGCCGGGCGAGGTTCACCTGCCGGGCCAGGGCCGATGAGCATCTGCAACTGGCCAGGCATGATTTTAAACTTCCGTCCCTGCTTACCGAAGAAGAAATCTCCGAAGTTCTAAGCGTTGCGGACCGGCTGGCTGTCTGGGCCTCCGATGTGTACAGCTACGCCACTGACCTTGCCATTCGCGAGGGGAAGGAGTGGCCTGGCTACAAGCTGGTCGAAGGGCGCAGCAACCGGAAATACACCAGTGAAGGCGGAGTAGTTGATGTTTTAACTGCTGCAGGCTACACCGACATCTACAAACAATCACTAATCGGAATCAGCGATATGGAGAAGCTGCTGGGCAAAAAGAAGTTTGCTGAAATTCTCGGGAGCCTGGTAGAAAAACCACCGGGAAAACCTACCCTTGTGCAACTCTCGGATAAAAGAAAAGCCATCACATTAAAGACCACACCAGAAGATGATTTTAGAGAGGAGATATAACCATGGAAAATTCAATTAAAGTTATAACGGGAAAGGTTAGATTCAGCTACGCAAATATATGGGAACCAAAATCAATTAACGGGGGCGAAGAGAAATATTCGGTCTCGATCATTATTCCGAAGTCAGACAAAAAGACTATTGCTGATATAAAGGCAGCTATTGATAAGGCCAAGAAAGAGGGCGCATCCAAGTTTGGCGGCAAAGTACCGGCCAATCTAAAACTGCCCCTGCGTGACGGAGATATTGACCGAGCGGATGATGAGGCATACAAGGGTAGCTATTTTGTTAACGCCAACAGTAAGGACAAGCCCGGTATTGTAGATAGAAATGTCAACCCGATTATTGATCAAGACGAACTATACAGCGGATGCTACGGCAGAGCCAGCATAACTTTTTATGCCTTCAACCAGAACGGCAACAAGGGTATAGCCTGCGGCTTGCAAAACCTCCAGAAGCTTGCCGATGGCGAACCCTTGAGCGCTCGCAGCCGAGCCGAGGATGATTTCTCAACCGTTGAAGACGACGACTTTCTATCGTAATGAAAACGCTGGGAATCGATATTGAAACCTACAGCGAGGTAGACCTCACCAAGTGTGGGGTTTATGCCTATACTGCCCATCCAAGCTTTGAAATCTTGTTATTCGCTTATGCC